>NZ_JBWKKH010000025.1:104034-142034 GCF_056431645.1 Saccharopolyspora sp. NPDC045839
GGGGAGATCCAGACGCCTTCGCGGCCGTGGGGGGGTCCTGGGATGGGTTGGCCAAGCCGTCGGGGGCCAAACCCCTTGGGGGGGGGTTGCCTCCGCCCCCCCCCCCCCCCCCCCCACCTTTCCGTGACGTGTTTTCCCAGGTCAATATCAGCCGATGGAGCGGTTCCGCACCGGATGCCCAGGTGATCTTCGTGTTCGGCGATGATCGGACTACCCTGCGCTGTGTGGGCATACCTGCGTGGCTCTGGTTCGTCATCGCCGTCGTCGCCATCGGTGCGGGCGTCGTGCTGCTGATCGCCGACCGATCCCAGCGCGCGTCGAACAACCGCGAGCGACGCCGTTGGGCCGCGCTGCGCGGCTGGCAGTTCGCCGAGGTGGACCAGGTCCTGCCGACCAGGTGGGAGCGCGGCGTGCTGGCCCAGTTCGGCGGAGTGACGGCCACCGACGTGGTGGCCGGGTCCACGTTCACCGCCGACGGGCGGCGCCAGGTGTACGTCCTCGACCTCGACGTCAACGGCAAGGCGGCCGCGGTGCTGGCCGCCATCCGCTGCCGCCGGTCCGCCCCGGCCACCATCGAGCTGTGGCTGCCCGACGTCCCGGTGCCGCAGGACTCCGCGCTGGACCTGCTCGGCCCGGTCGGCTCGCGGTACGCGTTCGTCACCGAGGTGGCGGCGGCCCGGCCGCTGGTGACGCCGGACCTGGTGGACGCCACCGAGGAGATCGGCCACGACGTCACGGTGGTGTGGCTGGAGAACGACTGGGTGCTCGCGGCGCTGCACCCCGACGACGCCGACCCGGCGCGCCTGGAGCGGCTGCTGCGCGACCTCGGCGAACTCGCGGACCTGATCGACCCCTTCGACACCGACCCGAACGAGGGCGACGGCGCCGACGCCGCGGTGGAGGACGACGAGCTCGTCGACGCCGAGCCGGAGCCGTCGGAACGCTCGCGCTGACCTCGGGAGTCCGCAATTTCCATTGAAATCGAAGGTTCGATTTCAATGGAAATTGCGGGGACCCCGGCGGGTGGTCGCGGCGGGCGAACTCTTCGGTAGGTTCGGGCCATGGCTACCGCACTCGTCACCGGCGCCACCGCGGGCATCGGGCGCGCCTTCTCCCGCCGACTCGCCGCCGAGGGCCACGACATGGTCCTGGTGGCCCGCGACGCCGGACGGCTCGCCGAACTCGCCGATCGCCTGCAGGCCCGGCACGGCGTCCGGGTCGAGGTGCTCCCGGCGGACCTCGCCGACCCCGAGCAGCGCGCCGAGGTCGAGCGGCGCCTCGCCGACCCCGACCGGCCGGTCGACCTGCTGGTCAACAACGCCGGGTTCGGCACGGCCGGGGCGTTCTGGGACACCACCGCCGCCGAGCTGCAGCGGCAGCTGGACGTCAACGTCGCCGCCGTGCTGGCGCTGACCCACGCTGCGGTGCGCGGGATGCGGGAGCGCGGCCAGGGCGACGTGATCAACGTGTCCAGCGTCGCCGGCTTCTTCCCGGTCGCCGGCTCCACCTACGGGGCGACCAAGGCCTACGTGACCGCCTTCTCCGAGGGCCTGTCGGTGTCGCTGACCGGCACCGGGGTGCGGGTCATGGCGCTGTGCCCGGGCTTCACGCAGACCGAGTTCCACCAGCGGGCCGGGCTGGAGATGGGCCGCCTGCCCAGGGCGTTCTGGCTGCAGGCCGACCAGGTGGTGCACGCGGCGCTGGCCGACCTGCGCCAGGGCAAGAGCGTGTCGGTGCCGGGCGTGCAGTACAAGGCGCTGGTCGCCATCGGCCGGCTGGTGCCGCAGAAGCTCCAGCGGATGATCGTGAAGCGCACCGTCCCGGGCCGCACCTGAGCATTCGAAGGGCGTCGGGCCGTGAGCGCTTTTGGGGTGCAATAGCGCTCCGAAACGCTCACGGACCCCGTCGCGGAAGTGGCCCGGTACCCGGCCGGTATGCTGAAAACTCGTGGTCAAAGTGGATGAACAGCAGCGCACCGAGCTCGCCCGCCTGGTCCGGGAGCTCGCCGTCGTGCACGGTCGGGTCACCCTCTCCTCCGGCAAGGAAGCCGACTACTACGTCGATCTCCGCCGAGCGACGCTGCACCACCAGGCGGCGCCGCTGATCGGCACGCTGCTGCGCCAGCTCACCGCCGACTGGGACTACGTCGCCGTCGGCGGCCTCACCCTCGGCGCGGACCCCGTCGCCACCGCGATGATGCACGCCGAAGGCCCCGGGCTGGACTCCTTCGTCGTCCGCAAGAGCACCAAGACGCACGGCATGCAGCGGCTGATCGAGGGCCCCAGCGTCACCGGGCGCCGGGTGCTCGCCGTCGAGGACACCTCCACCACCGGCGGCAGCGTCCTCACCGCCGTCGAGGCGCTGCGCGCGGCCGACGCCGAGATCGTCGGCGTGGCCACCGTGGTCGACCGCGACACCGGCGCGCGCGAGGCCATCGAGGCGGCCGGGCTGCCGTACCGCTCGCTGCTGGGCCTGGCCGACCTCGGGTTGGCGTGAGCGAGGAGCTCGGTCCCACCGAGTGGGGCACCACCGTCGGCGTCGGGCCCTGGCCGGGCCCGTGGCCGGCGGACGAGCGCTACGACCCGGAGCTGCTGGAGCACGGTGACCGGCGCAACGTCGTGGACCACTACCGGTACTGGCGGCGCGAGGCGATCGTCGCCGACCTGGACCTGCGGCGACATGACTTCCACGTGGCCATCGAGAACTTCCAGCACGACCACAACATCGGCACGGTGGTGCGCACCGCCAACGCCTTCGCCGCGAAGGCCGTGCACATCGTGGGCCGGCGGCGGTGGAACCGGCGCGGCGCGATGGTCACCGACCGGTACCAGCACATCCACCACCACCCGGACCTGGAGTCGCTGCGCGGCTACGCGACCGAGCACGACCTGGCGCTGGTGGCGGTGGACAACACCGCGGGCGCGGTGCCGATCGAGCGGACGGCGTTGCCCCGCCGCTGCGTGCTGCTGTTCGGCCAGGAGGGCCCCGGCCTGCGGGAGGACTCGCGACTCGGCGCGGACCTGGTGGTGTCGATCGCGCAGTTCGGGTCGACCCGCTCGATCAACGCCGGGGTCGCGGCGGGCGTCGTGATGCACACCTGGGTCGAGCAGCACGCCGATCTCGCCGACGCCTGGTGATCAGCGGCGCTCACCGATGAGTTCTCCGGCCTGGCGGGGTCTGTTCCGGTGTACCGCGAGCAGACCCTGACCGGTTGGGGGGAACTCATGACCACCAACGTCCTACCGCCCGTCGTCGACGCCGAAACCTGGCAGCGCCGGCTCGACGAGCTGCGCGCCCGGGAGAAGGCCGCGACCCGGGAGCTCGACGCGATCGCCGCGCAGCGCCGCCGCATGCCGATGGTCGAGATGCCCGACTACACCCTCGAAGGCGAGGAGGGGCCGGTCCGGCTGGCGGACGTCTTCGACGGCGCGTCGCAGCTGATCGTCTACAACCACATGTGGTTCGCCGGCAAGGAATGGCAGTGCTCGGGCTGCACCGGGTTCACCGCGCAGTTCACCCGGCTGGAGTTCCTGCGCAACTACGACGCCCGGTTCGTCGTCGTCACCCAGGGCCCGATCGACGAGGCGCTCGCCTACAAGCGGCGGGTCGGGAACAAGATGGCCTGGTACTCCACGGCGAACAGCTCGTTCGGCTCCGACGTCGGCGCGCCGCCCGACGGAGGCTTCGCCGTCAACGTGTTCCTGCGCGACGGCGACACCGTCTACCGCACCTGGCACACCAACGGCCGCGGGACCGAGCAGCTCAGCTACACCTTCGCGCTGATCGACCTGCTGCCGTACGGGCGGCGGGAGGAGTGGCAGGACTCGCCCGAGGGCTGGCCGCAGGAGCCCACCTACAGCCGGTGGGCCAGCTCCGAGGACATCGCCGCGCGCTACGGCGAGGCCTGATCCGGCCCGCAAAAGCAGTTCGCGCGGATCCGGAGAACCGGATCCGCGCGAAGGTGGCGACTCGTCAGCTCGCGGCGCCGCGGGCCTTCTCGCGGCGGCTCTTCAGGTATTCGATGATGATCGGGACGACCGAGACCAGCACGATCAGGATGGCCATCGCTTCGAGGTTGTTCCTGATCCACGGGATGTTGCCGAGGAAGAAGCCGAGCACCGTCATGCTGACGGTCCACGCGATGCCGCCGACCGCGGAGTAGCTGAAGAACTTCTTCTGGTCCATCTGCGCGACGCCCGCGACGGCGGTGATGAAGGTCCGCACGATCGGCACGAACCGGGCCAGGATGATCGCGCGCGCCCCGTACTTCTCGAAGAACTCGTGGGTCTTGTCCACGTGCTCCTTCTTGAACAGCTTCGAGTCGGGCTTGCTGAACATCGACGGCCCGACCTTGCGGCCGATCCAATACCCGGTCACGTTGCCCACGAACGCGCACACCGCCAGCAGCGCGCACACCAGCCAGATCGGGGTGTCGATCGCGCCGGTGGCGACGAACAGGCCCGTCACGAACAGCAGGGAGTCACCGGGCAAGAAGAACCCGATGAGCAGGCCGCACTCGGCGAAGATGATCAGGCAAACGCCGATCAGGGCGAACGGCCCCATCGACTGGATGATGTGCTCCGGATCGAGCCAGTCCGGCAGCAGGGCGAGCGCGGGAGTGTTCGCGGCGGCGTCGACAATCGCGGGCAATTCGGTCGTCACGCTTGCCAACGGTACCGTGACCGCCCCCGCGCCAACCCCCGGGCGAGCAAGCCCGCCGAACACGCTGGGCAATCCCATGATCACCCGGAAGTGTGTATCGGCTCAGATCGCCACGGGGAACAGCGTGAGCGCTGCGGCGATGGATCCGGCCAGGAGCCCGACGATCAGCGCGAACAACAGCACGCCGACCACCGGGAGGCGCTTGCGCGGCGGAGCGGGCGGAGGCTGCGGAGCCGTGCCGGGGCTACCCCCGGCCTGGGCGCGCAGCGCCGCCGACAGGAGGTGTGCTGGGTCGGGTCGGGTCACCCCCCGAGCGTAAGCGAGGGGCCCGGCGGAGCGACGGAGCTGGGACTTCGCCGGGCCGTCCGCAATTTCAACGGAAGTTGCGCACTGTCGGCGTGTCACGTCACGACACACCGAACCCCTGTGGACAACTTCGGCCAGCTGTGGACAACTTCCGCAATTTCAATGGAAATCGGACCTTCGATTTCCATTGAAATTGCGGACCGACCCTCGGCGCGGTGCTCAGCTCGGGTCGGTTACCCAGGTGCCGTCCTTCATGACCGCGTCCAGCTTCAGGTCGGCGTTCAGCACGACCAGGTCCGCCGCGAGACCCTGGCGGATCTCGCCGATCCGGTCGCCGAGGCCGAGCAGCTGCGCCGGCTTCGTCGAGGACGCCGCCACCGCCGCCGGCACCGTCAGGCCGCAGCTGCGGACCAGGTTCCGGAACGCCACGTCCATGGTCAGCGTGCTGCCCGCCAGCGAGCCGTCCGCGAGCCGCGGCTCGCCGTCGGTCACCGTGACCGGCAGCTTGCCCAGCTCGTAGGTGCCATCGCCCGCTTCGGTCGCGCTGATCGCGTCGGTGACCAGCACGGTCCGCCCGGTGCCCGCGTGCGAGGCGGCCAGCTTCACCACCGCCGGGTGCAGGTGCACCAGGTCGCAGATGAGCTCGACGGTCACCCGCTCGTCCTCCAGCAGGACGCCGATCGGGCCCGGCTCCCGGTGGTGCAGCGGGCGCATCGCGTTGAACAGGTGCGTGGCGACCGTCGCGCCCGCCTCCACCGCAGGCACCACCTGGTCCAGCACGGCGTCGGTGTGCCCGACGGCGGCGATCACGCCCTGGTCGACCAGCCGCCGGATGGCGCTCGACGACTCCGGCAGCTCCGGCGCCAGCGTGATCATCCGGACCGCGCCCCGCCCCGCGTCCAGCAGTTGCTGGACGGCCGCGGCCTCCGGCGGGCGGAGGATCGCCGGGTCGTGCGCGCCGCAGCGCGCCGCCGACAGGAACGGCCCTTCCAGGTGGATGCCCGCCAGCGCGCCGTCGACGACCAGTTCGCTGAGCGCGCTGATCTGCTTGGCGAGGTCGGGCAGCGGCGCCGACACGAGGCTGGCCAGCATCGTCGTCGTGCCGTGCACGCGGTGGGTGTTGATCGCGGCGTGCGACTGGTCGAGCTCGATGCCGGTGAAGGAGCCGCCGCCACCGCCGTGGCAGTGGATGTCCACGAAGCCGGGCACCAGCCACCGGCCGGCCAGGTCGACGGCGGGACCGTCCGGCGCGGGGCCGCTGCCGACCGCGGCGATCTGGCCGCCGGAGACCCGGACCCAACCGCGGTCCAGCACTCCGTCGGCGGTGACGACCTGCCCACCGGCGAGGATCAGTTCGGGAGCGTTCACGTTGTTTTCAACCCTTCCGTCGCCAGCAGCGCCGCACCGAGGCAGCCCGCGGTGTCACCGAGCTCGGCCAATTTGAGGTGGGGGCGGCGGTGGTATGCCGCCAGCATGCCGTCCAACCGGGCGCGCAGCGGGTCGACGAGCAAATCGCCGGCCTGCGCGAACCCACCGCCGAGCACGACGCACTCGGGCGCTGCGACCGTCATGAGCACCAGCAACCCCCTGGCCAGTGCGTCGATCGCGTCCTGCCAAACCGCCTGGGCGTCCGGATCGCCGGTCCGCACCGCGGCGGCGACGTCGGCGCCCGAGACGTCCCGACCCGTCCGCGCCCGGTAGCGGCGGGCGACCGCGGCCGACGACGCCATGGCCTCGACGCAGCCGTTGCTACCGCAGCCGCACGGCTCGCCGTGCCCGACGTCGATGTGCCCGATCTCGCCGGCGAAGCCGCTGCCGGAGTAGAGCCGGCCGTCGAGCACCAGCGCCGCGGCGATCCCGGTGCCGATCGGCACCACGACCACGTCGCGCATGCCGCGGGCGGCGCCCAGGCGTGCCTCGGCGAGCCCGCTGGCGCGGACGTCGTGGCCGAAGGCCAGTGGCAGGTCGATGCGGGCGGCGAGCCGGTCGCGCAGCGGCACGTCCCGCCAACCGAGGTTCGCGGAGAACACTCCGACACCGCGCGCCTCGTCGACCACACCGGGCATCACGACGCCGACGGCGTCCACCGAGTCCGCGCCGGAGCGCAGTTCGGACACCAGCTCGGCAACGGCTTCGACCACGAGGTCGACGGTCGCTGCGCCGTCCGAGCCGCGCGGGGTCGGGCGGCGCGCATGGCGCAACTGCCGGGCGGTATCGCGGCCGACGGCCACCAGGGCGGCCTTCATGTCGGTACCGCCGACGTCTACGGCGATGGCGTGTGCGGTCACGCCGACGATCCTCCGCTACCAGCCACCTAATGGTCTACACCAAATCGGTGTGTCGTTCGACTGGGATTTCGCGGACTTCCCCGTCGATCAGTTGCCCATCAGCTTCTGCAGGGCCTCCAGGCCGCGGCTCGCGGTCGACTTCACGGTGCCCTTCGAAACGCCCGTGGCCTCGGCGATCTCCGCTTCCGTGAGGTTCCCGTAGTACCGCAGCACCAGCACCTCGCGCTGCCGCCGCGGCAGCTTGCCCAGCGACTCCACGACCGCCTGGTGCTCGGCCGTCAACATCGCCAGCGATTCGGCCGAACGGGCGTCGGCTTGGTGCGGCGGCTGGTACTCGCGGGCCGTCTTGCGGCGCCGCAGCACCGAGCGGCTGCCGTTGACGACCGCGGTGCGCAGGTACCCGATCGCGGCGCGCGCGTCGCGCAGCCCGGCCCAGTTCCGGTACAGCCCGGTGAACGCCTCCTGCACCACGTCCTCGGCCGTCGCCGGGTCGTCGACCAGCAGGATCGCCAGCCGCACCATCCGCATGCGCTGTTGGCGGTACAGGTCTTCCAGGGTCAGCGGTTGCGCCGTGGTGTCCACCGCCGCGCTGTCCAGCGCGCGCAGGTGTCCGAGGGTCTGCTCCACGCTCCGTTCGGTGCTGTGCGAATCACCGGCCATGATCGAACAACCTACCGGCTGGCCACTGGCGCGGATAACACGACCGGGTAGCGTCGATATCGATCGGTGATCTGCAGCGGAGGTGTCGGGAACATGGCCAAGTTCGTGGTCGAGCTGGTGTACGGCGAAGACGAGGCGCGCCGCCTCGAGGTGCGGCCCGCGCACCGGGAGTACTGCCGCGGACTCGCCGAGCGCGGCGTGCTGCTGGCCGGCGGCCCGTTCGCCGACAACCTCGGCGCCCAGCTGATCTACGAGACCGCCGACGCCGACGAGCTCGGCGGGGTCCTCGCCGCGGACCCCTACACGGAGGCCGGCGTGATCGCCAAGACCACCGTCCGCGAGTGGAACCTGCTCACCGGCGCCTGGGCCTGACCGCCGCCACCAAGATCGAATCGGCGGGCTCCCTGGCCGCCGAACCTGCAGCGTGTGAGGATGTCCACAGGATTCGTCCCGTTCTGAATCCTGTCACCGGCTTTCCAAGACAGCCCCGTCTGGGGCACTGTGACGCGAAAGTGTGGCACCGGGCCGAACGGGCCCGCTGACAACGGGTATGAGCTCGTAGGATGCTGCGCGACTTCCCGTCACCAAGACCAAACTCCACCCCCGAGGAGGACGACCGATGCCCATCGCGACCCCCGAGGTCTACGCGGAGATGCTGGACCGGGCGAAGGCGGGCGAATTCGCCTACCCGGCCATCAACGTGACCTCGTCGGAGACGCTCAACGCGGCGCTGCGCGGGTTCGCCGAGGCCGAGAGTGACGGCATCATCCAGTTCTCGACCGGTGGCGCCGAGTTCGCCTCCGGCACCAAGGTCAAGGACATGGTCACCGGCGCGACGGCGCTGGCCGAGTTCGCGCACGTGGTGGCCGCGAAGTACCCGGTGAACATCGCGCTGCACACCGACCACTGCCCGAAGGACAAGCTGGACGGCTTCGTCCGGCCGCTGATCCAGATCAGCCAGGAGCGGGTCGACCGCGGCGAGAACCCGCTGTTCCAGTCGCACATGTGGGACGGCTCGGCCATCGACCTGGACGAGAACCTGGAGATCGCCCAGGAACTGCTGGCCGCCACCGCCAAGGCCAAGATCATCCTGGAGCTGGAGGTCGGCGTCGTCGGCGGCGAGGAGGACGGCGTCGCCAACGACATCAACGAGAAGCTCTACACCGCGCCCGGCGACTACGAGAAGACCGTGGACGCCCTCGGCAGCGGCGAGAAGGGCCGCTACCTGCTGGCCGCCACGTTCGGCAACGTGCACGGCGTCTACAAGCCGGGCAACGTCAAGCTGCGCCCGGAGATCCTCAAGCAGGGTCAGGACGTGGTGACGGAGAAGCTCGGCCTGCCGGCCGGCTCGAAGCCGTTCGACCTGGTCTTCCACGGCGGCTCCGGCTCGCTGCTGGAGGAGATCCACGAGGCGGTCTCCTACGGCGTGGTGAAGATGAACATCGACACCGACACCCAGTACGCCTTCACCCGGCCCGTCGCGGACCACATGTTCAAGAACTACGACGGCGTGCTGAAGATCGACGGCGAGGTCGGCAACAAGAAGGCCTACGACCCGCGCAGCTACCTGAAGGTCGCCGAGCAGGCGATGGCGGCCCGCGTCGCCCACGCATGCGAGAACCTGAAGTCCGCGGGCCGCATGCTGGCCGGCTGATCTCTTCACCCGGAGGGCGCGCGATTTCGTGAGAAGTCGGCATCCCTTGCGACTACGACGGCCCGTTCGCCTGGTGGCGGACGGGCCGTCGTCGTACCTGGAAGGATTGGGGCATGACGAGGAACCTGTTGGAACCGCCGGAGACCCTGCTGCCGGAGAACGAGGCCGCGCAGGGCGAGCTGGCCGCCGGCACCGACCCGGCCGAGGTCGCTGCGCACCACCCCACCTTCAGCGCCGCGTGGGCCACGCTCGCGGAGGCCGCGCTCGACGCCGACGAGACCATCGCCGCCTACGCCTACGCCCGCACCGGCTACCACCGCGGCCTGGACGCGCTGCGCAAGGCCGGCTGGAAGGGCTTCGGCCCGGTGCCGTGGCGGCACGCCCCGAACCAGGGCGTGCTCCGCTCGATCGCGGCGCTGGCGAAGGCCGCGAGGGCGATCGGCGAGGCCGACGAGTTCGACCGCTGCCGCCAGCTGCTCGCCGACAGCGACCCGGCTTCCCTGGACGCTACCGGCCTGGCCTGAGCCGCAGGCGCGACCGGCAGCCAAGACATGTCCGCTGGCATGTGCCGGTGAGCACGGGGCCGTGAGTCTTTCGGGCTGCCATAGCCGCCCGAAAGACTCACGGCCCCGTTGCCAGCGGAAACACCTGCCGGGGCGTCCCGGAGGCGGTCTGCGCGACCGGGGCGCGCAGATCGAGCGAGGATCACTTCGGCGGCACTCGGATTGCGCCGCGATCTGTCGGACAATGTGGAGCGTGCACCGACTGCGCGAGGAACTCGTCCGCCGCTTGCGCCGCCTCATGCGCACCGGAGTTCCCATCGCCCAGTGCGCGATCGCGGCCGGTCTCGCGTGGTTCCTGGCCCACCACGTGTTCGGCCACCCGGCGCCGTTCTTCGCGCCGATCGCCGCGGTCATCTCGCTCGGCGTCTCGCTGGGCCAGCGGATGCGGCGCGCCCTGGAACTCGTCGTCGGCGTCAGCATCGGCGTCGGGGTCGGCGACATCCTGATCTCGTTCATCGGTACGGGGAGCTGGCAGATCGCGCTGGTCGTCGCGCTGGCCATGAGCACCGCAGTGCTGCTGGACAGCGGCGTCGTGATCGTGTTGCAGGCCGCGTCGTCGTCGGTGCTGGTCGCGACGCTGCTGCCGCCGGCCACCGCCGGCGGGCTGACGCGGATGCTCGACGCCGCGATCGGCGGGCTGGTCGGCTTCATCGTCGCCGCGCTGCTGCCCGCCAACCCGCTCGCCGTGGCGCACCGCAACGGGCGGCTCGTGCTCGGTGCCCTCGCCGACGCGCTCCGCGGCGTCGGGAACGCGGTGGCGCGGCAGGACATCGAGCTCGCCGCCGACGTGCTGGCGAAGGCGCGCAAGAGCCAACATGACGTGGAGGAGCTCCGCGCGGCGCTGGAGGCCGGGCAGGAGATCGCGCGGTTCGCGCCCATCCGGTGGCGGCGGCGCGGCGACCTGGAGCGCTACGAGACCGCGGCGACGCCGATCGACCGTGCGCTGCGCAACACGCGCGTGCTCGCGCGCCGGGCGCTCGCCGCGCTCCGGGACGGCGAGCCGGTGCCGCGCCCGCTACCGGGGCTCCTGGAGGAGCTGGCGGGCGCCGTGGTGCTGCTGCGCGACGAGCTGGCCAGCGGCGTCGATCCGCTGCAGACCCGCGCGGCGGCCAGATCCGTCGCCAAGAAGTCCACAGTGGAACTCCTCGGCGAGGGGGACTTCTCGATGCAGGTGGTGGTGCTGCAGGTCCGCTCGATCGCGGTGGACCTCCTGCAGGCCACCGGCCTCAGCCGGACCGAGGCGATCGCCGCCCTGCCGCCCCTGCACCCGGAGGAGAAGTCAGGCTGAGCGTCAGCCCGCGGGGCGGTTCAGGACCGCGATCAGGGCGTTGTGCAGGGCTTCGTGATCGCGCGGGTCGTGGAGGTGGCAGTCGGCCGCCGAGAGCCGGTACCACTCCGCTGCGCCCGCGTAGCGCACCCACACCGTGACGTCGCCGTCGGCGCATTCGGTGGCCAGCTCCAGGTCGCCGGTGATGACCCCGACCTCGTCGGTCATCACCCCACCCGGCGGCGCGGTCACCTCGGAGCGCCGCACCGCAGGCTCCGGTGCGGTCGAGCGATCCGGCTCTACGTGGTCTGACATGGAACGGCCCTCCTCGCGGCTGCCCCAGTATGTCCTGCCGAGAGCCGGGCGGGCGGCCGCCGTTTTCGCGCGAAAACGGCGGCGGGCACGCGTGGGGCGCGCCGGTTTCGCGCGAAAACGGCGCGCAAGGACGGTGCTCCGCTCCCGCACGGAGCACCGCGGGCGGATCAGCAGCCGTCGAGGGCCTTCTGCAGCGCCGACTTCTCCGCGTCGGTGACGGTCAGGCCGTACTTGTGCTTGGTGCCGACCCACATCGACGCGTACGTGCAGTGGTAACCGGCCAGCGGCGGCATCCACTCGTCCGGCGTCTGGTCGCCCTTCGTCTGGTTGACGTTGTCGGTGACCGCGATCAGCTGCGGTCCCTCCAGGTCGTTGGCGAACGCCTGGCGCTGGTCCTGGGTCCACTCCGCCGCGCCGGAGCGCCACGCGGCGGCCAGCGGCACGATGTGGTCGATGTCCAGATCGGACGGCTGGGTCCAGGTCTCGCCGTCGTACGGGCTGAGCCAGCTGCCGGAGGTCGGGTAGCAGTCCGAGCCGGTCTCGACGTCCTTGCCGTCGCGCTTGAGCACCGCCTCGCGGGTGTTGCAGCTGTCCGGGCCCTCGATCCAGTGCGGGAACTTCTCCCGGCTGTAGCCGTCCATCGAGCCCTCGGGGGCGACGGTCAGCTTCGTGAGCTCGGACTTCGCCGTCGCAGGGTCCGGGATGCCGGGCGGCTCGGCCCCGGCGGGCACGGCCAGCGCGAGGCCGAGGATTCCAGCCAGGGGTAGGGCGGTCAGGGTGGCGCGCAACGATCGGTGGCCTGTCATGGCTTCCCTCCGCATGGGCGTCTCGCCGATGTCCGTGCTGACCATTGCCCACGCAGTTGGCCGGGACAATGCCGGAGGGTGGCGAACGGGTGACTTGGCGTGAAATCGCCACCGATCGTGCCACTTACTGGTGAATTTCGCACCGCTCGAACCCGCAAGTCGCGGAAACCGCCGCCACCGCTCCCGACAGCGCCGGCTCCGACGAGACTCCTGCCTGCCGGAGCACGCTCCTCCGGCGCGTCGTCGCAGTTCAGGGTGCGGTGAGTCGCGGAATCTCAATTTTAGGCAAAATTGAAATGCCCCTTATGTCCGGAAAGGGAATTTCCAATTTTAGGCAAAATTGGGACGCGCCCCGCCGGTCACCGGGCCAGGCGCAGGTCCTCGGTGTGCCGGTACCAGACCCACTTCTCCATCGGGCGCGGGTGGGCGATGCCGTCGTGGTGCACCGTCGCCGACCGGAACGACGCCTGCACCGCGCGCCCCCGAGCGACGGCGCGCCGGCTGCGCAGCAGGCCGCGGCGGACGGTGGTGACCAGGATGCCGTCGGCGGCCGGGTCGAGCATGGCGTTCATCGGATCGGAGGTCGGCTCCGGCAGCGGCGTGGCCTGCGGGTCCGGCGAGATCGTGATGCTGGTCGCGGCGCCGTTGAGCACCTGCTCGTCGTCGCAGTACACCTGCCCGGTGATCGGCTCGATCGAGCCCTCGCCGAGCAGCACGCCACCCGAGTCGTCCCGGATCAGCGCCGCCGGTCGCGGCGCGGCGGTCAGCGCGCGGTCGAAGTCGCCGGGGCGGAGCCCCCACAGCCGGGCGGCAGGCGAGTCGGCGACCGGGACGTAGCCGACGACCAGGTCGGCCAGGCGGTTCTTGCGGAGCAGGCGCAGCACCACCGACGCGAAGTCGATGTCGGTGCCGTGCACCACCAGTCGTTCCCGGGCGTCGGAGAGCAGCGGGTCCAGGTCGGCGCGGGCCGGTGCCGCCGGGACGTCGAACCATTGCACACCGTCACCGGACGGGCGCGCTGCGCGCTCGACGTTTCCGCAGGACAATGCGGTGGTACTCACGTTTCGCTCCTGGTTTACCCTGATCGACCGGCATACCCCGTGGTGGGAGCGGGCGAAGCGTGCGGTCACGCTGGCGACCACCCAGTCCAGGTTGGAGTTTCACATGCCGGCGATCGTGCTGATCGGCGCCCAGTGGGGCGACGAAGGCAAGGGTAAGGCGACCGACCTGCTCGGCGAGCAGGCGCAGTGGGTCGTCCGCTACCAGGGCGGCAACAACGCGGGTCACACCGTGGTGCTGCCGGACGGGCAGGACTTCGCCCTGCACCTCATCCCGTCGGGGATCCTCACCCCCGGCGTGACCAACGTGATCGGCAACGGCGTCGTCGTCGACCCGGGCGTCCTGCTGGAGGAGCTGGCCGGGCTGGAGGGCCGCGGCGTCGACACCTCGCGGCTGCTGGTCTCCGCCGACGCGCACCTGATCATGCCGTACCACGTGGCCATCGACCGGGTCACCGAGCGGTACCTGGGGAAGAAGCAGATCGGCACCACCGGTCGCGGCATCGGGCCCTGCTACCAGGACAAGATCGCCCGGGTGGGCGTTCGGGTGCAGGACCTGCTGGACGAGAAGATCCTGCGGCAGAAGGTCGAGGCCGCGCTGGACATCAAGAACCAGATCCTGGTCAAGGTCTACAACCGCCGCGCCCTGGACGTCGACGAGGTCGTGGACACCGTGATGTCCCAGGGCGAGCAGTTCGCGAGCCGGATCGCCGACACCAAGCTGCTGATCAACAAGGCGCTGGACCGCGGTGAGACGGTGCTGCTGGAGGGCTCGCAGGGCACCCTGCTGGACGTCGACCACGGCACCTACCCGTTCGTCACCTCGTCGAACCCGACCGCGGGCGGCGCCTGCGCCGGTTCCGGCATCGGCCCGACGAAGATCAACGCGGTGATCGGCATCCTGAAGGCCTACACCACCCGCGTCGGCGCCGGCCCGTTCCCGACCGAGCTGACCGACGAGGCCGGCGAGAACCTGCGCAAGCAGGGCGGCGAGTTCGGCGTGACCACCGGCCGCTCGCGGCGCACCGGCTGGTTCGACGCGGTGATCGCGCGCTACGCGACCCGGGTCAACGGGATCACCGACTACTTCCTCACCAAGCTGGACGTGCTGTCCGGGCTGGAGACGATCCCGATCTGCGTCGCCTACGACGTGGACGGCGAGCGGGTCGAGGAAATGCCGATGACGCAGACCGGCGTGCACCACGCGGTGCCGGTGTACGAGGAGATGCCGGGCTGGTGGGAGGACCTCAGCGGGGCGCGCAGCTTCGAGGACCTGCCGGCGAACGCGCAGGCCTACATCCAGCGGATCGAGGAGCTCGCGGGGGCGCGGATCTCGGCGGTCGGCGTCGGCCCCGGCCGGGACCAGACCATCGTCCGCCACACGATGGCGTGAGTTGAACCGCAATTTCAATGGAAATCGAAGGTCTGATTTCCATTGAAATTGCGGACTCGAGGGCCGGAGCCGCGGGTCGCAACGCCGCACGTCGATGGGGTGTCGCATGCGCCGTAGGCGCATAGCCCACCTACGGCACCGGCACCGCCGCGGGTTCACCGTGCCCACCCCTCCGGGGTTCTCCCGGCGAGGACGGCCCTGACGCCGTGTATTGGGCATACATGAGTCAGGGCATCCACAGTCCAGGGAGCCCCTGAGGTTCCGCTACCCGCACCGCCACGCACAACGAGGTTGGAAAACCTCAATGAAATTGCGGACTCCCGAGGTCAGCGGTTGCGCCAGGAGCTGTCGATGGCGGCTTCCTGGAGGTCCAGTTCGCGCAGGACGCGGCGCAGCACCTCGTCGTCGACGTTGCCCGCGTCCCGCTCGTCGGCCATCGCCGATCGCTGCACCTCGATCAGGTCGCGGCGCAGGTCGGAGAACGCCTTGCTCGCCGTGTCCGCCCGTTCGTCGGGCGTGCGCCCGACCTGCTCCGCCGCGGCCATCCCCTGGTGCTCCACCAGGGCCTTCATCCGGCCGATCATCCGGTCGAAGTGCTCCGGGCTGGTGTGCAGGTCCTCGGGCGTGAGCCCGTCCAGGTAGCGCAGGGCGGCGTTGGTCGCGGTCACCCGCGCCTCCGCCTCCGCCTGGTCGTCGCGCGCGGCCTCCTCCGGGTCGGCGATGCCGAGCTTCCGGATCAGCCACGGCAGCGTGGTGCCCTGCAGCAGGATGGTGCCGACCGCGATCACGAACGCGATGAACTGGATCAGCTCGCGCGCCGGGAACGGCTCGCCGGTGCCGGTGGTGTGCGGGATCGCGCCCGCCGCCGCGAGCGTGACAACGCCGCGCATCCCGGCCCACGACAGCACGGTGGTACGCCGCCACCGGACGCCGCGCTTGGTGCTGGTCCCCAGCAGGTGTGCCAGGCCCGGCAGGTAGTTGGAGCCGAACATCCACAGGATCCGCACCGCGATCGTCGCGGCCAGGATGATCAGCGCGGACGCGAGCACCATGCCGAGGTTGCGCCCGGAGGCGACGATGGTGGTGATGACGGTCTGCAGCTGCAGACCGATGAAGGCGAACACCAGGCTTTCCAGCAGCAGGTTGATCGACGCCCAGACGGTGTGCTCCTGCAGGCGTCCGGCGGCCCGCGCCCGCGGCTGGTTGTGGCCGACGTACAGCCCGGCGGTGACCACCGCGAGCACGCCGGACCCCTGCAGCTCCTCGGCGGTGAGGTAGGCGATGAACGGCACGAGCACGCCCAGCACGGTCGCCACCTGGACGTCCGGCACGCGGGTCCGGGCGACCTGCGCGAGCATCCCGAACACCAGCCCGAGGCCGACGCCGACCACCACGGCCAGCACGAACACCAGCACGCCCTGCGCCAGGGTCGGCGTGGTGCCGACGACCGCGGCGATCGCCATCCGGTAGATGGTCAGCGCCGCCGCGTCGTTGATCAGGCTTTCGCCGCCGAGGACCGTCATCATGCCGCGCGGCAGCTTCAGCTGGCGGCCGATCGCGGCGGCGGTGACCGCGTCCGGCGGCGCGATGACCGCGCCGAGCACGATCGCCGACTTCAGCGGCAGTTCCGGGATCAGCGTGAAGGCCAGCCAGCCGACCAGGAACGACGTGGCGACGACCTGCAGCACGCCGTGGTGCACGATCGGCGCGATCCGGGCCCGGAAGTTCGTGTAGGAGCTCTCCAGCGCGGCGGCGTACAGCAGCGGCGGGAGCACCACGGTCAGCAGCAGCTCCGGATCGATCTCCAGCTGCGCGGTGCCGGGGATCAGTGAAACGACCAGGCCGACCAGGACCAGCAGCAGCGGGGCGGCGATCTCGCGGCTGCGCGCGACCGCGGTGACCAGCAGGGCGCCGATCAGCACGAGCAGCAGTTGGGCCACCGGGCACCTCCGTCCATCATGGACAGGCTAGGCGGCCGGATGGTCCGGCGCGGCTGGCGGCTCACGACGGTGCCGACTGCAGTTTCAATTGAAACTGCCCCCGAAACCAGGGGGACCGCAGTTTCAATTGAAACTGCGGTCCCCCCGAGGGCGTTCGGAGTGGTCGTCAGCGGCCGGCGAAGTCGTCGCGGGCGGTGACCGCGATGTCCGGGTGGTCGCTGAAGATGCCGTCGATGTCCTGCTCGAACAGCGCCCGGAAGAAGCCGAAGGCGTCGCCGAAGGCGGCCAGGTCGGCCGAGGAGCGGAAGTCCGCGGGCAGGAACTTGTTCTCCGCCCGGACCGTGTAGGGCACCACCTCGAGGCCGGCCGCGTGGGCGTCGGCGACGACGGTGGTCGGCGCGGTGAGGAAGCCGTCGGCGTTCACCGGCAGGATCACCTTGGTGTCCGGGCCGATCACGTCGGCGTAGGTCGCGATCTCCCGCAGGCCCGCCGGCGTGACCAGGTCGGCGTAGGTGCGCGGGTCGCCGGCCTCGACGAAGTCCTGCGGTGCGCCGGAGTTGCTGATCAGCTGCACGAGCCGCACCCGCAGCGACCGGTCGAGCTCCTTGAGGTTGGCCACCTCGAAGGACTGCACGGCGACCTTGGCGTTCGGCCGGTTCAGGCCGTTGCGGGTCAGCGCCTCGACGACGCCGGGCTCCAGCGCCAGGCCGAGCTTGGCGAAGTAGCTGGGGTGCTTGGTCTCCGGGGCGACGCCGATGTCGCGGCGGAGCTCCCGGGACAGCCGGGCGCGCAGGTCCAGGACCTCCTGGAACGTCGGCACCTCGTAGCGGCCGTCGTAGATCGTGTTGTTCGGCCGGACGTCCGGGATGCGCTCCTTGGCGCGCAGCGTCTTGAGCTCCGCGAGGGTGAAGTCCTCGGTGAACCAGCCGGTGATCGAGCTGCCGTCGATGACCTTGGTGGTCTTGCGGCCGGCGAACTCGGGGTGCTCGGCGACGTCGGTGGTGCCGCCGATCTCGTTCTCGTGCCGCGCGACCAGCACGCCGTCCTTTGTGGACACGAGGTCGGGCTCGATGTAGTCGGCGCCCATCCGGGCGGCCAGCTCGTAGGAGGCCAGCGTGTGCTCCGGCCGGTACCCGGAGGCGCCGCGGTGCCCGAAGATCGCCACCTGGTCGGTGTCCTGCGGCCGGCTCGGTGCGGCGATGGCGGGCGCGGTGATCAGCCCAAGCGCCGCTGCGCCCGCTACGGACAGCGCCGTCAGGCGTACCCGGATGGTCATGTGCCCTCCTGTGTCTCGCGCAGCACGTCGATCAACGCTGCACATTCGGGCAGAACACTGACCGCCGCAATCGACCATTCGCGCAAGACCGGGCGACCCCGCGACAACGGCCGGGTGAACTACCGGGATCGACCGGATGAGCTACCCCCGGCGAGGCATTCGCGCCAAGAAGGGCGGGGGCACCGCCGACGTGGCGTGCCGCACGCTCTACGCTCACGGCTTGTGCGAATCCTCGTGATCGGTGGCGGTGGCCGGGAACACGCGATCGTGCTGGCGCTGTCCCGCGACCCGTCCGTGACCGCGCTGGCCTGCGCGCCGGGCAACGCCGGCACCGCTGCGCTCGCCGAGACCTACGGCGTCGACGTCGCGAAGCCGGCCGAAGTGGCCGAGCTGGCCACCAGGTGGAAGGCCGACCTCGTCGTGTTCGGCCCCGAGACGCCGCTGGTCGCGGGCGCGTCCGACGCCGTCCGGGCGGCGGGCATCGCCTGCTTCGGCCCGTCGAAGGCGGCCGCCCGCATCGAAGGTTCGAAGGCGTTCGCCAAGGACGTCATGCTCGCGGCCGGGGTGCCGACCGCAAGCAGCGAAGTGGTCGACAACCCGGCGAAGCTGGACGCCGCGCTGGCCCACTTCGGTCCCACCTGGGTGGTCAAGGACGACGGCCTGGCCGCCGGCAAGGGCGTGCTGGTGACCGGCGACTTCGACGCGGCGCGCGTGCACGCGCTCAAGCTGCTCGACGGCGGGCACCCGGTGCTGCTGGAGTCGTTCCTGGACGGCCCCGAGGCCTCGCTGTTCTGCCTGGTCGACGGCACGACGGTGGTTCCGCTGCTGCCCGCGCAGGACTTCAAGCGCGTCGGCGACGGCGACGCGGGCCCGAACACCGGCGGCATGGGCGCCTACACGCCGCTGCCGTGGGCGCCGGACGACCTGGTGGAGAACGTGGTGCGCACCATCGTGCAGCCCACGGTCGACGAGCTGGCGAGCCGCGGCACGCCGTTCTCCGGACTGCTGTACGCGGGGCTGGCGCTGACCTCCAGCGGCCCGCAGGTGATCGAGTTCAACTGCCGCTTCGGTGACCCCGAGACCCAGGCAGTGCTGTCGCTGCTGCACACCCCGCTGGCGTCGTTGTTCAACGCCGTCGCGCGCGGTGAGCTCGCCGAGCAGCCGCCGCTGGAGTGGGAGCCCGGCGCCGCGGTGACCGTCGTGATCGCCGCCGAGGGCTACCCCGGGCGGCCGCGCGTCGACGACGTGATCCAGGGCGGCGACGCGCTGGGCATCCTGCACTCCGGCACCCGGCGCCGCGAGGACGGCGCGGTGCTGTCCGCCGGCGGCCGCGTGCTGTCGGTCGTGGCCACCGGTGAGGACCTGGCGTCGGCCCGCGAGGCGGCGTACCGCCGGGTCGCCGGCGTGCACCTGCCCGGCTCGCACTACCGCACCGACATCGCGCTCCGCGCGGTCGAGGGCGAGATCGCCATCCCCGGCGCGTAAGCCGTTAGCCGACAGGGCTATTGGCTCGAGCCCGGTTGGCGGTCCCGCTAAGTTCGCTGCATTGCGAAACTTCTGGTCGTGCAAGAGAACCGGGGGGTACGACGTCGGCCCAAGGTCGCCGGATGGAATCGTGCCGCCCGAGCTGAAAAGCCGAAACGTGACCGTTCCAACGTGGTGATCGGGCTGGCCGGTTTGCTGGTCGCGGCCATCAGTGCGGTGGTGGCGGTCGCTCAGTTGGCGGAACCGAGCAGCCCAGCCGAGCATGTGCAGAAATGCCAGCACAAGTACGCCGCGCCGTACGTCCGCGATCGAGAGATCGCGCCTGGTGTCGCCGAGAAGAAGTTCGGTTCCTGCTCTTGGCCGCCGGTGCCGGGTACGGGTGCGGACGGATTCTCCGACGTCACGGTGACCGAGTATGCGATTCCGGATGTGCCGATGGCGTCGAAGTTCACCAACGCGCAGCAAATCGAATCCGAATGCACCAGGCTTTCGCTGCGCTATCGGTTCTACAGCCAGGGAACTGTTGCGCAAGCGCCGTTGGACGTCGACAACGACCAGATCGTGTCGTTCTACGACGGTAGCCCGGAGGCAATTCCGGCAGAGTTGGAAGGCGTCATCGCAGACCCCAGGGGGCCGGAGGAACCGGGGCCGAAGAGCCTGATCGTGCTGTCCCATGATCGTTATGAACTCGTCCAGGCGGAGTGCGTTGATCCGCACCAGCCACGCTGACCAGGGCTACCAGGTCTACGCCGGACGCCGGCCTGCCACGCTGAGCGCATGCTCGATCGCCGTGAGTCTTTTGGGCTGCTCTGGCAGCCCAAAAGACTCACGGCCCCGTACCTGCAGGAGCGCGGCGTCTGAGACGTGCTGGCGAGTGGTGGCCAGGTGTTCTGCATCGACCAGGCGCCTGGCAGGCTGTTGGCATGTTCGACAGCGCCACTGCACTTCGGGTCGCCGAGCGGGCGGCCGTTGAGCCGTTCCAGGTCATGGAGGTCCTGTCGGCGGCCGCCGCGCGGCAGCGGACGAAGGGCGACGTGGTCTCGCTGGCCGCCGGCCAGCCCGCCACGCCCGCGCCGAAGGCCGTGCGCGACGCCGCCGCGCAGGCCCTGCACCACCACGCGCTCGGCTACACCGAGCAGCTCGGCCTGCCCGAGCTGCGCGAATCGATCGCCGGGCACTACGACCGCGCCTACGGGCTCGCGGTGCAGGCCGACGACGTCGTGGTGACCACCGGCGCTTCCGGTGCCTTCCTGCTCGCGTTCCTCGGCGCCTTCGACGCCGGGGACCGCGTCGCGCTGGCCCGCCCCGGCTACCCGGCCTACCGGAACATATTGGCGGCGCTGGGCTGCGAGGTCGTCGAGCTGCCGTGCGACGAGACGACCCGATTCCAGCCGACCGTGGAGATGCTGGACGCGCTCGACGAGCCGGTGCAGGGGCTGGTCGTGGCGAGTCCGGCCAACCCGACCGGCACGGTGCTCTCCCGCGACGAGCTGGCCGGGCTGGCGCGGTGGTGCGGGGCCAACGGCGTGCAGCTGATCAGCGACGAGATCTACCACGGCCTCAGCTACGGGGATCCGCTGCACTCGGCCTGGGAGTTCTCCCGCGAGGCGATCGTGGTGAACTCGTTCTCCAAGTTCTGGTCGATGACCGGCTGGCGGCTGGGCTGGATGCTGGTGCCGCCGCGGCTGCGCCGCGCGGTCGACTCGCTGACCGGGAACTTCACGCTCTGCCCGCCCGCGCTGTCCCAGCACGGCGCGGTCGCGGCGTTCTCCCCGGACGCCTACGCCGAGGTCGACGCGCACGTCGAGCGCTACCGCACGAACCGCGAGCTGCTGCTGAGCGGCCTCGGCGAGCTCGGCATCACCCGGGTCGCCCCGGCCGACGGCGCGTTCTACGCCTGGGCGGACATCGGGCATCTCACCGACGACGCGACGGGGTTCTGCCGGCGGCTGCTGGACGAGACCGGGGTGGCGGTGGTGCCGGGCGTCGACTTCGACCCGGTGCTCGGCAACCGCTTCGTGCGGCTGTCCTTCGCGGGCAGCACCGAGGACATCGCCGAAGCCCTGGACCGCCTGGCCCGCTGGCTCCCCCGCTGACCACCCCCGGTCCCGGCTCTGGCCACTCCGGTCCGGAGGACCGCAATTTCCATTGAAATTGAAGGTCCGATTTCAATGGAAATTGCGGCGTCGTTACCGGGCGGAGGGCCCGGTGGCCTCCGGGAACCCCTGAGTTTTCCCTGGTATCGGCTTCGGCGGTCCGATTCGGGCCGATGATCTGGCAGGCTGGAGGCAGGACGGGGAACGGCGCGGTCGAGCTGAGGTGCGTGCGATGTTGTGGAAAGTGATCGGCGGACTGCTGCTGCTGTGGCTGGTGATCTCGGTGGCGGGCTTCGTCATCAAGGGGCTGTTCTGGCTCGCCGTCATCGGCGGCGTGCTGTTCGTCGCCACCGCCGCGATCGGCTGGGCCCGGGACCGCAAGCAGATCAAATCCTGAACCACTCTGTGCGGAGAGAGGGCGCCTTCGGTCTGGACGAAGGCGCCCTTCTCGCGTTCAGGGCAGGATGCCGTGGGCCCGGAGGGTTGCGCGGGCCGCGTCCGCGCCCTGCCAGTGCTCCGCGTGGAGGCCCGCTTCGCGGGCGCCGTCGACGTTCTCCTGCCGGTCGTCGAAGAACAGGCACTCCGCGGCCGGCGCGTCGAGCGTTTCGAGCAGCACCCGGTAGATCGCCGCGTCCGGCTTCGCCAGGCGCAGGTCACCCGAGAAGATCAGGTGCTTGAACAGCCTCGCCCAGCTCTCCTGCTCCGCCGCGCGCCCGAACGACGACGGCGCGTTGGACAGCACCGCCATCGTGACGTCCTGCCGGTGCAGGTCTTCCAGCAGCTGCAGGGTTTCCGGCGCGGTCTCCAGCCAGCCGCCGGCGTCGGCGCGGGTCAGCCGCGCGGACAGCTCCGTGTCGACGTCCTTGCCCAGCCGCGCCGCGACCGCCCGCCAGTACTCCACATCGGACAGACCCCGGTCGTAGGCGATGCGTTCGGCGAAGTAGGCCCGCTCGAACTCCGGCGGCTCGACCCCGAGCAGCGCCGCGATGCCGGGCAGCGCAGCCGTGCGCCGGCTGATCACCTCGCCGTAGTCGAACACGATCCAACGCACCACGAGCCCTCCAACGGGAGTCCTACAGCCGGGCTCCGCCGATCCTGCGGAGCGCTTCCTCGATGTCGGTCTTGGACACGTCGCGGTGCGTCACGAACCGGACCTGCCCGCTCATCGGCACCGCCAGCACCCCGATCGCCTGCAAGCGTCGCAGGGTCAGCTGCACGTCCGGAACCGCCGCGAGAACGATGTTGGTCTGCGGTGGGGTGACGTCCCAGCCGAGCTCGGTGAGCCCATCGGCGAGCGCGCGGGCGTTGTCGTGGTCCTCGGCGAGCGCGTCGAGCCGGTCCAGCGCGACGAGCCCGGCCGCGGCGAGCACGCCGCCCTGCCGGACGCCGCCGCCGAGCATCTTGCGCACCCGGCGGGCCTCGCCGATGAATTCCTCGCTGCCCGCGACGACGGAGCCGACCGGCGCGCCGAGCCCCTTGCTCAGGCAGGCCTGCACGGTGTCGACGCCGACGGTCAGCGCGGCCGGCGGGACGCCGAGCGCGACCGAGGCGTTCCAGAGCCGGGCGCCGTCGAGGTGGACCTTCAGTCCGCCTTCGCGCGCGGCCGCCGCGAGCATGACGTGCTCGTCCGGCGGGACGACCGAGCCGCCCGCGCCGTTGTGCGTGTTCTCCAGGCACAACAGCGTGGTGTGCAGCATGTCGTAGGCCGCTGCGCCGCCCAGCTGGGCCCGCACCGCCTCGGCCGTCGGGCGTCCCGGTCCGGCGCTCCAGTCCAGCGGCTCCGGCATGCCGCCGGCCAGCCAGGCCGCGGAGCCGAGCTCGTGGTTCAGCACGTGGGCGCCGCGCGGTGCGAGGAACCGGTCCCCGCGTTTCAGGTGCAGCATCAGGGCGATCAGGTTGCCCATCGTGCCGCTGGGCACCCACAGGGCGGCGGCGGTGCCGAGCAGCTGCGCGGCGCGTTCTTCCAGCGCACGCATCGTCGGGTCGTGGTCGAGCACGTCGTCGCCGACTTCGGCCACGGCCATGGCCGCGGACATCTGCTCGTCGGGACGCGTGACCGTGTCGGAACGGAGGTCGATCGGCGCCGTGTTGGTCACGAACAGATCACACCACACCGGCACCGGGTTCGGGCAGCAACCCTGCTGACATCGCTGCGGCGGCTGCGGTATCAATCACAGGTGGATCGCCGGGGCCGTGCAACGGCCGCGGCCGGCGATTCCGTCCGTACAGGTGCAGGCACAACGAGCGGAGAGTTCCGCGTGGACCAGCGCGAAGAGCAGGAGTTCGCGGAGTACTTCGCGGCTCGGCGGGAGGCGGTGCGTCGAATGGCGTACATGATGTGCGGCGATTGGCACCGCGCGGACGATCTCGCCCAGACCGCGTTCATCGCGTTGCACCGGCACTGGCGCAAAGTCCGCGACAAGGGCGCACTGGACGCGTACGTGCGGCGCACCCTGACCCGCGCGGTGATCGACGAGTCCCGGCGGCCGTGGCGGCGGGAGCGCGCCGCGGAGGTGCTGCCGGACCGGCCGGTGGACTCGCCGGACGTGGACGACTCGGTGGCGACCAAGCAGACCCTGCTCGCGGGCCTGCAGAAGGTGCCGCCGAAGCAGCGAGCGGTGTTGGTGCTCCGATTCCTGGAGGGGTTGGACGTCGCGGGGGTGGCGGCAGTCATGAAGTGCAGCGAAGGCAACGTGAAGAGCCAGTCAGCCCGGGGGCTGGCGGCGTTGCGGGAAGCGCTGGGTGATGAGCTCGGCGACCTGCGGTCGGCGTGAGGGGGTGCGGGTAGGTGGACGAACGCAAGCTCGAGGAGCTGTTCCGCGATTCGGTGCGGTCCGTGCCTCCGGCGTCGTTCGACGAGAGCGACGTGGCGCAGGCATCGCGGCGGATCACGGCGCGCCGCCGGATGGCGGCGTTGGGCGGCACGGTGGTTGCGGCCGCCGTGCTGGTGGGCGGCGTCGGCCTGGGGACCGGCATGTTCGGCTCGTCGTCGAGCAGCAACGTCGCGAGCCGGCCGGAGACCGCGTCGATCTCCCCGCACGTCGACGGGCCGGGCGTCCTGGGTGACCGCTCGGGCCGGTGCGGACCGGACGCACAGCTCGCGGCGGCGGTGACCAAGCAGCTGCCGGAGGCCGCCGGGATGGCGCCGGTCGCCCCGGACCCGTGCCCGTCCGGCGCGAAGGCGGCTTCGTTCGTGCTGCGCGACGGGTCTTCGTCGGGCAGCGTCACGGTGATCGTGAGCCCGGTGGGCGCGGTGTCGCCGGAGCAGGCGACGCCCGGCGACGTGCGGCGCCCGGACGGCACCGAGCAGTCGGTGCGCAAGGCGCGCAGCGGCAAGCTGGTCGTCGTGCTCAGCGATCCGGACGCCGGCTCCCCGGCGGCGCCGTACGGCGTGCGGATCGCGTCGATCGCGGGCGGCCTGGCCGACCAGTTCTGATCGTTCGGCAGCGCGATCGTTCGGCCTGATCGGCGCCCGTGCGCGTTTTGTGTCGCTATGGCAGCACAAACCGCACACGGGCTCTGAACTGCGGAAATACCCTCGTCACGTTCCTCGTGTCCGGTATGTGGTGGCATCGCTCACCAGAACGGTACGCCTGTACCAGATTATTGGTACGTTAGTACCAGACAGCGGGTGAGCGGCCCGGCTGCCGGATCGAGGGAAGGGCGACCAGCAATGATGGCCTGGGTCATTCTGATGGTTTCGGGAATTTTCGAGGCGGGTTGGGCGATCTCGCTCAAGCTCTCGCACGGCTTCAGCCGGCTGATCCCGACGGTGTCGTTCTTCGTGCTGGCCGCCATCAGCTTCGCGGGCCTGGCGTACGCGATGCGGACGCTGCCCGCGGGCCCCGCGTACGCGGTGTGGACCGGCATCGGTGCCGCGCTGACGGCGATCATCGGCATGGTCTGGCTGGGCGACGGCGTCTCCGCGCTGAAACTGGTCTCGATCGTGTTGATCGTCGCCGGCGTGATCGGCCTGAACCTCGCGGGCGCCGGCCACTGACCCCACGGTCGTGAGTGGTGGTGGTCGCCCGGGCGGCCATTGCCGCTCACGACCGTTCCGCGTGACCACGCCGTGCTCGCTGACGAATAGGATCGGCAGATATGACAGCGGCCAGTACTCCGAAGGGCGAGCGGCGGCGGCAGGCCTTGGTCGTGGCTGCCGCGCAGCTGCTGGCCGAGGGCGGCTTCGAAGCCGTGCGGCATCGTGCGGTCGCCGAGCGCGCCGGCTTGCCGCTGGCCTCCACCACCTACTACTTCTCGTCGCTGGACGACCTGGTCAGCGCCGCCGTCGAGTACGAGTCGAGGCAGGAGCTCGCCACCGGCCGGGCGCGGCTCGACGAGCTCGCCGAGCGCCCGCGCGGCACCGACGCGGTGATCGAGCTGCTGCTGGACCTCCTGCTGGGCACCGGATCGCGCGACGGCGGCGCGGAGCCGGTGCTGCTGCGCTACGAGCGGCTGGTCGGCTCGCCGCGCCGCCCCTACCTGGCGCCGCTGATGCGCGAGCTCAGCGCCGAACTGCACGACCTGCTCGCGGAGATCTTCGCCCGCAGCGGCATGGAGGTCGGCCGCGAACGGCTGCTCGAACTGATCGCGCTGGTGGACGGCGCGGTGGTGAACGCGCTGATCGAAAGCGACCCGGATCCCCGCGGCGCGGCGCGGCGGATGCTGCGCTCTCAGCTCGGCTGAGATGCACTTCCTATAGAGCCTGTTTCCAAGCTCATCCTGCGTGGCGGTGCAGGTAGCGGAACCTCAGGCGTCTTCTCGCTGTGGGATCCCCGCCTCTATGGCCGGCGGTAGCCGCTTTGCGGTGTGGGACTCAGTTCGCACCGCTACCAGCACCGCTGCGGAAACCGCTTTCAAACCCTTCTTTGAGCCACCCGGTACAGCCGCGCGTACGAGCCGTCGGCGGCGAGCAGCTCCTCGTGGCTGCCCAGCTCGACGATGCGCCCGTCGGACATCACGGCCACCTGGTCGGCGTTGCGCGCGGTGTGCAGCCGGTGCGCGATCGCGATCACCGTGCGCCCCGCCAGCAGCGTCGAAAGCGCCCGTTCGAGCTCCCGCGACGTGACGTTGTCCAGCAGCGATGTCGCCTCGTCGAGGACCACCGTGTGCGGGTCGGCCAGCAGCACCCGGGCCAGCGCGAGCTGCTGCGCGCGGGCCGCCGGAACCGGATGCCCGCCCGCGCCGAGGACGGTGTCCAGCCCGTCCGGCAGCGCCGACACCCAGTCGTGCAGCCCGACCGCCTTGAGCGCGTCGGTCAGCTGGTCGTCGTTCGGGTCGCCGTCGGCCAGCGCGAGGTTCTCCCGCAGCGAGCACGCGAAGACGTGGTGCTCCTGGGTCAGCAGCACCACCTCGCGGCGCAGCCGCGCGGCGGGCAGGTCGGTGATCTCGGTGCTGCCGAAGGCGACCGATCCGGAGTCCGGCCGGCTGATGCCGGCGATCAGCCTGCCGAGCGTCGACTTGCCCGCGCCGGACGGGCCGACGATCACCAGCCGCTGACCGGCCGGGACGGTCAGGTCGACGCCGTGCAGGATCTCCCGGTCCTCCCGGTAGGAGAAGCGCACGTCGCGGATCACCAGGTCGCGACCCGGCTCCGCCCCGGGGCGGGACGCGTCGTCGTCGGCCACCGGGATCTCGCGGACGCCGAGGATGCGTTGCAGCGCCGTGTGCCCGGTCTGCAGCTCTTCGAGCCACATGAACAGCTCGTCGAACGGGTTCGACATCGCCTGCGCGTAGAGCACGACGGTGATGATGGTGCCGAGCTCGACGAGCTCCGCCTGGTACGCCCAGCCGCCGATGAGCAGGATCGCGCCGATCGGCAGCACGTACGACAGTTCCAGGAACGGCAGCCACACGGTGAGCAGGTACCGGTGCCGCTTCTCCGACGCGGCGGCCCGGCCGAGCACCTGCTCGTTGCGAGCCCGGCGGCGCGCACCCAGCCGCAGGGCCGCGATGGCCCGCGCGCCCTCGACGGATTCGTGCGTGCTCGACTGGACTTCCGACCAGTTCGCCGCGACCTGCTCGATGTTCGGCAGCGAACGCGGGAAGTACCAGCGGGTGCTGAAGACCATCAGCGGCACCGCGATCAGCATCCCGCAGGCGAGCAGCGGCGAGGTGACGATCATCGCCGTGCCGGTCAGCACGATGGTGATCACCGCCGTGGCGATCTCGGGCGCGGCGTTGCGGATCGTGTAGTCGAGCCGGTCGACGTCCGTGGTCGCGCGGCTGAGCAGGTCGCCGGTGCCGGCCGCCTCGACGGTGCCCAGCGGCAGCCGCAGCGCGTGGACGACCATGCTCTCGCGCGATTCCGCCAGCAGGTGCTCGCCGAGCACCGTCGCGCGCAGCCGGGCCGAACGAGCCAGCAGCGCCTGCACCACCAGCACCACGAGGAACACCGCGGCGAGCAGGTCGACGTATCCGGTGGTGGTGCCGGTGACCACCGAGTCGACGAGGGAACCGAGGATCTGCGGCCCGATCAGCCCGACCAGCGTCGTCAGGCCGAACAGCAGCATCATCGCGCCGAAGTGGCGGCGGTGCACCGAGAGCGTGCGCCACATCCAGCGGCGCACCTCGGTTCCGCCCGCCAGCGGCAGTTTCGTGCTCATGCGTCGGCTCCCGCGTGCCGCACCTGATCCGCCACGGCCATCCACAACGGACTTTGACTCAGCACCACGGTGGTTCGTCCGCGGCGCAACTCGCCGACCCGCTCGGCGATCCTCGCCTCGGTGTGCGCGTCGACCGCCGAGGTCGGCTCGTCCAGGATCAGCACGTCCGCGTCCGAGCACAGCGCGCGGGCGAGCAGCAGGCGCTGCCGCTGGCCACCGGAGAGCGAGCGGGCGCGCTCGTCGAGCAGCCCGTCGGCGGGCAGGGCCGACATCACGTCGTGCGCATCGGACGCGTGCAACGCGCTTTCGACGTCCACATCGGACTCCAGGTCGATCTCGGTGCGGGCCGGTCCGGAGAACAGCTGGTCCTGGTTGTGCGCCAACACGATTCGGCGGCGCACCTCGTCCGGCTCGACATCGCGCAGCGGCACGCCGCCGGCGATCGCCGCCCCGGCGAGGCGTTCCGCGAGGGCCTCCGCGTGTTCGCCGGCGTCGATCACGGTCAGCTCGCCCGCCGGGATGCGCAGGCCGCTCGCCTCGTCGAACAGATCCAGCGGACCTGGTGGCAGCGGCTTCGGGTGCTCCGGCGGCGCGGGCTCGGGCTCCAGCTCCAGCAGCGAGCCCATCCGGCCGGCCGCGACCTGCGCGGACGCGAACGCGTAGGCGGCCTCGGTGGCGGTGCGGACGGGGATGACCAGGTACGCCGACACGCCGTAGAACGCGACGAGCTCGCCGACGCTGATGTCGCCGTTCAGCGCCAGCCGCGCGCCGATCCAGGTGACCAGCACCGTGACCAGGCCGGGCAGCAGGACCTCCGCTGCGGACAGCAGCGCCTCGATCCGCCCGGCGGCCACCCCGGCGACCCGGACCCGCTGGGAGGCGTCGACGAACCGCGCGTGGAAGCGGGACTCGCCGCCGACGCCGCGCAGGATCCGCAGCCCGGACACGATGTCCGCGGCCTGCGCGCTGACCTGCGAGAGCTCCTCCCGCTGCGCTTCCTCGCGGCGGCGCAGCGGGGCCAGCAGCGGGCCGATGCCCACGGTCGCCAGCGGCACGCCGATCAGCACGATGACGCCCATCACCGGCGAGATCCACAGCACCGCGGCGGCGGCGACCAGGAAGGAGACCAGCGATCCGGTGGCCCGCCCGATCACCTCGAACACCCCGCCGATGCGGTAGATGTCCGTCGCGCCGACCGTGACCACCTCGCCCGCCCGGACCTTGCGGGTCAGCGTGCCGCCGAGCCCGATCACGTGGCCCAGCACGATCCGCTGGGATCCCGTCGCGCCGTGCAGCCAGAGCGTGTGCGAGGACCAGTTCAGCGTGCCGGCGGTGACCATCAGCGTGAGGCCGAGCGCCACCACGACCAGCACCCAGCCCAGCAGCGCGCCGCCGACGCCGTCGCGGATCCCCTCGTCGATCGCCCGGCCGACGACCAGCGGCATCAGCGCCGTCGGCAGCATCCACAACGCGCCGGAAATGGTCGCAAGCGTCAGCAGTCCCGGCCGTTGTGCCAGCAGGGACCACAGGAACCGGGGTGCACTCGAACCGCGCGAAGCCATGGTGACATAGACGGTAGTTCGCGCGGTGTGTCCCGGTCGACCGATTTTCTGCTGACCCGCGGGGTGGTCAGAAGTCCCAGGTCGTTTCCGCGAAATCGCCCTCGGCGGCTTCCCGCGAGCATTCCTGGCATTTGTCGGTGACCGGTTTCGAGTTCGGTTCGCGCCCGCTCGGCGTGGGCTGCGGAACCTTCAGCGCGGCGCCGCACAGGGCCGGTATCGACTGCCCCGCGTACACCGCGCCGGGGCGAAACGTGGTGGCGTGTCTCAGGGTGAGGCCCATGCCGACGATCCAGAACACGTCCTGCCGCTCATCGCGGTACACGTCGATGGCCATCCGTTCGGAGTCCCTTTGTTCGCATCAACCCGGTGGTGCATCAACGATATGGTCGAGATTTGCCGCCGTCCAGCGAGGCCGGGTCATTTAGGGCCGAATTAATGCACCGATCCGGTATCGATCGCGAATCCCGTGCCGCGCCACGGGATTACCAGCCGGAATGCGAGTGCACGTGCATCGGCGCGGAGCGGCCGCACGTGCGGTGCTGGACCGATCTGGTGGCGGCGGCCAGGATGCGGTCGTGGTGATCCTCTGGGGGATCGAAATCAGGTTGCGCGTTCGTGCAACCCCGCGCGGGCCGGCTCCGTAGACAACGGCGGTAGCGCGAAAGGGGATCGATTCCATGCGGGCCGAACGGGAACAGGAGTTCCGCGAGTTCGCCGCGGCGCGTGCGCTGTGGCTGCGCCGCTCGGCGTACCTGCTGTGCGGGGACTGGCACCTCGCCGAGGACCTCACCCAGAACACGCTCCTCAAGCTCTACCGGGCGTGGCAGCGGGTCGATATGTCCACAGTGGATGCATATGCGCGGAAGGTGCTGTTCCGGGCGTGGCTCGACGAGAGCCGCCGGCCGTGGCGGCGCGCGGAGCGGCGGGACGGCTCGCTGCCGGAAACCGGCGACGACACGGCCGATCCAGCCGAGGCGGGACTGCGCTCGTGGAGCCGGGAATTGTTGCTGCGCGCGTTGTCCGAGGTCCCGCCGAAGCAGCGGGCGGTGCTCGTCCTGCGCTATTGGGAGGACCTGTCCATCGCCGAAGTCGCCGCGGCCCTCGGGTGCTCCGAAGGCACGGTCAAGAGCCAGGCGTCGCGTGGACTGGAGAACCTGCGCGCGGCCATCGCCACATCCGATCCCGACCTGGCCTCGACGGCCGCGAGGAGGAGCGAGTGATGCAGGAAGAACTGCTGCGCGAGGGAATGCGGGCCGCCGTCGACGACGAGCCACCGCTGGGCTTCTCGCCGGACGACCTGGTCGCCGAGGGCAAGCGCCGGCAGCGCAGGCGGCGCGCCACGATCGGCGCCGTGGCGGCGACCCTCGTCGTCTTGGCCGGCGCGGCCACCGTGCCGGGCATGATGACCGGCCCGACGCCGATCGTCCCGGCGGCACCGCAGGTCAGTGCGGTCAAGCCGATCGAGTGGCCGCCGAAGGGCATTGCGCCGATGCGGCTGTCCGAATCGCAGCTGGGTGTCGAGGCCGAGCGGATGCGCGGTCACCTGGCCGAAGCGATCCCCAAGGTCGACATCGGGGCCTTCGACATCACCACCAGCCACCCGCACAGACTCACGCCGGGTGGTTTCGTCACCAAGACCCCGGCGGTTGCCTTCTTGCAGGCTCGCTTCAAGTACGTGCTCGTGTCGTCGGGGAAATCGGTCGAACTGCCGATGCAGCTCGCGGTGACCGTGCATGGGCCGGGCACGGTGACGGTCCCGCCCTCGCACGGGTGCGGAGCCGGCCCCGGAGCGACCGAGGCGATGCTGAGCTGCACCCAGCGAACGCTGGATGACGGATCCATCGTCGTCGAGAGCGTGACCAGCCTCGCCTCTGCGGGCAACTACGGGCCGAAGACGCACACAGTCGTGCACTTCCGGGTCGACGGCTCCGTCGTCTCGGCCAAAGCCTGGCACAAAGCCGGTCAGGAGGCCTCCGGCCTGGACGCGTACCGGCAGGCGCAGATGGACCGGCTCGACCGGATCGCGACCGACCCCCAATTCACGCTGAAGGGCTGACGCCCGACCGCTTTCCAATCCGAATCACCGCCCGGCCGAAATGGTCGAGCAGGTGAGCACTGTCCGAAAAATGAAGGGAAATGCAGGAATGCGCACCACGACCCACCGCGGTTCCCGGCTCGGCCGGGTGGCCGCCGCCGTCACCCTGGCCGCCACCTCGCTGCTGGCGCTGCCGCTGTCGGCGACCGCCGAAGGCGCCGCGGATGTGCCGGACATCCAGTGGCCCCCGGCCGGGACGACCCCGCCGAACTACCCGCCGGAGGAGATGGACAAGCACGCCACCGCCCTGCAGCAGCGGATGGAGGCGGCGTTCCCGGCGGCCGTCCCGCACGCCGTGGACCCGGTGACGCCGAAGCCCCAGCAGCTCAGCGACACGCAGTTCCTGCACGGCACGACGGTCTTCCGCGACTCCATCGGCCGCACCGGGGTCACCATGCAGTACAACGCGCCGGGCGTGGTGCAGAAGTCGCCCAAGGAGTCGTGCGAGAACCCGGGCGGAACGCCGGTGACCTTCTGCGAAGGCCGGCTGCTCGAAGACGGTTCGGTACTGGTGCACCTGCGCTACGAGAGCGACGGCCACGTGGTCGCGTCGGCGGACCACTACATGCTCGACGGCAGCGTGACGATGGTCAGCAGCTACAACTACGACCCGATCATCGACGACCAGCAGGACCCGACGACGCGCCCGGAGGTCGCGGTGCCCTACGAGCAGCTCGACGTGCTCGCCGCCAACCCCGAGCTCGCCCTGCACTGACGGAGGGACGGGGTGGCGATTTCGCGCGAAATCGCCACCCGGCAGGCGTGGGGAACGTCGATTTCGCGCGAAATCGCCCGAAGCGAGGCATCGTCCTCGGCCGGCTCGGCCCTCCGCCTCGGCTCGCGGGGCCCGCGCGCCGACCGGGTGGGCCGAACGGAGGCGGGTCGCCGGTATCCTGGCTGTTCGTGACGGTCAAGCCCAGCATTCCGAACGTCCTCGCCGCCCGCTACGCCTCGCCCGGGCTGGTCGAGCTGTGGTCCCCGCAGCAGAAGATCATCTTGGAGCGCAAGCTGTGGCTCGCGGTGCTGCGCGCCCAGGCCGACCTCGGCATCGAGGTCCCCGAGAACGCGGTCGCCGACTACGAGCGGGTGCTGGAGCAGGTCGACCTGGACTCCATCGCCGCCCGCGAGCGCGTCACCCGCCACGACGTCAAGGCCCGCATCGAGGAGTTCAACGCCCTCGCCGGCCACGAGCAGATCCACAAGGGCATGACCTCCCGGGATCTCACCGAGAACGTCGAGCAGCTGCAGGTCCGGCTCAGCCTGGAGCTGGTCCGCGACCGCACGGTCGCCGTCCTGGCGAGGCTGGGCAAGCTCGCCGGCGAGTACGGCGAGCTGGTCATGGCCGGTCGCTCGCACAACGTCGCCGCCCAGGCGACCACGCTCGGCAAGCGCTTCGCCACCGCCGCCGACGAGCTGCTCGTCGGCTTCCACCGGCTGGAGGAGCTGCTCGCGCGCTACCCGCTGCGCGGCATCAAGGGCCCGGTCGGCACCGCGCAGGACATGCTCGACCTGCTCGGCGGCGACCCGGCGAAGCTCACCGAGCTGGAGCGCCGGGTGGCCGGCCACCTCGGCTTCGGCAGCACGCTGACCAGCGTCGGCCAGGTCTACCCGCGCTCGCTGGACTTCGAGGTGCTCACCGCGCTGGCCCAGCTCGCCGCCGCGCCGTCCAACGTGGCGACCACGATCCGGCTGATGGCCGGGCACGAGCTGGTGACCGAGGGCTTCAAGCCGGGCCAGGTCGGCTCCAGCGCGATGCCGCACAAGATGAACACCCGGTCCTGCGAGCGGGTCAACGGCCTCGCGGTGGTGCTGCGCGGCTTCGTGTCGATGGTCGGCGAGCTGGCCGGCGACCAGTGGAACGAGGGCGACGTGTCCTGCTCCGTGGTGCGCCGGGTGGCGCTGCCGGACGCGTTCTTCGCCTTCGACGGCCTGCTGGAGACGTTCCTGACGGTGCTCGACGAGTTCGGCGCGTTCCCCGCCGTGGTCGCCCGCGAGCTCGACCGCTACCTGCCGTTCCTGGCCACCACGAAGGTCCTGATGGCGGCGGTGCGGTCCGGTGTCGGCCGGGAGACCGCGCACGAGGCGATCAAGGAGAACGCGGTGGCGGTCGCGCTGGCGATGCGGGAGCAGGGCGCGGAGCGCAACGACCTCCTGGACCGCCTGGCGGCCGACGATCGCCTCCCGCTGGACCGGGCGGAGCTGGACGCCCTCCTGGCGGACCGCCTCGCCTTCACGGGAGCGGCGGCGGCCCAGGTCGGGGCCATCGTCGACCAGATCGAGAAGATCACGACCCGCCACCCTGAGGCGGCGGCCTACACCCCCGCCGACATCCTCTGACGGCAACGGAATCCACTCCGACGGCAGGTGAATCCGGCTGAAGAACCCTTCGCCGGGTCCACCCACCGCAATTTCAATGGAAATCAGAGGTCCAATTTCCATTGAAATTGCGGTTCATCCTGGTCGGCCCGCAGCCGCGGGCCGCAAAGCCGCACGTCGGCGGAGTGTCGCATGCGCCGTAGGCGCATAGCCCACCTACGACACGTGCACCGCCGCGGGTTCTCAGAGGTTTCCTGGCGAGGACGGCCCTGACGCCTTGTATTGGGCATACATCAGTCAGGGCATCCACAGTCCAGGGAGCCTCTGAGGTTCCGCTACCCGCACCGCCACGCACAACGAGGTTGGAAAAACCTCATTGAAATTGCGGCCCTGGCCTGGCCTGGACCGTGATCCCGGCGAACAGGTCGTCTTCCGGGAACGTCGTGTCGACCAGGGTGCGGGCCAAGTGGTAGTCCTCGGTCGGCCACACCTCCCGCTCGACTTCGCGCGGGTGCGCGAAGAACGGGTGGTCCGGGTCCATCTGCGTGGCGTGCGCGAGCGCCGCCCGGTCCCGGGTCCCGAAGTGTTCCGCGCACCGGATCCGGGTGGTGACGGCAAGGTTCGGTTCGGTGTCCGGCCAGTCGGCGAGCACCGGCGCGAACAGCGACTCCAGGCCGCGTGCCGTCATCGCCTCGTCCAGTGCCTCGAACCACGCCCGGGACAGCGCGGCCTGGTAGTACAGCTTCAGCGGCTGCCACGGCCGCCCGTCGCCGGGGTAGCGCGCCGGGTCGGCGGCCGCCTCGAAGGCGGCGGCGGTCACCTCGTGGGTCCTGATGTGATCGGGATGCGGGTAGCCGCCGGTCTCGTCGTAGGTGATGACCACGTGCGGCCGGAACTCGCGGATCGCGGCGACCAGCGGCCGGGCCGCGACGTCGAGCGGCTGGACGGCGAAGCAGTCGTCCGGCAGCGGCTCGCCGTCGGCGGGCAGCCCGGAGTCGACGAACCCGAGGAACCGCTGCCGCACGCCGAGGATTTCCGCGGCGGCGGCCATCTCCCGCTTGCGGATCCCGGCCAGGTCCGCCCGCACCTCGGGGCGGTCCAGCCGCTTGTTGAGCACGTCGCCGCGCTCCCCGCCGGTGCAGGTCACGACCAGCACTTCCGCTCCGGCGGCCGCGTAGCGGGCCAGGGTGGCGGCGCCCTTGCTGGATTCGTCGTCGGGGTGGGCGTGCACGCTCATCAGGTGCAAGGTCATTTCGGCTCCTTCTTCGCGGTGGGCAGCAGGAATGCGGGGATCAGGCTCAACGCGGTGATGCCGAACGCCCACCAGAAGGTGTCGCCGAACGCGGCCGCCGGTTCCGGCGCCGACGAGCCCTGCAACACCACCACCAGCAGTGCGGTGCCCAGCGATCCGCCGATCCGGTTGAGCACGTTCAACGCGCTGGCCGCGCGGGGAACCTCGTGCCGCTGCACGCTGCGGTAGACCGCGGCCATGCCGGGCGCCATCGTCATGCCCATGCCGATCCCGCGCAGCAGCAGGGAAGCGGTCAGCAACCAGCCCGGCGGCTGGGCGGCGAGCTGGGTGAACGAGACCGTTCCGACCAGGGCCACGAGAATGCCGGTGAGCAGCAGCGGTCGCGATCCGATCCGGTCGGAGAGCCGCCCGGCCGCGAACGTGGTGATCGCGGTGCCCAGCGCTTGCGGCGCGAGCAGCAGCCCGGCGGCGAGCGGGCCGGCGTGCTGGACCTGTTGGTAGTAAAGCGGAATCAGCAGCATCGAGCTGTAGAGCGAGGCGCCGAGCAGGAACGAATTGCCGGTGGCGGCGGCAAATCCCCGGCGCGCGAACAGGCGCAGGTCGATCAGCGGCGTGCCCCGGCCCCGCAGCGCGTGCACGCCGTAGCCGATCAGCAAAGCCGCGCCCGCTGCCAGCGAAGCCACCGTCCACATTGAACCGAAGCCGCCGGAAGCCCCGGCCGCGGTGAACCCGTACACCACGGCGGCCAGCCCGGGCGAGAGCAGCAGCAGGCCGACGGCGTCCAGCCGGTTGCCGCTCGCGGTGCCCGGCTCGGACGGCAGCACCCGCACCGCGAGCCACAGCGCGATGAGCCCGATCGGCAGGTTGATCAGGAACATCCAGCGCCAGTCCAGGCTCTGCACGATCGCGCCGCCGAGGATTGGGCCGACCACCGGCGCGAGCATCACCGGTATCGACGTCACGCCCATCACGCGGCCGATCTTGGACCCGGCGGCCTGGGCGACCATCGACTGGCCGATCGGCTGCATCATCCCGCCGCCGATGCCCTGCAGGACGCGGAACGCGACCAGCGCCGGGGCCGACCAGGCGATGCCGCAGAGCGCGGACCCGCCGACGAACAGGGCGACCGAGACCAGCCACATCCGCTTGGCTCCGAACCGCTCGGACGCCCAGCCGGAGATCGGCATCACCAGCGACACGGCCAGCAGGTATCCGGTCGACACCCACTGGATCGTGCTCAGCGGGCTGCGCAGCTCGCCGGCGATCGCGTCGATGCCGACGTTGACGATCGTGGCGTCCAGCCCGCCCAGCACCGCGCCGAGCAGCAGGACTCCGGCCATCCGCCACAGCTGGGCTGGAATCTCGTCATCCGATCGCGCCGCCGGGGCGGCCTTCGCAACCGTCATCGCACCTCCTCGCATCCGAGCAACGGAAGCAATTTAGGTCGAACCCAATAATTAGGTCAAACACATTATTTGGGTGTGACCTAAGTCAGTAGCTAGGTTGGGCGGCATGAGTAGCCCTGTGTCAACCTCAGTCCTCCTCAACCGCGCCCCAGGGGACCGTGACGCAAACCAGCCACGAGAAATCACGCAACGGGAGATTGGGCTGAACGCAACCACCACTGTGGATCGCGGAGAGGCGGACCAGTCATGAGCACGGAGGGACTGCGGGAACGGCGCAAGCGGCAGACGAGGCAGGAGATCTCGCACGTCGCGACGCGGCTGTTCATCGAGCACGGCTTCGAGAACGTGACGATCGCGCAGGTGGCGACGGCGGCCGGGGTGGCGAAGATGACCGTCACCAACCACTTCCCGCGCAAGGAGGACCTGCTCCTCGACATGCACGAGGAACTGGTCGCCGGGCCGGCGCAGGCGGTCTTGGAGCGCGAGCCGGGCGAGTCGGCGCCGGCGGCGCTGCGCCGCGCCTACTTCGAGGCGCTGGCCCGGCGCGACGCGCTGATCGGCTTCTCCGGGGCGGAGTTCGTCCGCGTGATCAGCGGAAGCCCGACGCTGCAGGCCCGGCTGCGGGAGATCCACGAACAGCGGGAACGGGCGCTGGCCGACGCGCTGACGCCGGAACTCGCCGAGTTCACCGCGAAGCTGCTGGCGGCACAGGCCACGACGGCGTACCGCGTGCTGCTGGAGGAGAACTTCCGGAGAACGCTCGACGGTGCGGACCACGAGGAGATCGCGGCGGCGATCGAACCCCTCGCCGAGCAAGCCTTCGACGGCCTCCAACGAGCCTTCGAACGACGGTCATGAGCACTTCGGACCGTCAGGCGGCCGTCCGAGGACTTGCGCCGTTTTCGATGCTCCTATTGTTTGTCAAGTGGTGGTGAGGGCGAGGTCTGTGGTGATGGTGCGGTAGATCTTGCGGGCGAGGTAGCGTTTCAGGCATC
>NZ_JBWKKH010000026.1:0-78765 GCF_056431645.1 Saccharopolyspora sp. NPDC045839
AAACCACCAACCACCGAAATGGTCGGGGGCATAAAAGAACACTAACCAAAACAGTCCGCTGTTGAGTTCTCAAAGAACACACCCACACCATCACCTCGATCCCTAATCAGGACCGTAGCTCCGGGGAGCATTTCCTCGTTTTCGCTTTCGTGTTTACCACTGTAGAGCATCGTGATTTCCCGTGTCAAACCGGGGGGCTCGCTTTCTCAGCCTACCCAATTCGTTATCTTTCGGGACCACTTGGCTCTTCAGTTATCAACACGCGTAAGCGTTTCGCTTTATCAAGTCTTGCCTTTCGGGCTCGCCCACTCTACCACTCAGTCGTGGGAGCTTGGTTCGCGACCCCGCGTCAGGCTCGGCCCGGTTTTTCCCGGCCCGTGTCGCGCTGACTTGGATAAAGTTACACACCCCCGAAACACCCCTTGCAACCACCCCCCTTTAAACGCCTTGGAGGCTCATCGACAGGCCGTTCGTCTGCGAAAACAGGCTTGTCGCCACTCCCGATGCGTCTTCTCAGAGGACCAGCGACAGGAGACGGGAACTCAGGGACTTTCCGTGGGTGTCGAGGGCCAGCGATGTAGTCACCCCGCCGTCGAGCGCTTGGCGGCAGGTGAACTGCAGCCCGCACAGGTTCGGGAGTTCGTAGCGCAGCACCGCGCCCCGGATGTGACCGGCGAGGTGCTCTCGGACCCGTTCCGCCGTGACCTCCCGGACCAAGCAGGGGAAGTCGTCGTCGCGATAGGGGAACAGCGACAGCGTCGAAGTGTCCCCCTTGTCGCCGGCCCGGCAATGGGCGATTTCATGCAGCAGCATCGTCGGCCTCCAGCACCGTCACCCGCGTATCGACGTCCGATCGGGGAATGAACGCCGACACGATGCCGATCACCTCGCGGACGTCGGCGCGAACACCGCCGCCGCCCGCCGGGCCGTTCGTGTAGAGCGCTTCGACCTCGTGGCACACGACGTCGGCCGCCGCCGGATCCGGCGCCATCGCCGCCACTCGCAGGCGGCACTCATCCGTCGGCTCGCCCGAGTCCCTGACCGCGCCGAGGACTTCCGCTCTGATGCGCAGGCCGGTGCCCCGCAGCCTGGCGGTGACCACATCCGCTGCCAGCCGCGCCCGGCCGGCGGCGTTCGGCCCGGCATAGCTGATGCCGCACTCCGCCCGGTACCCGGCGCGGTAGCCGACGCTCACCTTCAACTCAGCAGGCCGGGCCTGACCGGCGGCGCCGCTGATCCGGACCCGGTCGGCACCGGTCTGCTCCGCGCGCACCGGGCGGAAGTCCAGCACCACGTCGGGAGTGCGGTAGCCGCTCGGGTCGGTCACCTCGTAGAGCAGCTGCTCGCGCACCGTCGCCGTGGAGACGACGCCTCCGGTGCCAGCGAGCTTGCCGATGGTCGCAGTACCGTCCGATGCCACTTCCGCGAACGGGAACCCCAACTCCGCCAGGTCCGGCACGTCCTTCACCCCGGGGTCTGCGAAGTAACCGCCGGTCACCTGCCCCGCGCACTCCAGGACGTGCCCGACGAGCGTCCCGGCCGCGATCCGCGGCCAGTCGTCGAGCTCCCAGCCCAGCCGGTGCGCCAGCGGCGCGACGAACAGCGACGGATCCGCGACCCGACCGGTCAGCACGACGTTCGCCCCGGTGTCCAAGGCCGGAAGCAGCGCGTCCGCGCCCAAGTAGGCATTGGCGGAGACGACCGCGCCGTGGTCGGCGAGCGGGACCCCGTCCTCCAGCGCCGGAAGCCTCAGGTCGAGCCGGTCCAGCACGTCGTCGCCGGTGACCACTGCGATCTTGCCGCGCACGCCCAGGTCCGCCAGCAGGTCGCGGGTGACCTCACCTGCCGCCAAGGGATTCGCCGCGCCCATGTTCGTCACCACCCGCACGCCGTGCTCGCCGGCGACCGGCAGCAGCCGCTCGAAGCGCGCACGCAACCGCGGGTCGTAGCCGACCGCCGGGTCGCGCAGCTTCCGCTGCTGGCCGAGCGCGATGGTGCGTTCTGCCAGGCATTCCAGGACCAGGTCGTCCAGGCCGGCCCGCGCCGCGAGGTCGACCGCCGGTCCGATCCGGTCGCCGGCGAACCCGGCTCCGCTGCCGATGCGCATCACAGCACCCCCGTGACCAGCGCGACCCCGGTCATCACCAGCGTCGTGCCGAACGCCCACTTGAAGATGAACCGCTGGTGGTCGCCGAGGTCGACCTTGCTCATCCCGAGCAGGATGAACGTCGAGGCGGTCAGCGGGCTGAGCGGGAAACCGGTGGTCATCTGGCCGAGGATCGCGGCCCGCCCGATGGCGGCCGGATCGCCGCCGAGCGCCGCGGTGGTCTCGGCGAGCACCGGGACCACGCCGTAGTAGTACGCGTCCGGGGTGAACACCAGGCTGAACGGCATGCTGGTGATCGCGGTCGCCACCGGCAGCAGCCCGGCGGCGGAGTCCGGGATGACCGACACCAGGCTCTCGGCCATCGCCTTGATCATCCCGGTGCCGGTCATGATCCCGGTGAACACGCCGGCGGCGAAGATCACCGCGACGACCAGCACCACGTTGTACGCGTGCTTGGTCAGCAGTTCTTGCTGGCCCTGCCAGGACGGCCGGTTGATCAGCAGCGCCGCCAGGAAGGCCAGCAGGAAGAGCACTTCCAGGTCCGCGAGCTGGGCGAGCAGGCACACGACGAGCACCAGCGTCAGGGCCGCGTTGGTCCAGTACCGCACCCGGTCGGCCCCGGTCGGACGGGCGCGGTCCGCGACCGCCACCTCGATGACGCCGAGCCGCTTCCGCTCCGCGCGGCCGATCAGGTAGGCCGCCAGCAGCACCCAGAGGACCCCGGCCAGCATCGCGGGGAGCACCGGGAGGAAAAGCTGGCTGCTGTCCAGCTTCAGCGCGGCCATCGCCCGGGCCGTGGGGCCGCCCCACGGCACCATGTTCATCACGCCCGCGGCCAGGCAGATCACGCCCGCCAGCACGATGCGCCGCATGCCCAACCGCTGGTAGATCGGCAGCAGCGCGGACACCGCGATGAGGAACGTCGACGCGCCGTCGCCGTCGAGCGCTACGAGCAGCGTGAGCAGCGCGGTGCCCAGCGTGATCTTCAGCGGATCGCCCTTGGCCCAGCGCAGGATGCGGGTCACCGCCGGGTCGAACAGCCCGGCGTCGACCATCAGGCTGAAGTAGAGCACCGCGAACGTGATCATGATGGCCACCGGCGCGACGGTGATCAGGCCGTCGGCGATCAGCGAGCCGAGCCGGCCGCCGAAGCCGCTCGCCACCGCGGCGGCGACGGGCACCAGGGTCAGTGCGAAGAGCACCGAAACGCGTCGGGACAGCACCAGGGCCAGGAAGACCCCGATGGTCAGGAACCCACTCGCGGCGAGCATGCAGCACCTCCGTTGCCGGACGGACGTACTGTGATCCGCGTCGCTCATGCACGTCAAGCAAGAGTTACTGATAGATTAATGCGTCGTGAGCATGGATCTGACACTTCAGCAGCTCCGGCTGGTGCTCGCCGTGCACGACGCCGGCAGCTTCACGCTCGCCGGCGATCAGCTCCACCTGGCGCAGTCGTCGATGAGCCGCACCGTCCGCGAGGTGGAGCGCAAGCTCGGCATCACGCTGTTCGAGCGCACCACGCGGAACCTGGTCATCACGCCGGAGGGCAGCGAGTTCTGCCGGGTGGCGCGGCGCGTGGTCGATGCCTTCGACGCCGGGATCAACCACTTCGAGGGGTTCCTGGCCGGCAGCCGCGGCCGGGTGCGGATCGCGGCGCTGCCGTCGCTGGCGGCGATCCTGCTGCCGCCCGTGGTGTCCGCCTACCGGGCGGCGCACCCCGAGGTCGAGCTGTCCATTGAGGACGGCATGTCGGACGAGGTGCTGCAGCGGGTCCGCAGCGGCGCGGTCGACCTGGCGGTCACGGTGGTGCCCGAACCGCTACCGGACCTGCAGGTCCGGCCGATCGCGACCGACCGGTTCTGCTGCGTTTTCCCGCCGTCGCACCGGTTTTCCGAACGCCGGCGGCTCGACTGGGCGGACCTCGCCGACCAGCCGCACATCGCCTTCGACCCGACCAGCAGCATCCGGCAGCACGCCGAACGCGCCTTCGCCGCCGCGCGGGTGCGCCCGGACGTCGTGCTGGAATCGCGGAACATCACCACCGTCGCGGGGCTGGTCGCGGCCGGGCTCGGCGTGGCGGTGATGCCCGGACTGGTGCTGCCGCTGGTCCAGTTCGCCGGGCTGGAACACCGGGCGCTCGGCGGCCCCGAAGTCCGCCGCCGCATCGCCGTGGTCCGCGACCCGCACCGCCCGCTCGCCGCGGCATCGGAAGCGTTCATGACCGCGATCGGCCAGGCCCAGCACTCGGCCGAGGCCTCGCCGCCGGAGACGATCTGGCTCTGAAGCCGCGAGGAATCAGGACGGCTTGACCGCGCGGTGGACGGCGACGACGCCGCTGGTGAGGTTGCGCCACTGCACGCCGCTCCAGCCGCTCTCGGCGATCAGCTCCGCCAGCGCGCGCTGGTCCGGCCACTCGCGGATGGACTCCGCGAGGTAGACGTAGGCGTCCGGGTTGGACGACACCGCTCGGGCGATCGGCGGCAGGGCCCGCATCAGGTAGTTCATGTAGATCGTCCGGAACGGCTGCCAGGTGGGCGTCGAGAACTCGCACACCACCAGCCGACCGCCGGGACGCACCACCCGCAGCATCTCCCGCAGGCCGGCGGCCGTGTCGACCAGGTTGCGCAGCCCGAACGAGATCGTCGCGGCGTCGAAGGACTCGTCGGCGAACGGCAGCCGGAGCGCGTCGGCCGCGACCATCGGCACGCCTCGATCCCGGCCGACCGACAGCATGCCCAGCGAGAAGTCCGCGGCCACGCACCACGCGCCGGAACGGGCGAACTCGACCGTCGACACGCCGCTGCCCGCCGCCAGGTCGAGCACCCGCTCGCCCGGCTTCGGAGCCAGAGCCCGCCGGGTCACTTCCCGCCAGCGCCGGTCCTGCCCGAAGGACAGCACCGTGTTGGTCAGGTCGTACCTGCGCGCGACGCCGTCGAACATCGCGGCGACCTCGTGAGGCTTCTTGTCCAAACCGGCCCGAGACACACCCGAAGAGTACGTGGCGGGATCCGCGAGATCACCAGCACGCCCGTCAAGTCCGCATTGCGGAATTCCTATTCCACCCTCCTTTCCCTCGATGCCCTGCCCACGCTCAGGAACCGGACCGCAACTCGATTCGCAGGCACTCCCTGAACCGCTCCGCCTTCTCGGGGTGCGGCTCCCGCCGCCCCACCGGACGGAATCCGACGCGCTCGTAGAAACGCCGGGCAGCCGAATTCCCGTCGAAGACCCACAACGCCACGGAGGCCGCGCCCCTGCTCCGCGACCACGACAAGACCGCATCGACCAGGGCTTCCGCGACGCCCTCGCCCCGCCACGCCCGGTCGACCCACATCGCCTCGAGCCGGTACTCCGCCCGGGTCGTCGTCGGCACCGCCGAGACGACACCCACGGCCTCCCGCCCAGCCCAGGCCACGAACCACGGGCCGCGGGCGAGCCGCTCCCGCCAGAACGCCATCGGCCGCGCCCGTTCACCGTCCAAAGTGGAGCCGAATGCGGCGGGGTCCGCCGCGAGCGCGCGCAGCCGCACCTCCCGCAAGGCGGCCAGCTCGCCGTCGACCACCCGGCGTACAGAGATCACGCCACTCATGATGAACGGGAGAAGCGTTGTGGCGCAACGGATTTATTTCACCGGATGATGGGATCGCCGGCGATCCGGCCCGTCAGGCGGCCAAGGGCTCCACGCGCGTCGCGACCTCGGAGTAGTGCCCGATCAGCTGCTGGCACAGCGCGGGCCAAGTCCGCCCAGCGACGGCGACATGCGCTGCCTCGCCGAACCTCGCCCGTAGCTCCGGGTCACGCAACTCCGCGACGGCGGCGCGCAGCGCGTCCGCGTGCACAGCAGGATCTTCGGCCGGCAGCAGATAGCCCGTGCGGCCGTGGTCGACGAGATCCCGGGGCCCGCCGGCATCCGGGGCGACAACCGGCACGCCCGAAGCCATCGCCTCCTGCACCGCCTGGCAGAACGTCTCGTGCGGCCCGGTGTGCACGAAAACGTCCAGGCTCGCGTAGATCCGTGCCAGCTCGTCGCCGGTCCGCTGCCCGAGGAAAGCCACACCCGGCAGCGCCGCACCGAGGTTCTGGCGTTCCGGCCCGTCACCCACGACGACGAGCCGCACGCCCGTCATCCCGCCCAGCGCCGCCAACCGCTCGATGCGCTTCTCCGGCGCCAACCGCCCGACGTACCCGACGAGCAGCTCGCCGTTCGGCGCCAACTCGCGGTGCAGATCCGGATCCCGGCGGTGCGGCGAGAACCGGTCGGTGTCCACGCCCCGCCCCCACCGGTGAACGCGCGGAACTCCATGCTCCCGCAACGTTTCCACAGCCCACGTCGACGGGGCCAACGTCCGGTCGGCGGCACCGTGCAGGCGGCGGATCCAGCGCCACGCGGCGCGAGCGGTCAGGCCCAGGCCGTACGACTCGGCGAACCCCGCGACGTCGGTCTGGTAAACGGCAACGGTCGGGACGCCGATCCGCCTGGCAGCGGCCAGGCCGCGCGCCCCGACGATGAACGGCGATGCCAGATGCACGACATCCGGGCGGAATTCCTGCAACCCGCGCAGCAACCGGCGTGTCGGGAAGCCGATCGGCAACGATGAAACCAGCGGCAGGTCCATCGCGGGCAGCCGGATCACCGGGAAACCCGCGTACTCCTCCGGGCCCGCTCCCGGCGCGATCACCAGCGCCGCATCGCCCCGTCGCCGCAAGTGCTCCAGCACTCGCAGCACGGAATTCGTCACCCCGTTGATTTGCGGCAGGAAGCTCTCGGTCACGATCGCTATGCGCACGCGGCACACCGTGACGGCCCGGACCGGCGAACAGTCGACCGCAACGTGACGGCACCGCCAACGCCGGCCGAAGAGCACGCCAACTCGCCGACCGGACCACTCGCCGCGTGCGGCAACTCGCAATCGTGACCTGTAACTCCACAACCGGTCACCTGAGTGTTGCGCTCCGGTCACCCACCGCACGGAGCCTGGGACGGCATGACGGTCCTGCCCTCCCCGCCCGCGCAGATCGACCCCGCCCTGGTTTCGCGGGCGTTCGAAGTCGCCGGCCGACTCGCGAACGATGCCGCTGACGTGATCATCGCGACCGCGGGCCGGGGAGCGCGCCCCGAGCCCACCGAATCGCCGTTCGACTGGGTCACCGACACCGGCCGCACCCTCGAACGGCACACCCGCCGGATCCTCGCCGACGAGTTCCCCGGAATCCCGGTGTTCGGCGAGGAATTCGACGCCGCGCCCACCACCGTCGCAGAGCACTGGGCCGCTCGCGCCGGTTCCGCGCGGTTCCGCTGGTCGGTCGACCCGGTCGACGGCACCGCCAACTACGTGGCGGGCCTGCCCTGGTGCGCCTACAGCCTGGCCATGCTCGACGAGCACGGACCGGTCGTCGGGGTGGTCGCCGATCCATACCGCACACAGATCTACGCCGCGGCCCGCGGCCGCGGCATGCGCGCCAACGGCACCCCGGTTCGGCTGCCCGCGCAAGGAGAAGCACGCGGCGGCATCGTGTGCACGGAGCTGACCAAGAACGGGCCGTGGCGCGGCATGGACCGGTTCATCACGAACGCCGCGAGCGCCCAGGTCGGGGTCCGGCTGCTGGGCTCGCCGGCGCTGGCCATCACCCAGGTCGCGCTCGGCCACGCGATCGCCGCGGTCCTCGACTCGTACGAGGAGTGGGACGTCGCGGGCGCGCTCGCGCTGGCCACCGAATCCGGCGCCACCGTGCTGGACCGCCGCGGCGGCACGACCGCGCTCCCGCTGGACGGGCTGCTGGTGGCCGCGCCCGGCGTCGCCGCCGATGTCCACGACTGGTGGCGGCAGGCCACCGAACGGAGCTGATCGTCAGGCGGCCGTCATCAGCGCGCGGGCGGGAGCCGAACCCGGGGGCGGACCGAACACCGCCGACATCGGCCGCAACAGCGGGAACTGATCGCGCAGCACCAACACCTGCTGGTGCACCCGGCTGAGATCGGGTGCGGCGACCAGTTCCACGACCGCCTCCAGCACGTGGTCGGTGACCATCCCGAACCTGGCAGCGGCGTCGTCGAGCTGGCTCTGCACCCGGCCCACCACGGCGTCGTCCCGCGACTCGCTGCCCTCCAGGCCGCGCCCCAGCTCGGAAAGCGCCCGAACGTTCGGCAATTCCGCATCCATCCGCCGGACCACCGTCTGCAACTGGTGCCGGGCCTGCGTCGAGGACACCGCGTCGACGGCCCGAGCGGCTCGGTGCACCGCCTGCTCGCACCGCAGGACCTCGTTCAGCCACTTGTCCGGCAAGGGAGACGGAGACGCGGCCGACTGCGTGGCGGGCGGCACAACAGCGGATCCGGCAGTCGCCTTGGCTCTCCGCCTCCGGGCGCAGAAGACGGCCGACATCACCCCAGCCCCGCACGCTCCCGCGATCAAGGCGACGAGCACCTGCACCCAGATTCCGTCCATGTCGAGTTGTGTCCTTCCGCTTCGCCGAAGAGGCATCCGAACCGGTGTCCCGCCCGCGGTCACCGGTCCGACGTTGTCGACCGGACCGAAGTTCCCGAGCGCCCCCCAGATCACTTTGCGCCTGCCGGGCCCCGGAGTTCTTGGGGGAAAGTACTCAATCTGATCGCCTGTGCCGCAGCTCTCGGACCTGATCAGAGCTGCGCCGCGGATCTGGCCAGGTACTGCATGTCGGCGAGCAGGAATTCCATGCCGCCGGTGTGCTCCCCGTCGCGGCCGCCGGGCCGGACGAACCCGCCGAACTCCGTCGGGTCCGGCCGCTCCAGGCGGGCCACCGAGAACACCTCGTCCAGCACCTCGCTCACCTCGCCGCGCACCACCGCCGGATCGACCCCGCAACCGGCATCCGCCAGCCGGGCCTCGACCGGGTGCGGCGTGAACAGCTCGCCGGTCATCGGCCACACCCGCTGGAACCCGCCCGTCATGCGCCGGGCCGAGGCGGCGTTCGCATCGCCGAGGCGGATGACCCACTGCGCGGCGTGGTCGCGGTGCCTCGTCAGGCCCGAGAGGGACCGTGCGGCCAAGGTGGCCAGCACGGCGTCCCGGCTCCGCATCAGCCGTTCGAACACCGCCACCCGCCACGCGGTGTACAGCAGCAGCCGCGCGACGGTGGCCGAGAAGCCGCCGTCCTGCCCCGGCCCGCAGTCGATCTCGACCAACCGCACGTTGCGGAACTCCGCGGCGGTCCGGAAGTACGCGAGGCTGTCCTCGCCCCGCCCCGCGCCTTCGACCTCACCCGCGCGGTGCAGCAGGATCCTGGCTTCTCCCAAGAGATCGAGCGCAATTGCGCCGAGCGCCGCGGCCTCTTCCAGCTCCGGTGCGCGGACTCCCCACTCGGACAACCGGTGCGACAGGACCAGCGCATCGTCGCCGAGCATCAGGCAGTACTGCGCGAGATCCGGAGCGAACACACCATCCGGAACCGAACGATCCACAGTGGACATGGCAGGTGCGCCGAGCACCCACTGCTGCACATCCGACGCACTGGACTGCACTTCAGACGTGTTCATGGCGACCTCGCAGACGCGGGCCGGCGGCCGGTCGGCACGTGCGAACCGCTTCCCCCATGAGCAGGTCCACATCGGTCGTGCGAATCCGCCGCTAGCCCCCTTACGGCGGGGAAACCAGTGTCACATCACCCGACCGGATTAGGGAAGCCTGATCAGCGGCACAAGGGCCCAAGGGCTCACCGCGCGGTCGGCCGCCGGAGCAGCCAGTACACCGGCAGCAGCACCGCCCACAGCACGGCGAGCGAGCTGGACACCGGCAGCAGCGAAAGGGTCATGTTGCGGCCCGCCACGCGCACCAGATCCGGGTTCCGCGAGTCGTACTCGACCCGGACCAGCTGCCCGGCCTGCAAGTCGGCCGGGTAGAGCACGCCGTTCGGCGGGATGTAGACGCGGCCCTCATCGGTGTTGAAGCGCACCACGGTCCGGGTCAGCGAGGCGTCCACCACCTCTGCCACCGCTTCGCCCTTGGACTCATCGATGGTCCGGTCGTTGATGAAGCACGCACCGACGATGGACAGCCCCATCAGGGTCAGCAGCAGGCCGAACACCAGCACGCCTCGCGCCGCACGCGCTCGGCCCCGACGACGGGGCGGCACCGCAACCGACTGGTCACCGTCCGTGCTGGTCTCGGTCACCGAGTCGGCCGCGTTCTGCGCCACCGCATCGCTCGCCACGGTGACCGATTGTAGGCACCCCGTCGACGGCCACGCGCATGCCTTCGGTACCGCCCACCTGTTGGAGAGCGACGCATACCCTCCAGGAGTGGCGACTACACCCAGGCTGCTGACGGCGCGAACCCGAAGGCTCGAAGCGGGCGACCCCCGATACGACCGTCCCCTGCTGGAACTGCTGCCGACCAACGCCGTGCTCAGCTGGGTCCGCGACGGCTCCGGGCTCGTCGGCTGGGGCTGCGCGGCCCGCCTGGACGTTGCCGGTCCCGACCGCTTCAACCGGGCCGACGACTGGTGGCGAGAGCTCTGTCACCAGTTCGAGGTCGACGACTCGGTCGGGCTGCCCGGCTGCGGTCCGGTGGCGTTCGCCAGCCTGGCCTTCGCCGACGACCCCGGGCACTCGGTGCTGATCGTTCCCGAGGTCGTCATCGGGCAACGGGACGGCGTGCGCTGGATCACCACGATCGGCGACGGCTCCACCGAACAGCCGCCGGTCGAGCCCGTGCACCCGCCCGGCACGGTGTCCTACAGCGACGGGCAACTGTCCGCGACCGGCTACCGCCAGGCCGTGGCCGAGGCCGTGCACCGCATGCGGCAAACCGGCGACCTGGACAAGATCGTGCTCGCCCACGACCTGCTGGCCAGCACCTCCGAGCCGCTCGACGCCCGGTTCCTGCTGAACAACCTCGCCGCCCGGTACCCGACCTGCTGGACGTTCGCCGTGGACGGCCTCGTCGGCGCCACTCCCGAGCTGCTGCTCGAACGCGAGGGATACGAGGTGCGGTCCCAGGTGCTGGCCGGCACGGTTTGGCCGCGCGAAGGGCGCACCACCGAGCAACTCGCCGCCGAGTTGATGGCCTCCGCGAAGAACCGCAGCGAACACGCCTACGCGGCGGAGTCGCTGGCGGTTCGCCTCCGCCCCTTCTGCAGCGACCTCACGGTGCCGAACGAGCCGGAGGTCCTCCGCCTGCGCAATGTCCTGCACCTCGCGACGAACGTCGAAGGCAAGCTCAGCGAAAGCGGCACCCGCAATGGCGCAACGCTGCTGCGCATGGTCGCCGCGGTGCATCCCACGGCCGCGGTCGGCGGAACCCCGACCGATGACGCCGTGCGGGCGATCAGCGAGCTGGAAGGGATGGACCGGGGGCGCTACGCGGGGCCGGTCGGCTGGCTGGACGGCAGCGGCAACGGCGAGTTCGCCGTGGCGCTTCGCTGCGCCCAAGTGGAAACCGCCGCCGCACCCGGCACCGAGGCCGAGCGCGGCGGCGGCAGGATCCGCCTGTTCGCCGGGTGCGGAATCGTCCCCGAATCCGACCCCGATCAAGAGGTCGCGGAGGCGGAAGCGAAGCTGCTCCCGGTCCGCGAAGCCCTCGAAGGCGTCCGCTAGCGAATCAGTGGTCGTGCAGCAGGGCGTGGGTGCGGTCGATCTCCGCCACGGCCTTCGGCGGCGCCACCGCAACGCGGGTCGCACTCACCGGCACGCCCGTCGCCTCGCCGACCGGCGGCCTGCCCTTGGTGAACAACCAGGTGTTGAACAGCTCGTCGAGCTGCTTGCCGGAGCGCTGCTCGGCGAGCGCGATGAACTCCTCGATCGTGCCGGTGGAGTAGCGCTTCTCCGACACCCAGGTCCGGATGATGTCGAGCAGGGCCTCGTCACCGACCACGTTCCGCAGGGCGTGCACGGTCATCGCGCCACGGTCGTAGACCGCGTCGCTGAACACTTCCTCCGCGCCGGGATCGCCCGGCAGGACCTGCCAGAACGGGTCGTCTGCCGGGTGCGACGCGTAGTAGTGGTCGAACAGCTCCTGCGCGGTACCGGTGCCCTGCGCCTCCGACCAGAACCACTCCGCGTAGGACGCGAATCCCTCGTTCAGCCAGATGTTGCGCCAGGTGTCCACCGACACCGAGTCGCCGAACCACTGGTGCGCGTTCTCGTGCACGACCACCGAGGTGTTCGCCCCGTTCCGGAAGAACAGGTGGCTGTAGGTCGGCCGGGTCTGGTTCTCCAGCGCGAAGTTCAGCCCCTCCGAGGAGACCAGGCCACCCTGCGCCTCGAACGGGTAGTCACCGAGCAGCCCGGTGAGGAACTCCACGACCTCCGGGGTGCGCTCGACGCTCGCCTTCGCCGGGCCCGCGAACTCGCCGAGTTTGTCGGAGTACGCGGTGACGAGCGGCTGCCCGAACGCGCCGGTCTTGGTGCTGATCTCGTACTGCCCGACGCCGATGAACGCCAGGTAGGTGGCGGTCGGCTTGGTCGTGCGCCACTGCCAGGTGGTCCAGCCCGCAAGGCTGGCGGTCTTGGTGTTCACGCCGTTGGACACGACCTCGGTGCCGTCCGGCACCGCGACGGAGACGTCGAAGGTCGCCTTGTCCCGGGGGTGGTCGTTGCTCGGGAACCACCAGGCGGCGATCTCCGGCTCGCCGACCGCGAGCGCACCGTCGGAGGTGCGGATCCACGGCTTCAGGCCATCCACCTCGACCGTCGACGGCACGCCCTCGTACTCGACGACGAAGGTCGCGAGGCTCCCCTCGGGCAGCGCGTCCGACGGCGTCACCGTCAGCTCCGAGCCGTCCTGCGAGAACTGCGCGGGCGCGCCGTTGACCCGCACCGACTTGGTGGGCAGCGCGAAGTCCAGGTTGAACGCCGTCAGGTTCTGCGTCGGCTTCGCGACGATCGTCGTGGTGCCCTGCAGATGGTCGTCCGTGGGCTGGTACCGCAGCTGGATGTCGTAGTGCGAGACGTCGTATCCCCCGTTGCCGTAACCGGGGAAGTAGTCGTCTCCCGCACCGGGAGCCCCCGGTCCGTCACTGCCGGCCAACGCCGGTGTGGCGAGCAGAGCCGTTGCGCAGCACGCCGCCGCCGTGGCTCGCAGGCCGTGTCGTCGAAACACCTGCCACCTCCTCGAACATCATGGTCGCTAGGAGAGTAAGGAGGCTCCCATCGACCAGGCATGTTTTCGGATCACAGGTTTTTCCCACAGTGCAGCGAAAATCCGCGAACGAATGCGGCGGGAGCACCGGCGACGGCCGACCGACCGCCCCGATCTGCGGATAAATACCCACCTTTCGAGCGACACCGGTCGCCCCGGCCTCGCCCGACGAACGTGTGACGCCTATCGCCCCGACTGCAGGGCAGATCGAATCCCGAGCGGTGAGAACACCGCCGCACAGCCGCAACAGCCGTGCTTCGGCAAGCTGTGGAACCGGACCCACCGATCCCGATAGGCGTGCTTCAACTCGTGGGCCAGCGGAGGGCGCTGGGGCCAGCGTCGTTGCCAAAGCCCCAAGAGGTCATCACCAGCCACCCGAGCGACATCCCGCAGATTGGCCGGCAAGCCCAGCCGTCAGCCGAGCAGTGCAGTGCGAACCGCGGCCAGCAAGCGCTGGTGCACCGAACGCAGCGCGGTGCGATCCGCCCGCACCTCGACGACGCGCAGGCCCGGCCGCCACTGCAGGGCAGCGGTGAGCTCGGATCGCTCGCGCACCAGCACGTGGTCGACACCGTGCGCCGCGCAGAGCTTGCCGATGTCGGTTCCGTGCGGGGTGGCGAAGACCCGCTCGAAGGCCTCCCGGTGCTCGGGGCTTCCCTGTTCCAGCAAGGCGAAGATGCCGCCGCCGTCGTCGTTGAGCACGACGATCGTCAGGTCCGGCCGCTGTTCGTACGGCCCCAGCATCAATCCGTTGCTGTCGTGCAGGAAAGTCAGGTCGCCCAGGAGCGCGTACGCCGGTTGGCCGTGCGCGACCGCGGCGCCGATCGAGGTCGACACCGTGCCATCGATGCCGGCCACGCCCCGGTTCCGGTGCACGACCACATCGGACCGCTGCCGCGCGGCCAACGCGACATCGCGGCTCGGGTTCGACGAACCCAGGACCAACAGAGCCTGTTCCGGCAACGCATCGACGACCTCGCGCGCCACCGCGGCGCCGCTCGGCCAGCGCTCCAAGTCGAGCGCGGCGTGCAGTGCCTCGGACGCCTTCTGGTCTGCGTGCTGCCACGCGGTGAGCCAGTCGGGATCGGCATCTCCGGGCGCGGCCCCAAAAGTCTCCGCAACCTCCCGCAAGTTGTGCGCCGGAGCCGCCCAGTCCACCCCGCCGTGCGCGAGCAGCACCTCCACGCCGGTATCCGCCAGCAATCGCTGGACCTGCCGGAAAACAGTCGGGCGACCGACGCACAGCACCTGCTCGGGACGGTGCTCCTGCATGAACTCGGGCAGGTTCAGCAGCCACATCCCGGTGCTGATCGCCGCCGAACCACCGACACCCACGCCACCGGATTCCGCCAACACCGGCCAGCCGTACCGATCGCCCCACTCACCGGCTTTCTCGGCACCCCAGTCGGCGACGAGCACGAGTCCGCGCCGAGCATGCACCCGGGACAGTTCGCTCGGCGCCTGACCTCGCTCGGAGACCTCCGTCCACCGTGCATCGTCCGGGCGGCCGGCCAGCGACTCGCACCACTGCTCGTCCCCGTCCGGCACCAGTGGCTCCCGGAACGGGATGTTCAGGTGCACCGGGCCGCCTCGCCCGCCGCCGGCCGCGGCGTGCCAGGCCCGGCACATCTGGCTTCGCCAGTACGCGTTCTGCCCCGGTCGGCTCTCGGCGACCGCGAGCTCGTCGAACATCCGGACCTCGGCGCCGAACAACCGGTGCTGATCGATGGTCTGGTTGGCACCGGCCGCGCGCAGCTCCGGCGGCCGGTCCGCGGTCAGCACGATCAACGGGACACCCGAGTGGTATGCCTCACTGACCGCCGGATGCAGATTCGTCGCCGCGGTACCGGAAGTGCAGACCACCACGACCGGGGACTGCGTCCGCGACGCCAGTCCTAACGCGAGAAAGCCCGCGCTGCGCTCGTCGATGCGAACGTGCAGTCGTAACCGCTCTGCGTGTGCGGCTCGGTACAGTGCGTAAGACAGAGGTGCGTTGCGGGACCCCGGGGAGAGCACCACCTGCCGCACCCCGTTGCGGACGAGCTCGTCGACGATGACCTCAGCCTGGGCCGTGGACGGATTCAACCGATCACCTCTGAACATCGCTTGCGAACTCCGGCCGAGGGGGCCATGGTCCCCCTCGCCCTCGTTCGCGCAAGCGCCGGGCAGCTGCGGGGAGGCCCCCGCGCTGAACGCCTGCTGCGCCTATTGTCCCAGGTGTGCAGAATCCCCGTGTCTCTGAGCTGTTCGATCCGGCTTTGTGGGAGCCCGTGGCGGGCTTCGACTTCACCGACATCACGTATCACCGCTGCGTCGAGGACGGCCCCGGGAAAGGCACCGTGCGCATCGCGTTCGACCGCCCGGACGTCCGGAACGCCTTCCGCCCGCACACCGTCGACGAGCTGTACCGCGCCCTGGACCACGCGCGCATGACCAGCGACGTCGGCTGCGTGCTGATCACCGGCAACGGCCCGTCCACCAAGGACGGCGGCTGGGCCTTCTGCTCCGGCGGTGATCAGCGGATCCGCGGCCGTTCCGGGTACCAGTACGCCGACGGCGAGACCTCCGACACGGTCGACCCGGCCCGCGCCGGGCGGCTGCACATCCTCGAGGTGCAGCGGCTGATCCGGTTCATGCCGAAGATCGTCATCGCGGTCGTGCCGGGCTGGGCCGCGGGCGGCGGGCACAGCCTGCACGTCGTGTGCGATCTCACGCTCGCCAGCGCCGAGCACGCCCACTTCAAGCAGACCGACGCCGACGTCGGCAGCTTCGACGGCGGCTTCGGCTCCGCCTACCTCGCCCGCCAGGTCGGCCAGAAGTTCGCCCGCGAGATCTTCTTCCTGGGGCGGCCCTACACAGCCGAGCAGGCGCACCAGATGGGCATGGTCAACGCGGTCGTCCCGCACGACGAGCTGGAGGCCACCGCGCTGCAGTGGTCCCGCGAGATCAACGGCAAGTCCCCGACCGCGCAGCGCATGCTCAAGTACGCGTTCAACGCCATCGACGACGGACTGGTCGGCCAGCAGCTGTTCGCCGGCGAAACGACCCGCCTCGCCTACATGACCGACGAGGCCGTCGAGGGCCGCGACTCGTTCCTGCAGAAGCGGACCCCGGACTGGTCCGCCTTCCCCTGGTACTTCTGAGCCGCCGGGACCGGTTCCGGGCGGGCCAGCACCGCTTGCTCCGGCGCGGAACCGGTCTCGTCCACCATCGCCCGCAGGCCACCGGCCGAAGAGGTCCCCCAGCAGGTCGGCCGGGCACACAAGCACGATCAGAACCATCATTTCCTCGACTCCTCCCAAGCGCGTACCAATTTCATCGGCCGAGAATTCGAACACTTGATCGCTAGAACAGGTGATCGAGTGCCGAAGTTCTCGCCGCAGCCGCGCGATCCCCGACGCCGGTGCTCCCCGACAATGGGCAGATGCCGAACGCCCGCGACCTGCAGCCGCTTCCCGTGCCACCCGGAGCCGGGGCATTGGCCGTGCTACCTGCGCTGACGCGGGCACTGCACGGTGCCGGGCCGGCACTGCTCCCGGTCGCCGCCGGAGACGCGGCGGAGTCCCGCCGACTCGTCGCCGCCCTCGCCGACGGCACGCCGCTGACCGCCGCCGAGGACCACCCCGACGACCCGACGGCGCTGGTCATAGCCACCTCCGGCTCCACCGGCACCCCGAAGGGCGTGCTGCTCCCGGCGTCGGCGCTGCGAGCTTCCGCCGAAGCCACCCACCGCCGCCTCGGCGGCCCCGGCAACTGGCTGCTGGCGATGCCCGCTCACCACGTCGCCGGCATCCAGGTCCTGGTGCGGGCGCTGCTGGCGGGCACCAGCCCGCACGCCGTCGACACCTCTGCCGGGTTCCGCCCCGACGGGTTCGCGGCGGCTGCCCGGCACGTGCTCGCCGCAGATGGCCCGCACTACACGGCCCTGGTGCCAACGCAGCTGTCCCGGCTGCTCGACGCGGGCGGGGATGGCCTTGCCACGCTGCGGAAATTCGACGCGGTGCTGCTCGGCGGCGCCGCCACACCACCGGCCTTGCTCCGCCGGGCCCAGGACTCCGGCGTGCAGGTCACCACGACCTACGGGATGAGCGAGACCTCTGGCGGCTGCGTCTACGACGGACGACCGCTGGACGTCGCGAAGGTCCACGTCGACGGGGCGACCGGGCCGATCCTGCTGGCCGGACCGATGCTGGCCAGGGGATACCGGCATCAGCCCGGTGCGCCGGCGTTCGCCGACGGCTGGTTCCGCACCGGCGACCTGGGCCGCTGGCAGGACGACCGGCTGGAAGTCCTGGGCCGCGCCGACGACATGATCATCAGCGGCGGGGTCAACGTGGCGCCGCTGCCGGTCGAGCGGGTCCTCACGGAACAGCCAGGAGTCCGCGAGGCGTGCGTGCTCGGCGTGCCCGACCAGGAATGGGGGCAGGCGGTGGTCGCCGCAGTCGTGCCCGCGGATCCGGCCGCCCCGCCGGCCGCGGACGCGCTCCGGGCCACGGTGCGCGAGCGGCTCGGCGCAGCAGCCGCGCCGAAGCGCATCGCCTTCCTCCTGGAGCTGCCGCTGCGCGGGCCTGGGAAGCCGGATCGGCGCGCGTTGGCGGAACTGCTCGTTTCCTGAATCCGGGGAGGCTCTCGCCGACAGTCCTCGAGGGTGCGCGAAGATGACTCACATGGCGACTGTCGCTCAATGGATCGAAGGCGCTCGCATCCGCACCTTCCCGAATGCGATCGCACCAGTGCTCGCCGGCACCGGCGCGGCGGCGGGGATCGACGGGTTCGACCCCGTGACCGCGGTCCTGGCGCTGCTCGTCTCCATGCTGCTGATCATCGGGGTCAACTTCGCCAACGACTACTCCGACGGCATCCGCGGCACCGACGACGACCGGGTCGGCCCGTTCCGCCTGGTCGGTTCGGGTTCGGCGAGGCCGAGCGCGGTGCGCGCGGCGGCCTGGACGTGCTTCGGGCTCGCGGCCGTCGCCGGACTCGGCGTTGTCATCCTAAGTGGACATTGGTGGCTGCTGGCCGTCGGCGCGCTCTGCATCGCCGGAGCCTGGTACTACACCGGCGGCAAACGCCCTTACGGCTACGCGGGTCTCGGCGAGCTCGCCGTGTTCGTCTTCTTCGGCCTGGTCGCGGTGCTGGGCACGATGTACGTGCAGTCCGACACGATCTCGGGCTCCGGCATCGGCGCCGCGGTGGGCATCGGATCGCTGTCCAGTGCGGTCCTGGTGGCCAACAACCTTCGCGACATCCCGTCCGACCGCGTCACCGGCAAGCGCACCCTCGCGGTGCTGCTCGGCGATCGCGACACCCGCACGCTCTACGTCGCGCTGACCCTCGTCCCGTTCCTGATCACGGTCCTGATCGGGCTGCGGAACTCCTGGGCGTTGCTCGGTTTCCTCGCCTTGCCGCTGCTCATCGTGCCGTTGCGCGCGGTGGCAGGCGGTTCCCAGGGACGCGCCCTGATCCCAGCGCTGCGCGACACGGGCTTCGCCATGCTGGCGTGGGCGATCCTCACCGGCGTCGCCGTCGCCATCGGCTGACGCGGACGGTCGCTCGGAGCTCGTTCCCGCACCGGCTGATGTGGCCCGAACGGCCTGTTCGCCTCGATGGACGAAGCGAGCAGGCCGTTTGCTTCATCCGCACCGGCTAGAGGCTCGGGGAACCGGTCACACCACGACGGCCGCGAGCACGTACTCCGCGACTAGCTCGGCCTTCTCGCACTGATCGGTGCTCGCTTCGCCGGCCGTCACCGAGACCTGCAGCGTCGCGCCCGCCACACCGGCGAACACGGTGCAGTCGCTCGCGCGCATCGTCCGGGTGCCGCGAACGGAACCCAGCTGGACCTCTTCGCGGCCGAGCGTCGCGAAGCCCGCCGGCTGGGCGCCGATCAGCACGGAACGCCCGCCCGAACCGGCCTGGAAGGTGCAGCCGCGCACGGGCGGATCGAAGCCGATCTCCCGGAACTCCCCGCGTTCCACCGGAAACGCCAGGGCGCTCAGCTCCTCCCGCTCGACCAGGCCGCATAGCTGGTCGGCGGGCAGATCGGCGAGCCGTTTCTGCTGTTCCGGCGGCACTTTCCGGGTGATCGACGGGCTCGCGGAATCCGTCGCCGACTCCTCGGCCGAAGTGGTCGGCGTCGGCGGTGCGGAGGCCGGCGGTGCCTGCTCTCCCGACGTGCACCCGGCCGCCACGCCGAGCAGCGCGACCGCGGACAGCCAACCCCAACGCCTCACCGACACACCAACCTTCCTGCGCGGGCTCCCGCGTTCAGTCTGCCCGGAACTCGCCGGTGGCGTGGAAGCGGTCCAGCACCGCGGTCGGCGCGGTCAGGTCCAGGCCGCGCTCGGCGACCCAGGCGTCGTCGTAGTAGGTGTGCGTGTAGCGCTCGCCGCCGTCGCAGAGCAGCGTCACGATGCTGCCGCTGCGGCCCTGCTGGAGCAGCTCCGAAACCAGGACGAAGACACCCCACAGGTTGGTTCCGGTGGAGCCGCCCACGCGCCGCCCCAGCACCTTCTCGACCCAGCGGATCGTGGCGATCGACGCCGCGTCCGGCACCTTGATCATCCGGTCGATGGCCTGGCCGACGAACGAGGGCTCCACCCGCGGCCGCCCGATGCCTTCGATCAGCGAACCGGAGTCGCTGGTGCGGTTCGGGTCGCCGTCCCGCCAGGCGTCGAAGAACACGGAGTTCCCCGGATCCACGACGGCCAGCCTCGTGTTGTGCCGGCGGTAGCGCAGGTAGCGCCCGATCGTCGCGCTGGTGCCGCCGGTGCCCGCACCGACCACCACCCACGCCGGCTCGGCGTGCGGCTCGAGCGCGAGCTGCTCGAAGATCGATTCGGCGATGTTGTTGTTGCCGCGCCAGTCGGTGGCCCGCTCGGCGTGCGTGAACTGGTCCATGAAGTGGCCGTCGAGCTCGGCCGCCAGCCGGCGGGACTCGTCGTAGATCGCGCCCGGCTCGTCCACGAAGTGGCAGCGGCCGCCGTGCCACTCGATGAGCGACACCTTCTCGCGGCTGGTGGACCTGGGCATCACCGCGATGAACGGCAGCCCGAGCAGGCGCGCGAAGTAGGCCTCGGACACCGCCGTGGATCCCGACGAAGCCTCGATCACCGGTGTGTTCTCGGTCACCCAGCCGTTGCAGATCGCGTACAGGAACAGCGATCGGGCCAGCCGGTGCTTGAGCGAACCAGTCGGATGTGTTGACTCGTCCTTGAGGTAAAGATCGATGCCCCACTCCGCGGGCAGCGGATAGTGCAGCAGGTGGGTGTCCGCGCTGCGGTTCGCGTCGGCCTCGATGATCCGCACGGCTTCGCTGGTCCAGCCGCGGGTTCGGACGCAGGAGCGGTCGATGTCGGAGTTGTCGATCACTGCACGTCCGCAGTTCGCTCGCCGCGCAGCTGGGCGCGCAGTTCGGCGCGGCGCGCCCCGCGTTCGGCCATCCCGGCGGCGACCTTGCGACGCAGGCCACCGAAGACGAGCAGCGACAACGGCATCGCCACCACGACGGCTACCGCGAGCGCGACCAGCACCGGAACGTGCACCAGGACCAGTAGCGCAGTGACCGCGGCCACCAGTCCCAGCCTGGCAAGGGTGTAGAGCGTGATGTCGCGCGTGAGGTTCGGCTGCGCGCCCTGGTCCGAGGTTGGGGCTTTCTGCTGTTCCTGCACGTCATCCAGGGTAGAGCAAGACGAGCCGTGCCCGGCCGGGCACCTTCCGGCCGCGCCGCCGCGGACGCCCGAAGAGCCGTTTTCGTCCCTTACCTTCCCTTTACCTAAACCCAAATGTTCGAGTACCTGACCATCGAGGTGCCAGGATGCGACCGGAATGCCCGAAAACCCACTACTCGCAACGTGGAGGTCACCTGTGACCGCGACGACCCAGCAACCTCGCCAGAACGGTCAGGAGCAGCTCCTCACCCCCGGTGAGGTCGCTGCGCTCTTCCGGGTCGATCCCAAGACCGTGACCCGGTGGGCGACCGCCGGCCGGATCGGTTCCATCCGCACCCCCGGCGGCCACCGCCGCTTCCGGGAGTCCGAGGTCCGCGCCCTGCTCGCCGAGCTGACCAACGACGTCAACCGGTCGGCCTGAGCCGCGATCGGTGCGCCGAGCCGACGCCTCGGCCGTCGGCCAGCGCCCCGCCACCGAGGACCTGAAGATCGCCGGCGGTCCCAGCGACCGCCGATCCAGGTGGCGCCTCGCCCCTCAGCGAGGCGCCACCTGGATCTGTCTGCGATGACACCACCTGCGACGACGACAACCACGCCCGGGATTGGCTAATCTCGAAGCGGAACAGTTGGAGGTGGCCACGATGATCTACGTTCTGGCAGCGATCGGTGCGCTCACCATCGCCGTGCTGATGTGGAAGGCCTTCGGCCCCCAGGCGACCGGAGAGGCCCGGCGGCGCCCCCGGCAGGCGCCGATCGCACCGGACGACGACCCCGATTTCCTGCGCCGGATCAGCGAGCAGCAGCGCAAGCAGCGCCGCGGCGAAGAGGACTGAGCACGGCGTCGGGGCGGGCGGCGGCGCCCACCCCGACCGGCCGTCAGCCCCGGTTGCGGCCGGAAGCCTGCGGGAAGTCGTCGGCCACGATCGCGGCCAGCTCCAGCAGCGCCATCCGGGTGGGCATCTCGAGCTGGTCCAGCTCCACCTCCGCACCCTCTTCCAGGTGCGGATCGAACGGGATCTTCGAAACCGCGCGGCAGCGCGACCCGAAGTGCGCGGCCAGCTTGTCCACGTCGACCTTGCCTGACCCCGGCCGAACCGAGTTGATCACGGCAACGGACCGGGCCACCAGATCGCCGTACCCGTGCGCGTCCAGCCAGTCCAATGTGGCCGAGGCGCTGCGCGCCCCGTCGATCGAGCTGGACGACACGATGACCAGCGAGTCGGCCATGTCCAGCACACCCTTCATCGCGGAGTGCATCAGGCCGGTGCCGCAGTCGGTCAGCACCACGTTGTAGAAGTGCTCCAGCAGCGTGACGGTGCGCCGGTAGTCGTCCTCGCTGAACGCCTCGGAAACGGCTGGATCCTGTTCGCTGGCGAGGATTTCCAGCCGGCTCGGCCCCTGCGAGGTGTACGAGCGGACGTCGCTGTACTTGCGGATCCGGTGCGCGTCCCGGAGCAGGTGCCGCACGGTCGCGGTGGTTTCCAGCGGGATCTTCTGGCTCAGCGTGCCGCGGTCCGGGTTCGCGTCGACGGCGATCACCCGGTCGCCGCGCAGCGAGGAGAAGGTGGAGCCGAGCGTGGCGGTGGTGGTGGTCTTGCCCACGCCGCCCTTGAGGCTCAGCATCGCGATCTTGTAGCAGCCCTGCAGCGGCTGGTTGATCCGGGAGATCAGCTCGCGCCGCCGCAGGTCGGCCGGGCCCTCGCCGAAGTTCACGGTCTTGCCGCTGGCCAGGTAGACGGCCTTGCGCCAACCCGACTGGGGTGACCGTTTGGTCGGGCGGAGCAGCTGAGCGGACGAGAGGTCCTGGCCGAACGGCTGATCCCCGCCGCCCGCGGACTGGGCAGCCTGGGGGTATGACGAATACGACTGCTGCGGGCCCGGTTGCGGCCCGCCCTGCTGGTTCTGCTGCTGGTTCTGCTGCTGGTTCTGCTGCTGGTTCTGCTGCGGGTACGGCCCGGACGGTCCGCCGGACACCTGCTGGTACGGCCCGGAAGGTCCTCCGGAAACTGGCGGATACGGCCCGGAAGGTCCACCCGAAACCGGCGGATACGGCCCGGAAGGTCCACCCGAAACCGGCGGATACGGCCCGGAAGGTCCACCCGAAACCGGCGGATACGGCCCAGATGCTCCACCCGAAACCGGCGGGAAGGGTCCGGAAGGTCCGCCGGAAACCGGGTAGGGACCCGACTGCCCTCCTGGTACCTGGTGCGGACCCGAGGCGTTCGGCTGGTGGTGCGGGCCGGAAACCGTCGGGTCGGCGTACTGCGGGCCCGCCGGGAACTGCTGCGGGCCGGACTGGCTCGGGTCGGCGTACTGCGGCTGCGCTGCGGCGCCGCCCGGCGCACCACCCGGGTAGTACGGCTGCGGGGCGTCGCCGACCGAGTACTGGCGGGGTTGCTCGGCCTGCGACGGATCGACGTACGACGGCGTCGGGTGTTCGGCGGGATGCGGTTGTCCCGGCGAGGTCTCCGGGTCGGCGTACTGCCCCTCCGCCGCCGCTCCGTTCCCGCTGCCCGTGGATTGCGGCTCGGCGATCGCACCGTCGGCCTGCGTCGCGGCGGTGCCCGTCTCGCGCCGCGCTTCGGGCTCTTCGTACTGTCCGGTCACCGTTGCCGTCCCTCCAACAATCGAGTCGCGCCCTGCCGGACCGAATCGAGATCTCCCCGTCTCCGCAAGGCACGGTAGTCCCAGATATACCCACAAGTCACCGGGGGTGGCCGGTCGGCTCCGCAAACGATCACCGCCCGCCGAACCTGGCTTGTGCAGGTGGCGGGCGGTGTTCCGGGAATTGCGGTCGCGGCGGCCGGTTTTCGTCCTCGCCCCGGTCGGGGCGGATCACCGGCTCACAGTCCAGCGTACGAGTGAAGCCCCGCGACGACGATGTTGATGAAGAACAGGTTGAAGATCATGACGGCCAGACCCAGGATGTTGATCCACGCCGACCGGACGCCCCGCCAACCGGCCGTCGCCCGGGCGTGCAGGTACGCGGCGTAGACGACCCACGCGATGAACGAGCAGGTCTCCTTCGGGTCCCAGCCCCAGAACCGGCCCCAGGCGGCCTCGGCCCAGATCGCGCCCGCGACGATCGCGAACGTCCAGACCGGGAAGATGATCACCGTGGCGCGGTAGGCCATCCGGTCCAGCGCCTGGCTGGTCGGCAGCCGGGGGCCGAACTTGGCCAGCTTCAGCGGGTTGTTCTCGTACCGGGACCGCAGCAGGTAGAGGACGCTGGCCACACCGGCGAAGAGCAGCACGCCGCTGGAGACGATCGCCGCCGCGACGTGGATCACGATCCAGTACGACTGCAGCGACGGCTGCAGCGGCGCGGCCTGGGCGTAGAGCACGGTGCCGGACAGGAACAGCAGCAGGATGACCGGCAGCATCAGGAAACCGCCGAGCCCGCGCAGCTGCGTCGGGGTGGCTTCGCGCCGCTCCGCGCGCATCTGCCGGAACAGCACGATGACCCAGGCGACCACCGCCGCCAGGCAGATCGCCGAGCCGAACTCGTACATGTTGCCCCACGGCACCCGGCCGGTGGCGAAACCGCGAAGCAGGAGGGAGGCCGCGTGGACCAACGCGCCGAGCACGGTCATGGCGACGGCCATGCCGCCGAGCCGCTCGCTCAGCGGGCGCTTCGCCGGGGTCTCGACGTGCCCGATCGTCGGCGTCGCGGTGGCCCCGCCACCGGCGTTGACCAGGGCCGGCTCCTTCTTGCGGGCACCCGCCCCGGTCCTGCCGTAGGCGAACTCCGCGAAGTACAGCAGCATCGCGGCGATGTAGACGACCACGGATGTGGCGTACGCCATGTCGCTGTAGGTCGACAGCGTCTGATTGACCGGCATCAGCTCTTCCTTTCGCGCGCGGGCCCAGCGACCGCGCGTGACTCCGGCGAGTGGTCGACGCCCGTGCCGAGGAGATCGGCGGCCAGCCTGGTGAACTCCTCGCCATAACCGGCCTGGTCGGTGCGGGCGAGTCCGCCGACTTCGACAACGGTACGCGCGGAACCGGGTTCGCCCGGTTCCGGGTTCGGCACGACGCGGACCCACACGCGGCGGCGCTTGATGGTCAGCGAGGTGCCGATGCCGAAGATGATCGCGATGGCGAAGCCGAGCACCCACGGCTGGAACGGGTCGTGCGAGACCTGCAGGTTGGCCCAGCGCTTGACCTCGTCGAAGCGGACCTTGGTGCCGTCGTCGAGGGTGATTTCCTCGCCGAGGCGCAGGTTCTCGCGGGCGACCCGCTCGAGCCTGCCCTGATCCACCATGGACTGGTCGACGCCGAAGATCGACTGGCCACGACCGGAGTCGAGGCCGAGGTCGCCGCGCAGCACGTCCACGGCGACGGTCGGGTCCAGCAGGTCCGGGAAGCCGGAGCTCAGCACCTTGCCGTCGAAGGTGGCGGTGGGCGCGAACAAGCCGGTGATCGCGAGCTGCTTCTGGCGTCGCTGCACGTCGTCCTGCACGCCCGGCGGGTCGAACTTGGTGGCGCCCTGCGAGAGCATCGTCTGCACGGAAACCGGCTGCCACTGGATGATCCCGGTGCGCTGCTGGCCGTCGGGGAACGTCACCGTGAACTGCGGGGCGTATCCGTTGCCGGTCAGGTAGACGCGGTCGCCCGCGATGCGCAGCGGGTGGTTGACCTGCAGCAGGTACGGCTGCCAGGTGTTGGTGTCGAGGTCGTCATCGACCTGGTACTGCATGTCCACGCGGAAGCTCTCGACCTGCCCGGTCGGGAGGTACTGCACGTCGAAGTCGTTGACGCGCACGCAGAACGGGTTGAGCTGGGTGCCGTCGACGGTGAGCCCGGCCCGGAAGGAGTCGTAGTTGTAGGTACCGGCGTTGCAGAACTCGGAGCCGTTGGCCACCACGATGACCTGGCCTTCGTAGCCGTACAGCTTGCCGCCCGCGACGCTGATGAGCATGCCCACCAGGGCGAAGTGGAAGACGAGGTTGCCGATCTCGCGCAGGAAGCCGCGCTCGGCGCTGATGGACCGCCCGCCGTCGGCCTCCTCTCGCTCGACCATGCGCCAGCCGCGCAGCCTCTTGCGGGCGGAGTCCATGACCTCGTCGGCCGGGGCGTCGAGGGTGGCCTTCTCGTAGTGCGGCATCCGGGCGAGGTTGCGCGGTGTCTTGACCGGCTTGCTGCGCCACTGCTTGTAGTACTCCCAGCAGCGCGGCAGCAGGCAGCCGATCAGCGAGATGAACAGCAGCACGTAGATGGAGGCGAACCAGACGGAGCTGAACACCTCGAACGCGCCGAGCTTGTCCAGGATCGGCGCCAGCGTCGGGTAGTCGCTGAAGTAGCGGTCCACTTCGGACTGGTTGAGCGAGCGCTGCGGGATCAGCGCGCCGGGCAACGAGGCGAGCGCGAGCAGGAACAGCAGCACCAGCGCGGTGCGCATCGAGGTCAGCCCGCGCCACGTGTTGCGCAGGAACGCCAGGGTGATCTTGAGGAATCCGGGCATCAGATCAGCGTTTCGAAACCGGCGATCGGCTCACGCAGCACTGCGATCAGCTCTCCCCACAAACCGGTGACGAGCAGGAGGCCCACCACGATCAGCAACACACCGCCCGCGATCTGGATGGCCCGGGCCCGACGGCGCAACCACCCGGTGCTCCGGATGGCCCACCGGGCACCCAACGCGAGCAGCACGAACGGCATCCCCAGGCCCAAGCAGTACGCGGCCACCAGCAGGATCCCGCGGACCGCGGTGCCGGTGGTCGCGTCGGTGGCGATGGCGATGGAGGTCACGCCCGCCAGCGTCGGCCCGAGGCACGGGGTCCAGCCCAGGCCGAACACGGCGCCCAGCAGCGGCGCGCCCCAGATCCCGGCCCTGGGCACCCGGTGGATGCGCAGGTCGCGCTGGAGTGCGGGCACCAACCCGACGAACACGAGGCCCATCGCGATCGTGACCACGCCACCGATCCGCTGCAGCAGCAGTTCGTTCGCCAGCAGCGCGTCGGACAGCCCGAGCAGCAACAACGTCCCGGACGCGAACACCACGGTGAACCCAGCCACGAAGAGCAGGGCCGCTCCGGCGACCCGCCAACGCCCGCGGCGGCTCTGTTCGGCTTCCGCGACGTTCACCGGCGGGGCGTCGGCGCCGACGACACCGGCCAGGTAGGCCAGGTATCCGGGCACCAGCGGCACCACGCAGGGCGAGGCGAAGCTGATCGCCCCGGCGAGCGCTGCGATCGCCGCCGCGAACAACAGCGGTCCGGTCGCGGCGAGCTCGGTGGGGTTCACACCTCGAGGGTAGGAAAGTCAAGAGGGCGATCTACCACCGGGCTCGGTGAACCGGCCCACATCTTTCCTGGTGAACGCATTGCGCAGGCACGAAGCGGGCTCACCAGGGCCTAAAGTCCCGCGTTTTCAGGACCACCACCAGCCCCTTCCGAACCACCGTGAGGCGAGCATCACCACCAGGCCCCGGCATGTGCTCCAGCGCTCGGCCCGCCGTTTTCGCGCGAAAACGGCGCCCACACCGCCGGCATCCCCGAACGGAACGCGGCTCAGCGCGGTTCGGCGGCGACCTTCTGCACCTCGGGGAGCAGTTCGCTCTCCAGCATCTCGGTCAGGAAGACCGCCGCGACCCGGTGCTGCCGGTCGAGCACGATCGTGGCCGGCACGGTGCTGCGCGGGAACTGCCGCAGCGCCAGCAGCGTGCGGCCCGCCGGATCGAAGATCGACGGGTAGGTCAGGCCCCGGTCGCGGTGGAAGTCCGCGGCGGCCGACTGGCTGTCCCGCACGTTGATGCCGAGCACCTGGACGCCCTGGGCGGCGGTCTTGTCCTGCACCGCCTGCAGGTCGTCGGCCTCCGACCGGCACGGCCCGCACCACGAGCCCCAGATGTTCAGGACCACGACCTGGTCCTTGAAGTCGTCCAGCCCGATCTGCTTGCCCTGCTCCAGGAGGCTGTCACCGGACATCCCGCTGACCCGGCCGCGCTGCTCCGGCGGGTAGAAGATGCGGGTCTGCCCACCGGGCGAGACGAAGGTGAACTCACCGCCGCCGCCCTGCGACACCGCGTCGTCGCCCTGGGTCGCACAGCCCGCGACCAGCGCTACCGCCGCCGCGACCAGCCCGAACCGCACCACCAGTCGTTTCATGCCCCTGTCACCTTCGGATCGGTCTCCCCGGCCGGTTCGACGTAGGCGATCCGCACCAGTTCCTCGCCGCGGAACACCAGGCTGGTCAGCGACGCCAGCGAGCACTGCCGCCGCCGCGGGTCGTGCCACATCGGCTTGCCCTCGAGGAACCGGCGCAGCGTCCAGATCGGCAGCTGGTGCGAAACGCACACCGCCTCGTGGCCGTTCGCCGCCGACCGGGCCCGGTGCGCTGCGCCCAGCATGCGGTGCGCGATCTCGAGGTACGGCTCGCCCCACGACGGCCGCAGCGGGTTCCAGAGCTTCGGCCAGTGCTTCGGCGACCGCAGCGCACCGTCGCCGACCGAGACCTTCAGGCCTTCGAAGCGGTTGTCGGCTTCGATGAGCCGGGCGTCGGTCGCCACATCGAGCTGGAACGTCGCGCCGATCGGCATGGCCGTCTGCTGCGCGCGCTGCAACGGCGAAGCGACGACGTGGGCGACGTCGCGCCCGGCCAGGAACTCCGCGACGACCTTCGCCTGCTGCTCTCCCCGGTCCGACAGCCGGTATCCCGGCAGCCGCCCGTAGAGCACGCCCTCAGGGTTGTGCACCTCGCCGTGGCGCAGGAAGTGCACCACCGTCTTCTCGCCGGTCATGCGCCCGCTCCCGGGGCGGTGGCCGCGGCTGCGGCGCGGGCCGCGTGCGGCAGCGCTTCGGCGATCGCTTCGAATGCCGCTTCATCCATCGCCGCGTTGACGAACCAGGATTCGAACGCGCTCGGCGGCGCGTAAACGCCGCGCCTGAGCAGTTCGTGGAAGAACGGCGGGAACCGCCAGACCTGCTGGGCCTGCGCCTGCTCGTAGTTGTGCACCGGCGTCTCGCTGAAGAAGACGCTGACCATGTTCGCCGCGAAGGCGACCTGGTGCGGCACACCCTCGGCGGTCAGCGCGGCGCCGAACAGGTCGCCGAGCCGCTTGCTGTTGCGGTCCAGCGCCGCGTAGACCTCGGCGTCGGCGACGCGCAGGTTGGCCAGCCCGGCGGCGACGGCGACGGGGTTCCCGGACAGCGTGCCCGCCTGGTAGACCGGCCCGGACGGGGCGAGGCGGGCCATGATCTCGGCGCGACCGCCGAAGGCGGCCGCGGGCAGCCCGCCGGACATCACCTTGCCGAACGTGTAGAGATCGCCGGCGACGCCGTCGACGCCGAACCAGCCGGCCGCGGAGACCCGGAAACCGGTCATGACCTCGTCCATGATCAGCAGCGCCCCGGCGGCGCTGGTGATCTCCCGCAGCCCGGCGTTGAAACCGGGCAGCGGCGCGACCGCGCCCATGTTGCCCGCCGCGGCCTCGGTGATCACGCAAGCGATCTCGTCGCCCTGCTCGGCGAAGACCTGCCGCACGGCGTCGAGGTCGTTGTAGGGCAGCACGATGGTGTCCGCCGCCTGCGCACCGGTGACGCCCGGCGAGGTCGGCAGCCCCAGCGTGGCGACCCCGGAGCCGGCGCTGGCCAGCAACGCGTCGACGTGACCGTGGTAGCAGCCGGCGAACTTGACGATCTTCTGGCGGCCGGTGAACCCGCGGGCCAGCCGCACGGCGCTCATCGTCGCCTCGGTGCCCGAGTTGACCAGCCGGACCTGCTCGACCGGCTCCACGCGGTCGATGATCTCCTGCGCGAGGTCGATCTCACCGGCGCCCGGGGTGCCGAAGGAAAGGCCGTGCGAAGCGGCTTCCTGCACCGCCCGGACCACGTCGGGATGCGCGTGACCGTTGATCATCGGGCCCCAGGAGGACACCAGGTCCACGTACCGGTTGCCGTCGGCGTCCCACAGGTAGGCGCCTTCGCCGCGGACCATGAAGCGGGGCGTGCCGCCGACCGAGTGGAACGCCCGGACCGGCGAGTTGACGCCGCCCGGGGTCACCGCGAGGGCGCGCTCGAACAGCTGCCGCGACCGCGGAGCCGGATCGTCGTTCGAATTCGATGCGGGGTTCGCAGAAGCTGTCACGTCACCAGTCTGACAGGCGCGGCGAAGTGACCGGTCACACCCCGTTCGACTCCCGGCGACGGGCCCGCAACGCCAGCGCCAGCTGGCGGATCGCGTCGACCAGCAGCAGCCCGGCCAGGGTCGCGGCGCCGACCGCGGCGGCCAGCCAGCTCCCGATCGACCTGGTGACGACGTCGACGGCGCCCTCCGGCCCCGGCAGGTAGATCGTCACCGTCCCCTGCAGCCACGACCACCAGGCTGCGAGCGCCAGCCCCACCGCCACGACCAGCTCGGTCCCGGCCACGGCGGCCCGCCAGGGCTGGTTCAGCCCGGCCGAGCCGGTCGGCGCATCGGCGTGCTCGACGTCGTCGTCGCTGAGTCGCGGCCCGGAGGCGGGCCACGGTTCCGGAGTCGTCACGCGAAGAAGCGTCTCATGACCGACCGTGCACACCGCACACCAGCGGCCCACCGGCCGGACCGGCGACGTGCGTGGTCATTCCTCCACGAGCCGGGCGAGCGCCGACGACAGTGCTTCGGGGTTCTTCGCCCAGGCCAGGACCACCTCGTCGGGTTCGAGCCGGAGCGGGACCTCGCCGGTTCCCTTCGGGACCGTCCAGCTCCCGCCGAGCACCCGCGCCCCCACCGGCGCGCCCACGTCGGTGACCGCCGCGATGCGGCCGACCTCGACTTCTTCCCGTCCCAGCACCAACTGCGCGGGCGTCAGCCGCACCGAGACGAGCCGGCGGCGGCCGTACACCCAGATCGCGGCGGCCACCGCGAGCCCGCCGCCGGCCAGCCCCCAGAGCGGCGCGTTCACCGGGCCCGGCGTCAACGCTTCGACACCGAGTCCGAGCAGCGCGAACGCCGGCCCCCACAGCACCGGCCACCAGCTGCTGCCGCGCTCCGAGTACAGCACCGGTTCAGTCATGCTCACCCGTCAGCCAGTCCGTGCTCGGGCGCCGCCACATGAGCACCGCGGCGGCCGCACCGAGGATCAGCACGATCACGTTCACGCTGAACACCGCACCGGTGCCCAACAGCATCAGCAGGTGCACGACCGCGAACCCCGACAGCACGCCGCGAGCCCACCCGCGCCGCCGGAACATCAACGCCCCCAGTACCAGGTAGGCCGCCACCAGCACCGCCGCGATTCCGGTGTTCACCAGGAGCAGCTGCTGCGCGCGGTCGGCCGCGTCCGCGGGCGTGGCCTGGTCCTGCGTGATCAACCGCCCCGCCAGGTCGCCGCGCCCGACCCACATCAGCGCCGACTGCAACGCCAGGACGAGCGCCACCACCCACCACAGGACGATGGCTAGGCGCAGTGGTCGCGGCGAATCCATCAGAACCGGCTCGCCGCCTTGAAGTACCAGTTCGACGGCTTCAGGTAGACCAGCGCGGTGAACACGAGCATCCCCACCAGGCCGAGCCCGGTCTGACTGTAGGACAACGCGAAGAACGAGCCGGGCAGCTGACGCTGGTCCAGGTCGCCGGTCATCGTCATGCTGCCGCCCTGGATCAGGCTGATGACGCCGACGAGCATCCAGATGCCGGCGAGGACCGTGAGCGTGATCCGCGCCCAGTTCTTCCCGGCCCGCATCTTGAAGCCGAAGAGGATCCACAGCCCGGTCAGGATCAGGTAGATGATCGTGAGGACCACGAAGAAGAACAGCAGGAAGCCGTTGGCGATGGACGCGAGCTGCTGGTCGATGTCCGAGTCACCGGTGGTGCCGGCGATGGAGTCGTTCACGAAGCCCTGCAGCATCAGGTAGCTCAGCACGGAGAGGACCGTGGCGACCAGCGGCACGACGACCGCGATCCAGAACGCGATCTCGACGGTGATCGGCCGCTGGAACGCCGCCAGCTCCTGCGCCGGCACCGGCGGAGCCGCGAACGGATTCGACTGCGGGTACTGCGAAAACCCGCCCTGCGGGTACTGCTGCGGAAAACCGCCGGAGGGAGTCCCGCCGTGCGGGTACCCACCTTGTTGCCAAGGATTTTGCGGTGGAGTCACGCGGCAAACAGTATGAACAGGGCAGACCTGCTGTCCACTTGGTTGGTCAAACTCACCTGACCGCCATCAGCTTGATGTAGTCGTTCGACGGTTTCAGGAACACCAGGAGCGTGAACAGCACCGGCGTGACGAACGCCAGGAACATCTGGAACATGCCGATGATCGCGACGGCCGAGATCATCGGCAGCCCGTAATCGGTGAGGGTGTACGTGAAATTGATGATCGAGTAGAGGTCGTAGAGCAGCCAGAGCGCGGCGAGCACCACCAGCGCGATCCGCGCCCAACCGCGCCCGCGGCGCAGCTGCATCGAGAACACGATCCAGAGGGCGGCGCACATCACCGCGGCGAGGGTGAAGCCGCCCTCGAAGAGCATGAAGGACCAGGAGCTCCACGCGTACTTGCCGAACTCGACGAGCAAGACCACCAAGGTCAAGACGCTCAGCACCGCGGCCAGCGGGGGCACCACGAGGCCGAGGATGCTCGCGAAGTTCAAGGTGCCGGGCGCGGGCGGCTTCGCTCCGAGCGGCGGCTGCTGCGGGTGCCCGAACCGGGCCTGCTGCGGGTGCCCGAATTGGGTCTGCTGCGGATAGCCCGGCTGCGGCTGGAACTGCTGCGGGTTGGGCCCCTGCGGCGGCCAAGGGTTCTGCGGCGACGTCACCCGCCGACCGTAATGCAGGCGATCAGCCGGGCGGGCCGACTTCACGGACATCCGGGCACCGGACGACCACGCCCACGAGCAGGGCGGGGCCGTCCACGTCGCCCGCCGGACTCACCTGCCCTGCACGGCCTTGAAGTAGTCGTTCGACGGCTTCAGGAAGACCAGCACGACGAACAGCACCGTCGTCACGATCACGAGGAACATCTGGACCAGGCCGATGATCACGGTCGGCTGGCTGATGGCCTCCCCGAAGTCGCCGCCGACCGCCAGGAAGAACGAGACGATCGAGTAGAGGTCGTAGAGCAGCCAGAGCACGGCCAGGACCACCAGCGCGATCCGCGCCCAACCGCGCCCGCGGCGCATCACCAGTGAGAAGACGATCCAGAGGATGGCGCACACCACCGCGGCGACGGTGAAGAAGGCGTTGACCGCCAGGACCGACCAGGCGCTCTCCAGGTAGTCGCTGAGCATGACGAGCAGGACCACGAAGCTGATGACGCTCAGCACTGCGGACAGCGGCGGCACCACCAGGCCGAGGATGCTCGCGAAGTTCACGGTGCCGGGCAGGCGCGGCTTCCCGCCGGCCAGCGGATGACCCATCGGCGCCTGCGGATATCCTGCGGGCTGCGGGTTCGGGTTCTGCTGCCAGGGGTTCTGGGGCGACGTCACCCGAAAACACTAATACAGCGGACCATCCCGACGTATCGGAAACGTGCTCACCGGTGCCGGCCGTGCTGGAAGTACTGGTTCGACGGCGCGAGGTACGCGAAGACGATGGTCGCCGCCACGGCCAGCAGCTGCAGCAGGGACAGCAGCGAAGCCGCGATGCCGCCGCCGGCCACCGACGGGATCGTGAGCAGGATCCACACCGCGCCGATCACCGTGATGACGATCCGGGCCCAGTTCCGCCCGCGACGCATGAAGAACAGGAACATGATCCACAGCGCCGCGATGGCCACCACGATCACGACCACCATCACCAGCACCGCGTTGTAGATGCTGCGCGCCTGGTCCATCGTGATCGGCTGGCCCTGCGCGGCGGTCTCCTCCAGCACCGCCTGCAGTTCGGCGTCGGACACCAGCAGGAACGACGCCGCCAGCATCGCGAAGCCCACCACCACGCTGGCGATCCCCGACCAGAAGGCGTAATCGATCGTGGTCGGCCGCCACGGCCCGGACAGCTCGTGGCCGGGCACCTGCGGGTCGCGCTCTGGTTCCTGCGGCGGTGTCACCTACCCCACGTTAGGAACCGAAGAGCCTGCCGTCCAGGCATTATGACCAACCGTTACCCGGCCGCCCCGTTGCGTTACCGATGCGGCGGTTGCGCATCGCGTGGAAGTACCGGTTCGCCTCCGGGCGGTACATGAACACGATCGCGGCGATCTGGACGAGCATCACGACCAGCGAGAACGCGACGTCCGCGCCGGTGATCCCGACGCCGGTGAGCTCGCGGATCAGCGCCCCGCCGACCAGCGAGACGGTGAGCACCGTGATCAGCGCGTTGAAGACCCCGAAGCCGCCGAAGACGGTGAGCACGACGCGCGCCCAGTTGCGGCCTTCCAGCATCCGCCGGGACAGCATCAGGTACACCAGCAGGATCAGCGCCTTGAGCAGGAACGTGAACATGATCCCGCTGTTGGCCGCGGCCTCCAGGTCCTGCGTGGTCATGCTCGGCTGGATGTGGCGAAGTTCGGCGATCAGCTTGGGCCGGTCGAGGAGCTGGACGAACGCCTGCACGACGCCGAGCAGCACCGATCCGATCCACAGCCACTTCGCCGTCCGCAGCGCCTGCGGCGCCGAGGGCGGCTCCGGCTCGGGTACCGGTCGGCCGAATGCGTCCACCCGCTGCCCCAGGTCCGTCATGCCCGTGCGTCCCGCAGCCAGCGCGCGGCTTCGGCCGCCCAGTAGGTCAGCACGATGTCGGCGCCGGCCCGCCGGATCGAGGTCAGGGTTTCCAGCACGGTGCGCTGCCGGTCCAGCCAGCCGTTGGCGACCGCGGCCTCGATCATCGAGTACTCGCCGGACACCTGGTAGGCGGCCACCGGCACGTCGGCCACGCCGGCGATGTCGCGCAGCACGTCCAGGTAGGACATCGCGGGCTTGACCATCACCATGTCGGCGCCCTCGGCGAGGTCCAGGTCGGCTTCGCGCAGCGCCTCGCGGCCGTTGGCCGGGTCCTGCTGGTAGGTCTTGCGGTCGCCCTGGAGCTGCGAGTCCACCGCTTCGCGGAACGGGCCGAAGAAGGCGGAGGCGTACTTCGCCGAGTAGGCCAGGATCGAGGTGTCGCCGAAGCCGGTCGCGTCGAGCGAGTCGCGGATCACGCCGACCTGGCCGTCCATCATTCCGCTCGGGCCCACCACATGGGCCCCGGACTGGGCCTGGACCACGGCCATCTCGCCGTAGATCTGCAGCGTGCGGTCGTTGTCGACGTTGCCGTCCTCGTCCAGGACGCCGCAGTGCCCGTGGTCGGTGAACTCGTCCAGGCACAGGTCGGCCATCAGCACGGTGTCGTCGCCGAGCTCGGAGTGCAGGTCGCGCAGCGCGACGTTGAGGATGCCGTCCGGGTCGACCGCGCCGGAGCCCTCTGCGTCGTGCGTGGTCGGCACGCCGAAGAGCATCAGCCCGCCGACACCTGCATTGACGGCGTCGACCGCGGCTTTGCGCAGCGAGTCACGGCTGTGCTGCACGACGCCGGGCATCGACGCGATCGGCACCGGTTCGGTCGCGCCCTCGCGAACGAACATCGGAAGCACCAGGTGGCGGGGCTCCACGGAGGTCTCGGAAACCAGTCGGCGCAGCGCGGGGTTGCGACGCAGCCGGCGCGGACGGTGCGAGGGGTACATGACAGCGGCTCCCCAAACAGGCTCGGCGGGGTGACACCACGAGCCTAGCGATCCGGCAGAACGGACGCCCCGAGGGCTCAGCCTGGCCCGGAGGTCAGCCCCGGAACCGCCCAGCCTTGATGCCGTCGAGGAACGCGCCGAACGTCCCGGCAGCGAAGATCAGCGCCGGACCATCGGGGTCTTTGGAGTCCCGAACCGCGGTGGCGTCCGACAGGCACGCGACCTCAACGCAGTTGGCAGACCCGCCGCTACTGCGACTGCTCTTGAGCCAAGTGGGGGCCAAACACGCGATTTCGACACAGTTGTTGGCACCGTTCTGACTACGAGTGCTCCTCTGCCACGTGACGGTGAGTTCAGACGCTCGGATCATCTTCCCTCCTCATCGAACCTCAGAGATCGAAGTGACCGGCCTTGAGAGCGTTGAGGAACACCGACCACTGCGGCTGGGCGACCACTAAGGCGGGGCCAACCGGATCCTTCGAGTCACGCACCCCCGTTCCAGAGCCCAGCAGCGGTGCGATCTCGACGCAGTTGGCGGCACCGTTGTTGCTGCGCGACGACTTGCGCCACGGCCCGGTGACCTGAAGTTCCGGCGCGAGCATCACTGTCACTCTCCTCCTTCTTCGATAAGCCGGTCGAGGAAAGTCAACGTTTCTCGCTCGGCAATCGATGTTCTATGAGCTTGATCGAACGCAATCGCGTACTTCTCGGTGTGCTGCTGGCGGTCGTACCACTGCCCGTCGATGAACGTCTCGGCGTAGGCGAATGTCACAACGGGGTCGCCCACGTACAGCAGGGAGAACGAGTTCCCGAGAGCCGTGTGCGCGCCAGAGCTGAACGGCAAGACCCGCAGCGAGACGTGCGGCAGCTCCGCGAAGGCCCTCAAGAACTTGAGCTGCTCCAGCAGCACGTTCCGGCCACCAACCTCGCGGCGAACGGCACCTTCGCCAAGGATGAGCCTGACGCGAGGCGCATCCGGCCCGACGAGGTGCTCTTGTCGCGCCATTCGACGCTCCACCGCGTCCTCAACCCCGCGCTCCGGCTGCAAGATCCCCTGGGACAGCAGCGCTCGCGCGTACTCCCTGGTCTGCACAAAGCCCGGCAGCAGCTCTTCGTGGAAGACCTTCAGCTCTTGCGCTGCGACTTCCACCGCGACATAGGTTTGCGCCCACTCGGCGACCGGCGGAGTGGCGGTGTCGCGCTTCCTGGCTTCCCTGGCCAAGTCCTGGATGTACCGCTGCTCCGCCTCCGAAAGCTCGTAGAGCTCAAGCAGCCGGTCCACCTCGGTAGCGACGAGCTTCCGTTGGCCCGTTTCCACGAGGTTGACCTTCCTGGAATACCAACCGAGCTTGTCGGCCACGGTGTTGGCGTCCAGCCCGACACGCTCCCGATACGTGCGCAAGGACTGCCCCAACACCAGCCGATACGCAAGCGGCGGCGGCGAACTTCCCATGACCCAATCCTCTCGGCTCCCAGATAGCGGGGGAAGACCTCCTGCGCCAACAAAGCACGCAGCTAGATCACTCCATCGATCGACTTCAAACTGTGCCGTCGCAGTTGTACCGTTTCACTTTGTCGATCAGTGACGGTCCGTGGCCACAACAGCACTCATCGACACAGATTGTCACTGCCCACTTCTTGCAGGACACAGGGAGGAGAAGCGGATGGCTGAGGAACCCGAAGCGTGGTTGCGGCCGCACTTGGGGGCCGTCGAGGCGAGCGTTCGGGCCGGGTTTCGGTTCTCTTACCTGCCGACGCTCGACGGTGTCCTTGCGGTGCAAGGGGTTCGAGTGCTGGGCGGCGCTATGGACATGTACTTGGCTCGGTCGGCGTTCGACGCCTTGGCGGCTCGGGTCCGGGTCGACGACCTGGAGTTCCACGCCTCGCCTCCGCCGCTGTGGCACGCCCGGGGCGCGGTCGCCGACGTCGTGATGGAACTGCTCGGCCTGCCTCCGCACGGCTCGCCCGGAGCACCAGCGCTCGCCCTCTGCTGCCCGAGCGAGCTGTGGATTCCCGGCGACTCCGTGAACTGACCCGATCACCGAAAGGGAATGCCGATGACTTCGCTGTTCGTCCTCACCGCTTGCCTCGGCGCCGCAGCCACCGCGCTGACCATCTCCGGATGGGTGTGGCGCGCCTTCGCCGTCTACGGCCAGCACGCCGGAGGCGGCGAAGGTGCGCTGACGGTGTGGCAGCTGATCGCGCACGTCGAGGCGGAGCGACAACACCGCGAGCACAGCGGCAGGCATCGGCTCCGGGAACCCGAGCCCGAGCCGCAGTCGCCCGAAGTCGACGCACCGGCGATGCCGCCGCTCGACCTGCAACAACGCGTCCTGGACTCCCTCTACCGCATCTGATCGAGCCTCGGGCCGGACAGTTGACGACCCCGACGTCCCCCGGCCCTCGCGGGCCGGTCGGCGCGTTTCCCTCCCCACGCGCCGACCGGCCACCCCAATCCCCGTCAAAACCCGGTTGCTCGCGCCTGGTGATTGCTAGCTTCCACACATCTGTTCGACCAGCTGCACAGGAGCAGGACTTGACCGCTCGGCCGTCTCGCCTGGTCGCGATACTCGCGGCTCCCGGCGACATCTCCTTCCACGACGCGACGGATCTGCGGCTGCTCGCCGCGATGACCGAGGAAGACAGCGCCGAACTGCGGGCGGTCGCCCGGTCCGGCACGGACTGGGACCGGACGTTCGCCGCCGTGGCCCTCGCTCGCCTTCGGGACGAGGCCGCCGGCGATCTGCTCGCCGGCCTGGTGGCCGACCCCGCTTGCTGGGATGACACCGCGGTCGCCCTCCGGATCGGCGCGGACGAGTCCGGGTCGGCGGCGCTCGCCGAGCACGAAGCTCTGCTCACTCCGTGGCTGCTGGAAATGCTCGGCTCCGACGACGAGGCGCTGCACCGAAGCGCTGCTGCGACGCTCGGGATCCTCCGCATCGCAGCAGCCGGGCCGCGGCTGCTGCGGCTGGCGGAGTCGGCGATCGACGAACTGCCGAGCAACGAGGAACGCACTTCGACCGCTTGGGTCCTCCTGAACGCCGCCGCCGAAACCTGGCCCGGCCGCGAGGTGGCCGACCAGGTGCGCCGGTGGCTTGACCTGCCGATCGACCACGCGCAGTGGCCTGCGGATGCGCTGACGACGATAGCCGCGAGAGCGGAGCCGGGGGCTTACGAATGGGCTCTGGAACGGTGCGCGGACCGGCTCATGAACGGGTACACCCGGTACACAGTGGACGCTTTGACCAGCCGCGGCCGGGAAAGCCTGCCGCTGCTGGAGAAAGTAGCGCTGGAATCACCGCACCAGGAAGCGGCTGCCATGGCCCTGCAGTCCATCGCGGTGCTGGACCCCGCTCTCGCCGAACGCCACGCCCGGGAGCAGTGGCAGCGGTTCCCCGAAGGCGCGATCGAGGTGCTCAGCGAGCGCTACCGCGGAACGGCCGATCCCGAAGTCGCCGAACTGGTGGTGCGGATCGTCAGGAAGGCCGCGCGGCGATCCCCGTGGGAGTTCTGCGATGCGCTGGTCCGGATCGGCGGGCCCATCGCGATGGCGGCCGCCACCCGGGCCGTCGAGAAGCTCGCCGAACGCGACCAGCACGACGAGGATCTGCCCCGCCTCCGGAGCCTGGTCACGAACGCCGCGCCGGCCCGCGACCTCGCGGCGGAGCTGACCGGCCTCGGCCTGGTGCCGGAGTGGGCGGCGGAGGCCGCCGACGAGCTGGCCCCCGGTCCGGTGTCCCCGTACGACGTGCTGCTGGCGGTGTTCGAGCGGGCGGGCCGTTCGGTCGAATTCGAGGTGGATTCCGGGTTCTACCCGCCGGGCTACGCCGACCTCCTGGCCGAGTTCGTCGACGCCTCCGGCGGCGCCGTCGAGGTCTCGGACGTCGAGCTGGTCGTCCTCGATGCCGACGGCGACACCGCCGAGATCGACGACATCGAGGAAGAGGAGATCGAGGGGTTCCGCTTCTCCTTCACCCACCGCGGTTCGTCGCACTCCTGGGAGACCGAGGACAACGGCGACTACCTCGACATCGAGGTGACCGCCGGGATGGCCCACGCCCTGCGCCCGGCCGGCCCGAGCGACCCGCGCCGGTTCGTCGAGGTCGGGAACGAATCGACCACCTACCTCTTCGCCGACCCTGAGAAGCTGACCGAGTTCTGCAAGCGCAACGGCATCGACGAGGTCTTCAGGGGCGAGTGAGTTCCTGCAGGCCGTCCGCGAGGCAGCCGCACCAGCAGATGAACTCGTGCGCGGTTCACGCCGCGCTGCCCTGCGGGGCGGTCGCGGGCACGCCGGTGTCGACGACGGTCACGCCCGCGCCGTTCGCGTGCTGCCACGCCCGGTCCGGGCGGAGCCTGGCCTGCGCCCACGGGATTTCAATTGTGTCCTCTGTGGACGATGTGCGGCAGCCCTGATTCGCCGTCAGGGTCTGGGGTGATCGGCGGCAGCTCGGGCGCGGCGAACGCAGCGGGTGCCGACACCGCCGTCCACTTGGCACGAGATCGAACGCTCCCGAAGCTGTGCGCTGCCGCGAGCATTCGGCAAGTCCAGGAAAGGAGACCCGGCCCCGGCAGGGAAACACCGCACCAACCAGAGCGCGGGTAACGACGCGCTCACGAGTTCGTGAGGGACCTCCCGGAAATTCACCAATCTGCTTGCCGTCCCGGCCGAAGTTGATGTTGGCTCCGCAATGGGACCAATGTGAACAAGAGCCCGCGCGGATCGGAAGCGGCGGGGCGCTGCTGTGGAGTCGGCGACGGGAAAGCGGCGAGGCCGCTTCCGCGCACCCCCGCGATCGGCACCGCCGCGGGGTTCGCGGCGCCCACCCCTCCGGGGCCGAGGCGGCCGCTGAGATCCCGCTGCGCAAGCCGATCTGCGCGCTCTCCAGGATTCGGAGGATTTCCGTGTTACGAGTACTGCGGCCCAAGGTGATCGCCGGGGTCGTCGCCGCTGCCGCCGCCGTCGGGGTGGGCGTGGCGATGTCCGTGCCCGCTGGTGCGGTGGCCAACGCCCGGGACGCCGCGGACGGCACCTTCCCGTTCGCCGTGAAGTTCCTGATGACCGACATCCCCAAGCCCGACGGCAGCAAGTACGACAGCGCCTGCTCGGGCGCGCTGATCGATCCGCAGTGGGTGATCACCGCCGGGCACTGCTTCCACGACGTCGACCGCAAGCCGGTCAGCGGCCCCACCCCGTACCCGACGACCGCGATCGTGGGGCGCACCGACGACGCCAACGAGGACGACGGCCACGAGGTGGAGGTGGTGGAGGTCCGGCAGTCGCCGGTGAACGACGTCGCGGTCGTCCGGCTCGCCGAGCCGATCGACGACGTGCGGCCCCTGGCCCTGCGATCGACGCCGCCCCGCCCCGGGGAAACCCTGGTGCTGGCCGGCTGGGGCCAGGAGTCCGCCGACGCGACCGAGCCCGCCACCCACCTGCAGGTCGGCAAGGTCCAGGTGCACGACGTGCAGGACGCCATCACGACCGTCACCGGCAGCTGGCCGAGCCCCGACACCAGCGCCTGCCCCACCGACTCCGGGGCGCCCTACTTCGAGAACCGCGGCCCCGGTGCGGACGTGCTGGTGTCGGTCGAGAGCGGCGGGCCGGACTGCCCGCACGCCCAGCCGGAGACCACGTCCAGAGTGGACGTCATCGCCGACTGGATCCAGGAGCAGATCGACTAGCGCCGCGCCCAGCAAGGCCCCGCCGGTGCGAGCGCAGGGGCGCCAATTTCGCGAACCCTGGCGCTGGTCAGTTTCCCGCGAAATTGCCGCTACCTGGGCAAACGCGCCGTGGTGGTCACTGGGCAGTGATGGTTGTCGCCACCCTGGGATGGGTCGATTTCCCTGCTGTCGGTCTCGGACTTGGCCGCGCTGTGGATCAGCCCCGGCGGCCTGCTGCCGGTGAGCGTGTTCACCGCATCCGTCGGCGGCGCCGACCTGGCGTGGCCGCTGCTCTTGGCCAGCCGCCGGGGCCGCTCGTAACCGCCACCGATCCGCAATTTCAATGGAAATCGAAGGTCCGATTTCCATTGAAATTGCGGAAGTTGTCCACAGGTGTCGGTGTGTCGTGGGGCGACGCGCCGGTGGTCCGCAACTTCCATTGAAATTGCGGAGGTCGCCCACCGACGACAGTCCTGAGCTCAGCCGCGCAGGGCGCGCACGACCTCGTCCAGCACGACCTGGACGCGACCTTCGCGTTCCCGCTCTTCTCGACCAGGTAGGGCGTGACGCCCTGCTGACCGCGCGCGCAGGCGATGCCGACCGGCTTGAAGCCGAGGGCGAGCGCGCCTTCCAGGGTGGGCTCGCTCAACGTCACCCCGCCGGGCGAATTCGGCCCCGAACTGCTGCCCCGGACTTCCGCGGTCGGCGTTTCCTCTGGCGACGGGGTCCGTGAGCGTTTTGGGGTGCCATAGCGCCCCAAAACACGCACGGCTCTCCAGCTGCCGACAAAGCAAAGGGCGCCTCCGACCGGATCGGTCGGAGGCGCCCTTCACTCGGAAATCAGCTGCGGCGAGCCCGCTTGGCCTTGCGCGGCGGCGGCAGCGCGCCCTCCGCGCGGAGCCGGGCCGCGTGCTCGGCCAGCGCGTCCACCAGGTCCTCCACCCGCGGGATCTCCGGCTGGACGTCGACCCGCAGGCCGAACTCCTTCGCGGTCTCCGCGGTGTTCGGACCGATGCACGCCACCAGCGTCCGGGCGTGCGGCTTGCCCGCGATGCCGACCAGGTTCCGGACGGTGGACGACGAGGTGAAGCACACCGCGTCGAACCCGCCGGTCTTGATCATCTCGCGGGTATCGGCCGGCGGCGGCGCGGCGCGGACGGTGCGGTAGGCCGTCACGTCGTCGACCTCCCAGCCGCGCTCGCGCAGCCCGGCCGACAGCGTCTCGGTGGCGATGTCCGCCCGCGGCAGCAGCACCCGGTCGACCGGGTCGAGGATGTCGTCGTGCGGCGGGAAGTCGTTCAGCAGGCCGTCGCTGGACTGGTCGCCGGAGGGCAGCAGCTCCGGGATGATCCCGAAGGAGCGGACCTTCTCCGCGGTGGCCTCCCCGACGCAGGCGATCTTCACGCCGGAGAACGCCCGGGCGTCCAGCCCGAACTCGCCGAACTTCTCCCACACCGCGCGGACCGCGTTCGCCGAGGTGAACACCACCCACTGGTAGCGGCCGTCGACCAGGCCCTTGACCGCGCGCTCCATCTGCGCGGGGCTGCGGGGCGGCTCGACGGAGATCGTCGGCACCTCGTGCGAGACGGCGCCGTGCGACCACAGCCGGTCGCTCATCACGCCGGCCTGCTCCTTGGTGCGCGGCACCAGGACCTTCCAGCCGTACAGGGCGCGCGACTCCCACCAGGACAGCTTGCCGCGCTCGGACACGATGTCGCCGATGGTCACCACCAGGTGGCCCTGCAGCTCACCCGCGTCGGCGGCCAGCGAGGCCAGCGTCGTGTCGATCGTGCGCTGCTGCACGGTGGTGCCGGAGGCGGTCACCGCCACGGCGGTCGTCGCCGGCCTGCCGTGCTCGACCAGGCGCGAGGCGGCCTCGGCCAAGTGGCTGCCGGTGGTGTGCAGCACCAACGCTCCGGGTACCGCGGCCAGCGATGCCCAGTCCACGTCGCCGCGGACATCGACCTCGGTGTGCACCGCGCCGAGCGCGACGCCGGCGTAGGCCGGAACCGCGCTGCCGCCGGCTACACCGGGGATGATGTCGAAGGCGGCGCCGGTCTTGGCGACCTCCTGGACCTCGCGGACCACCGCGTCGGCGGTCAGCGGGTCGCCCGCGACCAATCGCACCACGGTGCGACCGATCGCGGCCTCGTTCGCCAGGTCCTTGGCCACGTCCGCCGGGTCGCCCACGGCTGGGCGGACCTCGGCGCCGTCGGCTGCTTGGCCGACGATGTCGGCGGGTACGTCCGGGTCGGTCACCAGCAGCGAAGCACGGGTGATCACGTCCCGGCCCCGAACGGTGAGCAGTCCCGCGTCACCGGGACCGGAGCCCACGAAAGCAATCCGTCCGGGGGTCTTACGTGCTCGGGTCATCAGGGCACTCCCCATCAACTACTGCCAGGTCCGCTGAGCAAAGCGGCCCTGGCTTCCAGCAACTGGGCGGCCAACTCCCGGCCCAGCTGCTCGGCGGCGGTCGTCTCACCAGTGGCGGAGGCGCGCACCAACTGATCGTCGTCGGTCGCCACCACCCCTCGCACGGACAGCCGCAGCGCCACGCGCCCGTCCTCGTCGAGGTCATCCACCACTTCGGCCAGCGCGCCGACCGGCGCGCTACAGCCCGCTTCGAGCGCGGACAACATGGCGCGCTCGGCGGCCACCGCGGCGCGGCTGGCCTGATCGTCCAAAACGGACTGCAGCAGGTGCTCGGTGTCCACGTCATCGACGCGGCATTCCACTGCGAGCGCACCCTGGGCGGGCGCGGGCAGCATCTGCAGTGGATCGAGCGTTTCCGTGATCACCGCAAGCCGGCCCACACGGGCCAGCCCGGCTCGGGCGAGCACGACGGCGTCCAGCTCACCGTCGGTCACCTTCCGCAGGCGGGTGTCCACATTGCCGCGGATGCTGCGCACCTCCAGTCCCAGGCCGAGGGCCCGGAGCTGGCTGGCGCGGCGCGGCGAACCGGTGCCCACAACGGACCCCGGGGGCAATTCGCCGAGCGTCAGACCGTCCCGTGCCACCAGCGCGTCCCGCGGGTCCTCCCGGACCGGGACAGCCGCCAGCGACAACCGGGGGTCCGGTTCGGTCGGCAGGTCTTTGAAGGAGTGCACCGCGACGTCCACCTCGCCGGCGGCCAGCGCTTCGCGCAGCGCCGAGGTGAACACGCCGACACCGATCTCGGCGATCGGCGCCATCGAGAGGTCACCGGGGGTCTTCACGGTGACCAGCTGGGTCGGATAGCCCGCCTTCTCCAGCTCCTCGGCGACATTCGACGACTGCGCCATCGCCAGGGCGCTGCCGCGGGTGCCGATGCGGAGGGTCTTGTTCAACGGTCCTCACCGTCCTGTTCAGCTCGACCGCGCAGCCGCGCCTGGGCGACGGTGACCCCGCCGGGCAGGCTCTCGTCGGCCTGCGGGGTACCGAGCACGGCAGTCGTCTGCGGATCGAGTTCGAAGAGCTCTCGGAGCGCGTCGGCGTACCCGGCACCGCCGGGCACCGACGCGAGTTGCTTGACCCGGACCGTCGGCGTGTGCAGGAGCTTGTCCACCACGCGACGGACGGTGCGCGCCAGTTCGTCGCGCACGTCGCCGTCCAGTTCAGGCAGCCGCGAGTCGAGTCGCAGCAGTTCGCCGTCCACGACCTCGGCGGCGCGCTTGCGCAGCGCGGTCACGGTCGGAGTCACCTCGGCCGAGCGTTGCGCGGCGAGGTAGTTGCGCAGTTCTTCGGCGACGATCTGCGCGGCCCGCTCGGACTCGTTGCCGCCCTGCTTGTCCGACAGCCGCTGCTGCAGGCTCTCCAGGTCGACGACGGTCACGCCGGGCAGCCCGGCCACCTCGGGCGCGATGTCCCGGGGCAGGCCGAGGTCGCAGCACAGCAGCGGGCGATCGTCGCGGACGGTCAGCGCCGCCGCGACCACGTCTTCGGTCACCACCGCGCCGATCGCGCCGGTGCAGGCCACCACCAGGTCGGCCGCGGCGATCGCGCTGCTGAGGTCCGTGAGGTCGGCAGTGCGGGCGGCGACGCCGTCGGCACGCAGCGACGAGGCCAGCCGTTCGCCGTTGGCCGCGGTGCGGTTGGCGATCACGACCTCGCCGATGCCCGCGCGCTTGAGCTGCGCGGAGGCCAGGCCGCCCATCGAGCCCGCGCCGACCACCAGCGCGCTGCGCCCGGCCAGGCCGTCGAGCGCGACCTCGGCGTCGGCGAGCGCCTCGGAGACCACCGACGCGCCTTCGGCGTCGATGCCGGTCTCGGCGTGCACCCGCTTGCCGACGCGCAGCGCCTGCTGCCCGAGCTCGTGCAGCGTCTTGCCGACGGTGCCGTTCTCGTCGGCGGTGCCGTAGGCCTGCCGCAGCTGGCCGAGGATCTGCGCCTCGCCGACGACCATCGAGTCCAGGCCCGCGGACACCGAGAACAGGTGCTCCACCGCGGCGCCCGCGTAGTAGACGTAGAGGTGATCGGCGAGCTCGCCGACCTCCGCACCCGCGTGCCGGGCGAGTACGGACGTCACGTCGTCCAGGCCGCCGTGGAAGGTCTCCGCGACCGCGTAGACCTCGACCCGGTTGCAGGTCGAGATGATGAACGCCTCGCAGATGTGCTCGCGCTGCAGCAGTTCGCCGAGGAGCTTGGGGACGTCATCGCCACTGATCGCGACGCGCTCCAGCACCCGCACCGGGGCGCTGTGGTGGGAAATCCCGACGGTGAGCAGGTTCACAGCCGTTCCACCATCCTGTCCGCCGATTCGACCTCACCCGACACCCGATCGCCGCCGCCCGGCGGACCGATGTCCGCACCGTCCACATCGGATCGGCCGGCTTCCGCCGCCGCTTCCTGCTGACGTCGGGCCACGTGAAACGACAGGATCTGCATCTCCACCGCCAGGTCGACCTTGCGCACCTCGACGTCTTCGGGGACCTGCAGCACGACGGGCGCGAAGTTCAGGATGCACGTAACGCCGCCGGCGACCAAACGGTCGCAGACCTCCTGCGCGCCCTGCACGGGCGTGGCGATGACGCCGATGGTGACCTCGCGGTCGGCGCACACCTCGACGATGTCGTCGATGTGGCTGACCGGGATGCCGCCGACCGGCACGCCGACCAGGTCCGGGTCGAGGTCGAACAGCGCGGAGACCGGGAAGCCGCGGCCGGGGAAGCCGCCGTAGTTGGCCAGCGCGTGGCCGAGATTACCGATCCCGACCACCGCGACGCTGTGCTTGCGGGTCAGGCCCAGGGTGCGCTCGATCTGGCCGATGAGCACCGCGACCTCGTAGCCGACGCCGCGGGTGCCGTAGGAGCCGATGTAGGAGAGGTCCTTGCGCAGCTTCGCGGAGTTGACCCCGGCGGCGACGGCCAGCTCGTCGCTGGAGACCGTGCCCACGTTCTGCTCCTCGAGAGCGGAAAGTGCCCGCAGGTAGACCGCGAGCCGGGCGACGGCGGCTTCCGGGATCGCCCTGGCGCGCTCCCGAGCCGCGGGGACCTCGATCGCCGGCGACTGCTTGGAGTCGGTCCGGGAATCGGCCTCGGCCTGCCCGTCACCGTCCTGCACGTCCGCTCCGTGGGCCGTCACGCTGGATCTCCCTCGCCCTACCTGCTGCTTTGGCCTGCCCGCCCGTCCGCGCCCGGGGGCGCGGCGGTCGTCGCCCGCTTCCCGGCATCGCTGCTCAGGCTGGGGGCTCCGACACCGGCCGGGCTGCCGACCGGCTACCCCGGCGTCATCCGCGAACGCCGCCGGCATCCGACGGCTCGACACCTGATCCGCTGATCCACACCGGGAATCCGGCGACCCGACCCGTACACCGTAACTAATTTGTGAACGCATGCACAAAGTCGCAGGGCCGGACTCCTCCGGAGGCACAAGCCTTCCCCGCCATCATTGCCGATAGCCCCCCGACGTGCCAAAACGCGTGGTCTGGAGCACGTGATGGCGGCAACCCGCGCCGGCGCCGGGCAAGATCACGGGTCAGCGGGTCAGGGCCCGGCGGAAGCGGTCCTCCTCGACCTTCCAGTAGCCGTGCTCGACTCCATCGATCAAGATCACCGGGACCCGGTCGCCGTACTCCGCGCGCAGTTCCGGGTCGGCGTCCACATCCTGCGCGGACCACTGCACGTCGAGCTCTGCGCAGATCCGCCGCACGTCGGAGATCGCGTCCGCACAGGAGTGGCAACCCTCGCGGGTCATCACCGTCACCTCGTGCATGCCTTCGCTCCAGGGAGAAATTCGGGCCGACTTCGCGGCCTCCAAGGTACCCAGCGGACCGGAGCGCGACGCGACACCGACCGCGCTGGTCAAGTGTCCAAAATCACCTGTCCGAGTTAGGTGTCGCGCCGCAGTTGAACACGCTGCGCAACCAGACCGTCACCGAGTAGCACTACCTACTTCCGAGTAACAACACGTATGCTGCTGCTCCAACGCCCACGCCCCCGGCGTCACCAGGCCGTCGGAGCCCCTCGGCCGGCCGGAGGCGGGTGTCCGCCGGACACCGCGACATGACACCGGCACCGGTGCGTCCCACCTGCACCACGCCGGTCCGCCAACGACGGCAGGAGGTCGCAAGAGATGAGCAGCCCGAAGACGCTCGCACCCCCCGCCCCGGCCGCACCCTTCCGCAGCGTCGACGCCCCGGTCACCCGACCGGTGCCCCGGCCGGGCACCGAGAGCTGGGCGTACGTCAGCGCCGCGCAGGACGGCGACAACGACGCCTTCGGCCACCTCTACGACGAGTACGCCCAGATCGTCTACCGGTACGTGCTGTTCCGGGTCAGCGACCACTGCCTGGCCGAGGACATCACCAGCGAGACGTTCCTGCGCGCGCTGCGCCGGATCGCCTCCATCAGCTACCAGGGCCGCGACGTGGCGGCCTGGTTCATCACCATCGCCAAGAACCTCATCCTCGACCACATCAAGTCCAGCCGGAACCGGCTGGAGATCCCCACCTCCGACGTCACCGACAACCTGCCGGTCGGCCGGACGCACTTCGGCCCGGAACAGCACGTGCTCACCGAGGCGACCCACCGAGAGCTGCTCAGCTGCGTCCGGCAGCTCAACCCCGACCAGCGCGAATGCATCCGGCTGCGGTTCCTGCAGGGCCTGTCGGTGACCGAGACGGCGGCCGCGATGCAGCGCAACGAGGGGGCGGTCAAAGCCCTCCAGCACCGCGCGATCCGCCGGCTGGCGCAACTGCTGCCCGACGACCTCCGCTGACCTCCCGCCGCGATTCCGGCGGAAACCGGAGGCCCGGTTTCCGCCGGAATCGCGGACCACCACGCCACGGCGGAGGTGCGCAAGTTCGGTTGCGGCCAGGTCTTAAGCTAGAGGCCTGCTGAGCCGGTTCGGCCCGGGTCGGCAAGACCTGGAACTTCGCACGACAACACCGGAGGACCCCCGGGAGGCGCGGCGGTGCCGACACGTCAAGGCTCAGCCGATGGCGCGGACCAGAGCTCGCGCGCGCCCGGCTCCGATCCGATCGACAGCGCGAAGGTGGCCGGTCGCGCGTCCGCCGAGGCCGCCGTCGCCGCCGCGCCGGTCCCGGACGGATCGCTGGCCACCCCACCCGACCTCACCGCCGCGGCGTTCTTCGACGTCGACAACACGATGATGATGGGCGCCTCGCTGTTCCACTTCGCCCGCGGACTCGCCGCCCGCAAGTTCCTCACCGCCACCGACCTGGCCGGGTTCGCCTGGCAACAGCTGAAGTTCCGGGTCGGCGGCCGGGAGAACCCGCAGGACATGCAGGCCAGCCGGGAGCAGGCGCTGTCGTTCGTGGCCGGCCGGAAGGTCTCCGAACTGGTGGAGCTCAGCGAGGAGATCTACGACGAGCTGATGGCGGACCGGATCTGGGCGGGCACCCGGGCGCTGGCCCAGATGCACCTCGACGCGGGCCAGCGGGTGTGGCTGGTGACGGCGACCCCGGTGGAGCTGGCGCAGATCATCGCGCGGCGGCTCGGGCTGACCGGCGCGCTGGGTACCGTCGCGGAGAGCTCCGACGGCGTGTACACGGGCCGGCTGGTCGGCGAGATGCTGCACGGGCGCGCGAAGGCGCACGCCGTGCGGGCGATGGCCGCCAGCGAAGGCCTGGACCTGCGCCGCTGCACGGCTTACTCGGACTCGGCCAACGACATCCCGATGCTGTCGGCGGTGGGCACGGCGGTGGCCGTCAACCCGGACCAGCGCCTGCGCGACATCGCCCGGGCCCGCGGCTGGGAGGTCCGGGACTTCCGGACGGGCCGCAAGGCGGCGCGGATCGGCCTGAACTCGATCATGGGGGCCAGCGCCATCGCGGGAGCGGTAGCGGCCGGCCTCGCCTACCGCCGCCGCGACAGGTCGTGAGCGGCGCGGCGGCCAGTTCCTGAGCGAACGGGGCCGTGAGTCCTTTGGGCGGCTATCACAGCCCAAAAGACTCACGGCCCCGGGAGTCACCTGCGCCGGTCACGAGCCGGCGATGTTCACCATCCAGCCGATGCCGAACCGGTCCACGCACATGCCGAACGTGTCGCCCCACATCTGCTTCTCCAGCGGCACCGCCACCGTGCCCGCCTCCGCCAGCTTCGCCCAGTAGCCGCGCAGCTCGTCCTCCGAGTCGCCGCTGATGCTCACCGAGATGTTGGTGCCCGGCTTGTGCTCCATGCCCGGCGGCGTGTCGGAGGCCATGAGCGTGAAGCCGCTGTCGGTCTCGAGCATCGCGTGCATGACCTTGTCCGCGCTGCTCGGATCCGGGGCGCCGAACTCACCGAAGGTGCTCAACGTGAGGTTGCCGCCGAACACGCTCTTGTAGAACTCCATCGCCTGCCGGGCGTCGCCGTCGAAGCTGATGTACGGGTTGAGCCGGGAACTCATCGGATTCTCCCCACCGGTAGCGGATTGGACTCGGCGAAAGCATGACCGCACGCACCGACGGCGGCCACGCGAAAACCGGGCCGGTGCGGTGGCATCCCCGCCCACCGCACCGGCCCACCCGAAGGCCGGGCGCGCCCCTCCCGCTCGCGCGCCCGGTCATCGGCGTCATCCGGACGCGGCGAGCCGCTTCGCCGCGGAGCGGATCCGGAAAGCGGTGATGATCTCCACGATGCCGAGGACGACCAACCAGATCCCGCCGAAGAGGACCAGCAGCGCCACCGACGCCAGCGGCGAGACCATCAGCACGATCCCCGCCAGGGCCGTGATGATGCCCATGAAGATCTGCCAGCCGCGCGCGGGCATCGCCCGGTCGGCGATCGACGCGGTCGTCTGGGTGACGCCGCGGAACAGCCAGCCGATGCCGATCCACAGGCCCAGGAACAGGATCGACTGCATCTCGCCCCGGAAGCACAGCAGGCCCAGCAGGATCGACAGCGCGCCGCTGATGAACGCCAGCACCCTGATCGCCGCCGTCACGTGCGTGCCGAACGCCGCGACGATCTGCAGCACGCCGCTGACCAGCAGGTAGACGCCGAACAGCACGCCGACGACGATCAGCGTCGCCCGCGGCCAGACCAGCGCCAGCACGCCGACGACCAGTGAGCAGACGCCCACGACGAGCACGGACTCCCAGGCCAGCTTCGCCAGCCGGTCGGTCACCGCCTGGGTGGGATCATCCGAAAGGCTACTCATGATCCATCCTTCCCACGGGATTCGAACCGGCGCACTTCCGAACCGCCCAGACCACCGCTCCGGGTGTCATCGCCGCGTTCGGCCGGGCAACGGCGATGCCGGGTGTTGTGGAAGCCGTCCCGGGCGTGGTGGGGGCAGCGGTGATTTCGCGCGAAATCGCCGCGTTGCACGAGCTCCCCAAAGAGCCCCACCGAGCTCAGACCTTGCTCGATTCGGGCGCCTTGTCCCCGGCCTGCTGCGGGACGTCCGCTTCGTGCGGCCGGGCCAGGGTGCAGATCAGCTCGTCGTCCTCGATCGAGGCGAGGATCGTGTCGCCCGGCTGGACCTCGCCGCGCAGCAGCAGCTTGGAGATCCGGTTGTCCAGCTGCGTCTGGATGGTGCGCAGCAGCGGCCGCGCCCCGAACTCCGGCTTGAACCCGCGCCGGGTCAGCCACTTCTTGGCCGCCTCGGTGACCTCCAGGTCGATCTCCTGGGCGCGCAGCAGGCGGCGGCTGCGGTCCAGCATCAGGTCGACGATCTGCGACAGGTCGTCCTCGGTCAGCCGGTGGAAGACGATCGTCTCGTCGATGCGGTTGAGGAACTCCGGCGCGAACTTCGCGTGCAGGTCGTCCATCAGCTCGTCGCGGATGCCGTCCACATCGCCCTCGTGGGCCAGGATCCGCTGGGCGCCCACGTTGCTCGTCATGATCACCACGGTGTTGCGGAAGTCCACGGTGCGGCCCTGGGCGTCGGTCAGCCGGCCGTCGTCGAGCACCTGCAGCAGCGTGTTGAACACGTCCCGGTGCGCCTTCTCGATCTCGTCGAACAGCAGCACGCTGTAGGGCTGCCTGCGGACCTTCTCGGTCAGCTGCCCGGCCTCTTCGTAGCCGACGTAGCCGGGCGGGGCGCCGACCAGCCGGGACACGGTGTGCTTCTCCTGGAACTCGCTCATGTCGAAGCGGATCAGCTTGTGCTCGTCGCCGAACATCAGCTCCGCGAGCGCCTTCGCCAGCTCGGTCTTGCCGACGCCGGTCGGCCCCAGGAACAGGAACGACCCGATGGGCCGGTCCGGGTGCGCCATCCCGGCCCGGTTGCGGCGGACCGCCTCCGCCACCGCCAGGACCGCCTCGTCCTGGCCGACGACCCGCTCGTGCAGGGCCTCCTCCAGCCGCAGCAGGCGGTGCTTCTCGTCCTCGGTCAGCTGCGCGACGGGGATGCCGGTGCGCTTCGACAGCACCTCCGCGATGTCCTGGGTCGTCACGTCCGCGACGCCTTCGCGCCGCTCCCTGATCCCGGCGATCTCCCCTTCCAAGTCCTCGATCTGCTCCTTGAGCTCGCGGGCCCGGTCGTAGTCCTCGGCGTCGACGGCCTGGTCCTTCTCCCGGCGCAGCTTGGCCATCCGGTCCTCGCGCGCCCGGACGTCGCCGCTGCGGCTGACCGACCGCAGCCGCACCCGCGCGCCCGCCTGGTCCATCAGGTCGATGGCCTTGTCCGGCAGGTAGCGGTCGCTGATGTAGCGGTCGGAGAGGGTGGCGGCCGAGGAGAGCGCCTCGTCGGAGAAGCGGACGCCGTGGTGCGCCTCGTAGGAGTCGCGCAAGCCCTGCAGGATCTGGATGGTCTCCTCGACGGTGGGTTCCGCGATCAGGACCGGCTGGAACCGGCGTTCCAGCGCGGCGTCCTTCTCCACGTGCTTGCGGTACTCGTCGATCGTGGTGGCCCCGATGACGTGCAGTTCTCCCCGGGACAGCGCGGGTTTGAGGATGTTGCCCGCGTCCATGCTGCTCTCGCCGCCGGCCCCGGCACCGACGATGGTGTGCATCTCGTCGATGAACAGGATCACCGAGCCCTCGGCGGCGCGGACCTCGTCGATCACCTTCTTCAGCCGCTGCTCGAACTCGCCGCGGTACTGCGCGCCGGCCACCAGGCCGGTCATGTCGAGCGCGAGAACCCGCTTGTCCTGCAGCGTTTCCGGGACGTCGCCGGCGATGACGCGCTGCGCCAGCCCCTCGACGATCGCGGTCTTGCCGACGCCGGGTTCGCCGATGAGCACGGGATTGTTCTTGCTGCGCCGGGAAAGGATCTCCACGGTCTGCTCGATCTCGTCGGCGCGCCCGACGACCAGGTCCAGCTTGCCCGCGCGGGCCTCTTCCGTGAGGTCCCGGCTGTACTCGTCCAGCGTCGGGGTGTCACTGCCCGCGGTCGTGGGGATGTTGTCGGTGGTCGCGGCGCGGTCGACCCGGTCGCGGAGCTTGCGGGTGTTGATCTCGTAGGAGTCCAGCAGCTCGACCGCCGCCGAGTCCGGATCGTCGAGCAGGGCGGCCAGGATGTGCTCGGGCCCGATGTAGGACTTCTCCGCCGCCTGGGACCGCGCGTGCGCGCCGATCAGCGCGCGCTTCGCGGCGGGCGTCAGCCCCGGGCTCGCCGAGGGCTCGGCGCTGGCGCCGGGCAGCGCCTCGGCGATCCGCGAGGCGAGGTGGTCCGGCTCCGCCCCGGCCTGGACCAGCAGGCTGCGGGACGGCTCCACCTGCGTCGCCGCCCACAGCAGGTGTTCGGTGTCCAGGTCGTCGCTGCCGTCCTGCTTCGCGCGCTCGGACGCCTTGCCGATCAGCTCGGTGGCGGATTCGCTGAGCAGCCGGCCGATCGGCACTCGCTGCACGGCGGGCGGCGACGTCATCGGCGACATGCCGAAGAACCTGTTGAGCAGATCCGCGAAGGGATCCTGGGAGCCGAAGGTCGAGGGGTAGCTCATCACGCACCGTCCGCTTCGTCTGGCAACTGTCCGGATTTCCGCGTTCGACCTCACGGAAAAGCACGTTCACCAGCACAAATAGAACAACGGACGGCCCACGCCGCAACGCGGCACCGACCCGACGACCGCCTTACAATCCCGCGCGACGCACCGCGTCGGGGAGGCCGCGGTTTCAATTGAAACCGGCAGACCACCGACGCACCCGGCCAGGCGGGAGCGCAGTTTCAAGTGAGCGTTTTTCATCCTGATCGGTCCGCAGCCGCGGGCCGCACAGCTGCACGTCGATGGGGTGTCGCATGCGCCGCAGGCGCATAGCCCACCTACGACACCGGCACCGCCGCGGGTTCTCAGCGTTCGCCTGGCGAGGACGGCCCAGCCGCCGTGTATTGGCATACATAAGGCTGGGCACCCACAGACCAGGCGGACGCTGTAACTCCCGCAGGGGGCCGCTACCCGCACCGCCACGCAAAACGAGGCTGGAAAAACCTCATTTGAAACCGCCGGTCAGCCGAGGAAGACGTTGGTGCGTTGGGAGAGCAGGCGGTAGAGGGTCTGCTGGATGATCTCGCGGACCTGGTCGCTGAGGCTGAACACCAGCATCGGGTCGTCCGCCGCGCCCTCCGGGAACGACGAGGTCTCGATCGGCTCGCCGAACTCGATGTACCACTTCGACGGCAGCGGCACCGCCCCCAGCAGCCCGAAGTGCGGGAAGAACGGCGTGACCGGGAAGTACGGCACGCCGAGCAACCGCGCCAGCGGCTTGATGTCCGCCAGCTTCGGGTAGATCTCCTCGGCGCCGACGATCGAGCAGGGCACGATCGGCGCGCCGGTGCGCAGCGCGGCCGAGACGAACCCGCCGCGCCCGAAGCGCTGCAGCTTGTACCGGTCCTTGAACGACTTCCCGATGCCCTTGAAACCCTCCGGCCACACCCCGACCAGCTCGCCGTTGGTCAGCAACCGCTCCGCGTCCGGGTTGCAGGCCAGCGTGTGCCCGGCCTTGCGGGCCAGCGGGCCGAGCACCGGCATCGAGAACACCAGGTCGGCGCCGAGCATCCGCAGGTGCCGGGGCGCCTGGACGTGGTCGTGCAGCGCAACCGTGGTCATCAGCGCGTCCCACGGCAGCGTGCCGGAGTGGTTGGCCACCACCAGCGCTCCGCGGTCGACGGGCACGTGGTGGCCGCCGATCACCTCGACCCGGAACCACTTCTCGTAGACCGGTCGCAGGAGCCGGAGGAACACCTCGTCGGTCAGCTCCTGGTCGAAGCCGAACTCGTCGACCTGGTAGTCGCCGAGCAACCGCCGGCGGGCGAACGCCAGCGCGTCGATGACGGCGTCCTCCCAGCCGGGTTCCGGCGGTTTCGCGGCCTCCAGCTGCTCCCGGTCCGCCGCGCGCAGCGGGATCACCTGCGCATCCGCCATCACGCCCCCGCACCCGGTCGGGCGCGACCGTCGCTCATGCCGCCTCCGTCACCGCAGCTTCGCCAGCAGGTCCCCGGCGCCGCGCTCCAGCGCCAGGATGTTCTCCTTGTCGACCACCGGCCGCAGGCCCCGGCCGCGCACGAAGTCGTCGAACGCCTGCTGGGTGGTCCAGCGCGGGGTGAACCCGAACTCCTCGCGGAGCCTCGTGGTGTCCAGCACCCGGCCGAAGTTGAGGTATCGCAGCTGCTCTGGCGAGAAGTCGACCAGCCGGGCGCTGCGGAAGAACTGGGCCAGCGGCAGCACCGCCGTGCTCGGCAGCGGCATCGCGACGCGCCCGGCGCGCCGGATCGCCTGCGAGAGCATCAGCACGCCGTCACCGGCCACGTTGAACACGCCGGGCCGGTCCATCATCGTCGCCCGCTCCAGCACCGCCAGCGCGTCCTCGGAGTGCAGCATCTGCAGCCGCGCGTCGAACCCGAGCACGGTCGGCACCACCGGCAGCGCGAAGTAGCGGGCCAGCACGGCGTCGATGCGCGGGCCGATCAGGTTGCTGAAGCGCAGCGTGGTGATGTCCACGTCGGGCCGCCGCCGGCCGAAGCCCCGCACGTAGCCCTCGATCTCCACCGCGTCCTTCGCGTAGCCGGACGACGGCAGGTCCTTGGGCTCCATCTCCTCGGTGAACACCGCCGGGTCCCGCGAGCTCGACCCGTAGACCGCGCAGGTCGACCGGACCACCACCTTGCGCACCTGCGGCGACTGCTGGCAGGCGGCCAGCAGCTGCATGGTGCCGATGACGTTCATCTCCTTCGTCGTGGCCCGTCCGCCGGGCCCGGAGTGGGAGTTGACCGCCGCGTGCACCACGGTGTCGACCTGGGCGTTCGCGATGACCTTGCTGATCAGCGGGTTCCGGATGTCGGCGCGGACGAACTCGGTGCGCCCCATCCGCCGCAGCAGATCGCGGCCGGGCTGCACGGTGTCGACGCCGAGGACCCGCTGCACCGAGGGATCGGCCGCCAGCCGCGCGGCGAGGTGCCCGCCCAGGAACCGGCTGACCCCCGTCACCAGCACGACATTCGGGCCCACTGTGTCTCCCTGGCTCTCCGGCACGCTCGCCGACTGCGATGCTACCGCCGAATGCGCCGCTCACCGCGGCGTTCGGGTTACCCGAACGAGTCGGCCGCGCGCACCGGGCGACCGGCAAAAAACAACCGCCGCCGACCATCGGCCGGCGGCGGTGCGCAGGTCACTTGCCCAACTTGCGACGCTGAACGCGCGTCTTGCGGAGCAGCTTGCGGTGCTTCTTCTTGGACATGCGCTTACGGCGCTTCTTGATGACCGAGCCCATGCGGACTCCTTCACTCTTGACGGCAGTTCGAACGTCTCCCGCACCGGTGCAGCCGCATGAGCACGCACACCTGGCACGACCAACCCAAAACTTTACCCGCAGGTCTCGAGGCCTTCCGCCGTGGTCCTCGAAACGACGCCGGGCACCGCCGGCCGGGCGCGCGAGCCGTCCGGGCCGCCATCGGCCGTCCGTCGGGCTCGCGGCCGGTCACCTGCGCAAACGGTCGGCCGGGCCGTCTCAGCCCGCGTTGTAGTAGGCGCTTTCCAGGTACGCGTGGACGTCCTTCTCGGCAACCCGAAACGAACGCCCCACCCGTGCCGCGGGCAGCTCGCCCGCGTGCACGAGCCGGTAGACCGTCATCTTCGACACCCGCATCAGCTTTGCGACCTCTGCGACGGTGAGGAACCGCACCTGACCCATGCTCGGCGGCGCCTGTTGGCTGGGTTCGGAGTTCGCAGACATGCTTCACCGTGCCCTTCGGCACGTGTCGCGCCGTCGGCTTCCCCTCCGACGGAAACCTCACGCACGTGCTCTATCGAGAGTAGCGGGACACACGGGACACCTGCGATGGACGAACGTCCCCCTTGGCCCTGAGTAGTTCGCACCAAAGCGGCGTGGCCGCCGAGAGGTCGCGCGGAGCGAGCGCCGTTTTCGCGCGAAACCGTCACCCCGCAGGCGTGGTGAGCGCCGTTTTCGCGCGAAAACGGCGCTTCTCGCACGCAGGCCAGGTGCCAGCGTCAGGCGGGCTCGTCGGTCTCGTGGGCCTTGCCGAGCTCGACGGACCGGTCGCGGGCCGCTTCGATGGCGTCGATGAGCGCCGCGCGCACGCCGTGCTTCTCGAGCTCGCGGATGCCCGCGATGGTCGTGCCCGCCGGGGAGGTGACCGCCTCGCGCAGCATCACGGGATGGCCGCCGCCCTCGCGGAGCATCGCCGCCGCGCCGACCGCGGACTGGACGATCAGGTCCGCGGCGGTGGCCCGCGGGATGCCCAGCAGGATGCCGGCGTCGATCATGGCTTCGACCAGGTAGAAGAAGTACGCCGGGCCTGAGCCGGACAGCGCCGTCACCGCGTCCTGCTGGCTCTCGGGCACTCGCGCGACCTTGCCGACGCTGCCGAGCAGATCCTCGACCAGCGCCAGGTCCGCGTCCGAGGCGTGCGCGCCGCCGGAGATCGCGCTCATCGCCTCGCCGACCAGCATCGGGGTGTTCGGCATGACCCGGACGACCGCGGTGTTCTCGGGCAACCGGCGCTCGAACAGCTTCGTCGGCAGGCCCGCGCACAGCGACACCACGAGCTTGCCGCCGGGCAGGTTCGGCGCCATCTCGTCCAGCAGCGGCTCGATGTCCTGCGGCTTGACGGCGACGACGATGACGTCCGCGCGCTGCACGGCACCGGCCACGTCGACGTGCGTGACGCCGTAGGTCTTGGTCAGCTCCTCCGCGCGCGTCGGGAACCGCTCGGTGAACAGCAGGTCCGACGGGGCGCGCCCCGCCTTCAGCAGCCCCGACAGCAGGGATTCCCCGATCTTTCCGGCTCCGAGTACGGCGATCGTCGTCATGCCGCTCAGGGTGCCAGACCACGCTGCGTGGCCGACCCTCCCGAAGGCCGATTCCAGCCGCTACTGTGTCTGCCACCACAGTGCCCGCCACGGCCGAGCGATCTTTCGCGCCTGAATGACCAGCCCAAAGGAGCTCTGATCATGTTCAGCACGATGCAGGACGGCCCGCTCTCGATCGCTCGGATCCTCCAGCAGGGCAGCGGGCCGCACGGCGCGTCCGCGGAAGTCGTGACCTGGACCGGCGACGGGGCGCGGCGCCGCAGCTTCGCGGAGGTGGGCCGCCGGACCGCGCAGCTGGCACACGCGCTGCGCGGCCTCGGCGTGACCGGCGACGAGCGCGTCGGCACGTTCATGTGGAACAACGCCGAGCACTTGGAGGCGTACTTCGCGGTTCCGTCGATGGGCGCCGTGCTGCACACCCTGAACATCCGGTTGTTCCCCGAGCAGCTCGTCTACGTCGCCAACCACGCCGAGGACCAGGTCGTGCTGGTCGACGGGACGCTGCTGCCGCTGTTCCAGAAGCTGCTGCCGGAGCTGAAGACGGTGCGGCACGTGATCGTCACCGGCGGTGCCAAGGCCGCGCTGGAGGCGCCGGCCGGGGTGGCGGTGCACGACTACGAGGAACTGCTGGCCGGGCGACCGGAGGAGTTCGACTGGCCGGAGATCGACGAACGCTCGGCCGCCGCCATGTGCTACACCTCCGGCACCACCGCCAACCCGAAGGGCGTCGTCTACTCGCACCGGTCGATCTACCTGCACTCGATGCAGGTGTGCATGACCGACGGGATGGCCCTGTCGCAGGCGGACCGGTCGCTGGCCGTGGTGCCGATGTTCCACGCGATGTCGTGGGGCCTGCCGTACGCGGCGTTCATGGTCGGCGCGTCGATGATCATGCCGGACCGGTTCCTGCAGCCCGAACCGCTGCTGAAGATGATCGAGGCGGAGCGCCCGACGATGGCCGCGGCGGTGCCGACGATCTGGCAGGGCGTGCTGCAGCACCTCGAGGCCGACCCGCACGACGTGTCCTCGCTGCGCGAGGTCGTGGTCGGCGGCGCGGCGTGCCCGCCGTCGCTGATGAAGGCGTTCGACGAGAAGTACGACATCTCGGTGCTGCACGCCTGGGGCATGACCGAGACGTCGCCGCTGGGCAGCGTGGCCCGGCCGCCGGAAGGCGTCACCGACGAGCAGCGCTGGACCTACCGCGCCAGCCAGGGGCGCCTGCCCGCCGGCGTGCAGGGCCGGCTGGTGGGCGACGACGGCACGGTGCTGCCGTGGGACGGCGAGAGCGTCGGCGAGCTGGAGGTCCGCGGGCCGTGGATCGCCGGGGCGTACTACGGCGACGACGATCCGGAGAAGTTCCACGACGGCTGGCTGCGCACCGGGGACGTGGGGTTCATCACGCCGGACGGGTTCGTGCAGCTGACGGACCGGGCCAAGGACGTGATCAAGTCGGGCGGCGAGTGGATCTCGTCGGTCGACCTGGAGAACAAGGTGATGGGCCATCCGGCGGTGGCCGAGGCGATGGTCATCGGCGTGCCGGACGAGAAGTGGTCCGAGCGGCCGCTGGTCGCGGTGGTGCTCCGCGACGGTCAGCAGGTGGACGCGGCCGAGCTGCGCGACTTCCTCGCGGGCGAGGTGGCGAAGTGGCAGGTGCCGGAGTACTGGACGTTCATCCCGGAAGCGCCGAAGACCAGCGTCGGCAAGTTCGACAAGAAGCGCCTCCGCAAGCAGCACGCCGACGGCGGCCTCGACGTCACCCGCCTCACCTGACCCCACACCCCCATCCCCGTCCCCGGCACCGGGGTCCGGGGTCCGGGGTCGTCCGCAATTTCAATGGAAATCAGAGGTCCGATTTCCATTGAAATTGCGGGAGTTGTCCACAACCTCCGGTGTGTCGGGGTCCGACACACCGGAGGTCCGCAAGTTCCATTGAAATCGAAGGTCCGATTTCCATTGAAATTGCGGAGGGGCAGGGGACGGTCAGGGGGACAGGGCGAGTTGGCGGGCCTGGCAGATCAGGCGCCCGACCGAGTCGATCACCATGACGTCCTCGTCGAACCACTGGCCGTGCACCGCGCGGCAGTCCACCACCATCCGCAGCCAGCCGTTCGCCGGCTGGGCCCGCAGCAGGGCGGTGAGCTGCACCGTCGGCGCCCAGCCGAACCGGCCGAGGTTCAGCGTCACCGGCACCGTCAGGTCGCCCGCGACCAGCCCGAACAGCAGGTCGGGCTGCGCCTCGCGGGGCTTGGCCCACAGCCGCAGCCGCGGCTCGCCGGTGCCGCCGTTGAGGAAGTCCGCGGTGCTCGCGTCCAGCCGCATGTCGCAGACCCGGGCCAGCGCGAAGAACTTCCGGGCCTCGGTGGCGGCGAGGTCGATCGCGGTCGACGGCGGGTTCACCGGCATGTCGGGCAGATCCGACCACTCGGGCTCCGACTCGGGCACCTTGCCGAGGGTGACCGTGGCGTCCACGCAGGCCTGGCCGCTCTGCTCCAGCTGCGCGCGGGCGACCGTCACCGTCTTGCCGGCCTTGAGCACCTCGGTCCGGACCAGCACCGGGCCGACCCGGGGCGGGCGCAGGTACTGGGCGCTGATCGAGAGCGGCGCGAGCCCGGTCACGTCGCCGAGGGCGCGAGCCATAAGCGCGAGCAGATAGCCGCCGTGCGGACGTTCTCCGACGGCCCAGTCGGGATGCAGGTTGGCGACGAAGGTGCCATCGCCGAGCGGGCGCACCGAAGTGGCCGCCGCGAAGGGATCCAGGACCTCCGTCACGTGCGGTCCAGCGGTCGGAAGCGCTCGGCGACCGATGCGCGCAACGAGTTCATGGTCACTGATTCTAGTGACCTTCGGAGAAGTTGATCACTAGGCATCGGTTAGTCGCGCCTGCCGCCCGCGCGCGATTTTTGCGGGCTATCGCGCGGAAAACCGCGCCCGGACCCTGACCAGGAGAAACCGGTCAGCCCGCGCGCAGCGGCTCCAGGTGCAGCCGGGCGAACAGCAGCGCCTCGGACAGCAATGCCGCGCGCTGCTGGGGATTGCGCGCCTTGCGGGTGTTGATCTCCAGGACCACCGCGCCCTGGTAGCCGTCGGCGGCCAGCGCCTCGCACACCTCCGCGCACGGCTGGTTGCCCTGCCCCGGCACCAGGTGTTCGTCCCGCGGCGCTCCGGTGCCGTCCGCCAGGTGCACGTGCGCCAGGCCGTCCTTCATCCGCTTCAGCAGCTCGATGGCGTCCACGTGCGCCGCGGCGGCGTGCGACAGGTCGAGCGTGTAGTTGCGGTAGCCGACCTCCGTCGGGTCCGGCGAGGGCTTGAACGCCGACAGCCCGCTGCTCTTGCCGCCGCGCAACCGGTTCAGCGTGCTCGGCGGGCGCAGCGGGAACATGTTCTCCACGGCGATCGAGATCCCGCTGGTCTCCTCCAGCTCCGCGACCAGCTCGGTGAATCCCTCCGCATAGCGGCGCTGCCAGCGGAACGGCGGGTGCACGACGACTGTCTGCGCGCCCAGCTCGCTGGCCACCACCACGGACCGCCGCAGCCGCTCCTCCGGCTCCGGCGACCAGACCCGCTGCGTGATCAGCAGGCACGGCGCATGAACCGCCAGGATCGGCACGCCGTGCTGCTCGGAAAGCCGGTGCAGCGCCGAGACGTCCTGGCTGACCGCGTCCGCCCAGACCATCACCTCGACGCCGTCGAACCCGAGGTCCGCGGCCATCTCGAACGCCGCGCGGGCCGGCTGCGGCCACACCGACGCGCTGGACAACCCGACCGGGATCCGGCCGGGTGCCTCCTCGCGCTGGGGCGGTTGCACTGTCATCGCCTGCCAAGCATGACCGACGGTGGATGGGTGGTCGCGCGCCGGTGCGTCACGAGTGGCTGAAAAGCAGCAGTGCCGCCGGGGACACCGTGCAGAACAAGCCGACCAGCACCGCCAGCAGGATCGTCTGCAGATCGTTGGTGCGCAAGAACTTCCACGCGATGAACACCAGCAGACCGGTGATCACCAGCGCGGCACCGAGCGCCGCGAGGGCGTTCGTACCCCACAACCAGCGGAACCCGACCCAGACCAGCCCGCCGCCGACCAGGCCGCCGACGCCTTGCAGCACCAGCGTGCCCCACTCCTTGCCCGCGGAGACGGGCTCGTCGTCGGGTTCGCCGTCGCGGTAGTCGTCCGCGTCCAGGCCCGCGGGCAGCTCGGGGTCGTAGTCGTCCTCGGCGTACTCGGCTTCGGGTTCGTCGTAGGAGTCGAAGTCGTACGGGTCCTCCGGCTCGTCCGGCGCTTCCTCCTCCTGCTGCTGCGCAGGCGCGGGTGCAGGTGCAGGCGGGTAGGCCAGCACCGCGGTGCCTTCCGGATCGGGCTCGGACTTGGCTGCCGCGACGCGCGGCAGCTGCTCCGTGAGCCCCTCCTGCGGAGTGGGCTTCGGCGGCGCCGGGGGCGCGTCCTGCTGCGGCGCCGGCCGGCGCAAGGCGGGCTGCTGGATCGTCGCCTCGGCATCGCCTTCCGGCGGAGCCGGCGGCGACGCCTTGCCCTTGCCCGCGCTGGTGAACCGCTGAGCCCAGTAGCCGGCGCCCGCCGCCTCCGCCGCTGGCTCCGAGGCCGCGGGAGGCGCAGCGGGAGGCGGCGTGGCAGGTGCTGCGGGCGGTGGCGGAGCTGCGGGCTGCTGAGCGGCCGGAGGCTGCGGAGCGGGTGTTTGTGGAACCGACTGCTGAGCGGCTGGAGGCTGCGGAGCGGATGTTTGTGGAGCCTGCGGCTGAGCGGCCGGGCTAGGTGCGCCCGGACGGTGGCTGCGGCGCTGCGGCGGCTCGCCGTCCGGCGGCACGGCGCGCATCTGACCGCTGTCCGACAGGACTCGCTCGATGATCGCCTGCGGCGCGGTTTCGGACGGGTCCTCGGCCCTGCGGCGCCGGCGGCGGGAACTCTTCTGCGAGCTGCCGCCGTATTCGGCCAGCAGCTCCGCAACGGTGCGCTGGGTGGGCTGATCGGCCCCGCTGTCCCGACTCATTGCTCCCACCGTGCCCCGTGCTGCGTCTGGCGTCCAGTTCCGTCCGCGGACCCCGACTCCGCGAGCCCCAGTGTTGCGCGGGCCTGAATGGCAGTGTGACTGTCTCCATTGGTGTGGTCCAGTCGTCGCAGGATCACACCCTCCCGCAGCGCCCAGGGGCAGATGTCGAGTTCCTTCAGACCCAGCGCTCGCATGGCGGCCTCGGCCACCAGCGCGCCCCCCACCAGCTGGTGCGCCCGCGCGCCGCTCACGCCGTCGAGCGCGGCCAGGTCGGCCGACGACATGCGGGTGATGAACGCGAGCAGCTGCCGCAGGCCGGTCTCGGTCAGCGTGCGCGGCACCCGCGGTCCCGCCGAGGCCGGCGCCGCCCCGGTCAGCCTGGCCAGCGACCGGAACGTCTTCGAGCTGGCCACCGCGCGATCGGGACGCCCCAGCTTGCGGAAGCGCTTCGCGGTGGGCGCCAGCTGCCCCTGCAGCCAATCGCGCAGCTTCTTCACCTCGTCCTGGGTCGGCGGATCGTGCAGCATCGTGCGCGCCAGCCGCCCGGCACCCAGCGGCACCGACACCGCCAGGTCCGGCTGCTCGTCGATGCCGACCGCCATCTCCAGCGAGCCGCCGCCGATGTCGAGCATCAGCAGGTTGCCCGCCGACCAGCCGTACCAGCGGCGGGCCGCCAGGAAGGTGAACCGGGCCTCGTCCTCGCCTGGCAGCACCTCCAGCTCGATGCCGGTCTCGGCGCGCACCCGAGCCAGCACTTCGGCGGCGTTCTCCGCGTCGCGGATCGCCGAGGTCGCGAAGGCCATCAGCTCCTCGCAACCTGCGGCGATGGCAGCCTCCTGCGCGTCGGCGACGGTGCGGACGAGCTCCGCGGCGTCCTCCTCTGCGAGTCGGCCGCCGTGCGAGCCGATCCGCTCGGCCAGCCGCAGCACGGTCTTCTCCGATGTCATCGGGGTCGGATGGGCACCACGATGCGCGTCCACCACCAGCAGGTGGACCGTGTTGGATCCGACGTCGAGCACCCCTAGGCGCATGCCCGACAAATTACCGGCTGCGCACGCGGCCGGGGGCGAGGTGGGGCAGCAAACGGCCTACCGGCCCACCTCGCGCACACCGCAGACCTGGCCAACCAGGGCATCAGTGCGCCAGGTCACGCGGCCAACATCACGCCTCGACCTCGCCGTCGAGGACGAGGCCAGAGAGGCCTGTCACGCTGAGTGCACGTCATCCGACCACTGGGGGCGCGTCCGGTGGCGTTGGGGATCGGGTTGTTCACGGTTCAAGATTGCCCGCTCGCACCCCTGTTCGCCGATTGGCCGATCGGCCCTCCGACCTCGGTCGATCGGTCAGTCGTCGGCGCTGCGCGCTCGGCCGATCGGCGCGGAAGAGCCCCCGGTGCGGCCCCCGAGGGGCCCGCTCCGGGGGCTCGATCGCGCGGCGTCTCCGCCCGCGGCTAGCCCTCGAACTTGTAGCCGAGGCCGCGGACCGTGATCAGGTAGCGCGGGTCCGCCGGGTCGGGCTCGACCTTCGAGCGCAGCCGCTTGACGTGCACGTCCAGCGTCTTGGTGTCGCCGACGTAGTCGGCGCCCCACACCCGGTCGATGAGCTGGCCGCGGGTGAGCACCCGGCCGACGTTGCGCAGCAGGTATTCGAGCAGGTCGAACTCCTTCAGCGGCAGGTTGACGTCGGCGCCGTCCACGGTCACCACGTGGCGTTCCACGTCCATCCGCACCGGCCCGGCCGCCAGCACCTGCGGCTGCAGCTCCTCCGCCTCGCCGCGGCGGCGCAGCACCGCGCGCACCCGCGCGATCAGCTCCCGCGCCGAGTACGGCTTGGTGACGTAGTCGTCGGCGCCGAGCTCCAGGCCCACGACCTTGTCGATCTCGCTGTCCCGGGCGGTCACCATGATCACCGGGACCGAGGAGCGCTGGCGCAGCTGCTTGCACACGTCCGTGCCGCTCATGCCCGGCAGCATCAGGTCCAGCAGCACGATGTCCGCGCCGTTGCGATCGAACTCGTCCAACGCCTCCGGGCCGTTGACGGCCACCGCCGCCGTGAAGCCCTCCTTGCGCAGCAAGAAGGCAAGTGGGTCGGCGAAGGACTCCTCGTCCTCCACGATCAGCACCCTGGTCACCGCACTCCTCCCGTTTCGACGGCTGTGACCCCGTCCGCGCTCTCCGTCGCCGAGCGGGCGGCACTGCCCGCGCGATCCGCTGATGACACCGGCTCTGCTGCGGCCGGCTGGCCGTCGGTCGTGCCGTGCCTGGGCACCCGAAGTGTGAAGGTGGAGCCGGTGCCGGTGCGACTCCACAACTTGACCTCGCCGCCGTGGTTGGCGGCGACGTGCTTGACGATCGCCAGGCCCAGACCCGTGCCGCCAGTGGCGCGGGACCGCGCCGGATCCACCCGGAAGAACCGCTCGAACACCCGCTCGTGGTACTCGGGTTCGATGCCGATGCCACGGTCGGTGACCGCGATCTCCACGAAGTCGCCGGACAACCGGCGGCTGATCGACACCGGGCTGTCCGGCGGCGAGTACGAGACGGCGTTGTTGATCAGGTTGCTCAGCGCGGTCACCAGCAGCGTCCGGTCGCCGTCCAGCAGGTAACCGGTGGGCCCGTCGACGGCGATCTCGATGCCGGCGGACTCGGCGGCCAGCCGGCTGCGGCCCAGCGCCTCCTCCACCACGGCGTCGACGCCGACCGTGGTCAGCTCGGGCAGCCGCTCCGCGCCCTGCAGCCGGGACAGCGCGATCAGCTCGGAGACGAGCGTCCCGAGCCGGGTCGACTCGTGCAGGATCTTGTTGGAGAACCGCCGCACCTCTTCGGCGTCGTCGGCGGCGTCCAGCACCGCCTCGGCGAGCAGCGCGAGCGCCCCGACCGGCGTCTTGAGCTCGTGGCTGACGTTCGCGACGAAGTCGCGCCGGGTGGCCTCCAGGCGGACCGAGTCGGACTCGTCGGCGGCGTCGACGACGGTGAAGCCGTCGCCGAGCGGGCGCACCTCGCCGAGCACCGCGGCCGGGCCTCTGCCGCGCAGCGCGGTGCCCGCGCGGTTGAGCGGGGAGAGGTCGACGGGCACGGATTCGCCGGTCAGCAGGGCGTGCTCGGCGGCCTTGCGGGCGCGCGGATCGGCCTGGTGGTCGCGGATGAGCCCGAGGTCGTCGGCCCGCGGGTTGTGCAGCACCACGTCGCCGAACTTGTTGAGCACGACTACGCCGCTGTCACTGGTGTGCACCAGCCGCTGAAGGAGGTCGGCGACGGTCGGGCCCTCGGGCCTGCCGCGGCGCCGGGATCCCCGAGCTGCGACGAAGCCGCCGATCGCGCCCAGTGCGAGCGCGCCGATGATCAGGGCGGTGTAGCCCAATGCGGTCACGCCAGCATCGTAAGCAAGCCGGGGTGGGGAAAGGCCAGTCTACGAGGGCGTTCCGTGATACCCGTGACACGAAAAGGGGGCTTCTTCACCTCGGCTTCACCCCCTGCTGGGAGCCAGTTCACGTAGCGCCCGGTCGACCGTCGCGCTCCGTTCGCCGCCTCGGCGACAATTCGCCATCCGCCACCCATCTAGGTGACAAGCGAGGGGCACCCGCACCAGATTGCCCGGCGCCGGGTGCCCCTCGATCTTCGGCCGATCGGGCTAGCGGCCCTGGTTCGCGACCGCTGCCGCGGCGGTGGCGGCGGCCTCCGGGTCGAGGTAGGTGCCGCCCGGGTTGGTGGGCTTGAGGTCGGCGTCGAGGTCGTAGCGCAGCGGGATGCCGGTCGGGATGTTCAGGCCCGCGATGTCGCCGTCGGAGATCCCGTCCAGGTGCTTCACCAGCGCGCGCAGCGAGTTGCCGTGCGCGGCGACCAGCACCGTGCGGCCGGCCCGCAGGTCCGGCACGATCGCCGTCTCCCAGTACGGCAGCAGCCGGGCCACCACGTCCTTGAGGCACTCGGTGCGCGGGAGGTCGGCGCCGAGGCCGGCGTAGCGCGGATCGGCGTCCTGGCTGAACTCGCTGCCGAGCTCGATCTCCGGCGGCGGCGTGTCGTACGAGCGACGCCAGAGCATGAACTGGTCCTCGCCGTAGGCCTCGAGGGTCTGCTTCTTGTTCTTGCCCTGCAGCGCGCCGTAGTGGCGCTCGTTGAGCCGCCAGTCGCGGCGAACCGGGATCCAGTGCCGGTCCGCGCCGTCGAGGGCGATGTTCGCCGTCGAGATGGCGCGGCGCAGCAGCGAGGTGTGCAGCACGTCCGGCAGCACCCCGCTCTCGCGCAGCAGCTCACCGCCGCGCTTGGCCTCGGCCACGCCCTTCTCCGACAGCGGGACGTCCACCCAACCGGTGAACAGGTTCTCGGCGTTCCACGTGCTCTCACCGTGCCGCAGCAGCACCAGGGTCGAAGTCATAACCCCAGGCTATAGAGGCTGTTCGGGGTGTGGTGGCGTCGGGTGCGGTAGCGCGGGTCGTTGTCTTTGAAGCGGCGCAGCCGCTTAGCCCACCCTCGCAACTCGCACCGCCGCGGGTTCACGGTGCCCACCCCTGTCGGGGTTCTCCCAGCGAGGACAGCCCCGACGCCGCGTATTCGGTCATACGCAAGTCGGGGATCCCGGAGTCGAGAAGGCCGCAGTAACTCCCGCAGGGGGCCGCCACCCGCACCGCCACGCAAAACGAGCCTGGAAACAGGTTTTCAGTCGAGGGCGGCGTCGAGGGTGATGGTGGTTCCGGTGAGGGCCGCCGAGACCGGGCAGATCTCCTTGGCCTTCTGGGCCGTTCGGTCGAAGACGTCCGGGGCGATTCCCGGTACCTTCGCCCGCACGGTGAGCGCGATCCCGGTGATGGCGAAGCCGTCGCCGCGCGGGCCGAAGGCGACCTCGGCGCTGGTGTCGATCCGTTCCGGCGGCGTGCCCGCCGCGGTGAGCAGGCCGGAGAGCTGCATCGAGTAGCAGGCGGAGTGGGCCGCGGCGATCAGTTCCTCGGGGCTGGTGCGGCCGTCGGGCTCCTCGGCCCGGGACGCCCAGGTGACCGGGAACTGGCCGGCGTTGGACGAGTCCAGCGTGACGGTGCCGGAGCCGCCCTTGAGGTCTCCGGTCCACTGCGTGGTGGCGTTGCGATCGGTCATCTCGCCGCTCCTCATCGGGTGTGCGGAGGCCGCTGCCCTCCGCCGGACTCACCCTCCCGCAGCGCGCGGTGATCCGCAGTTTTGGTTGTGCACTTCACCCGACAGTTATGTGATCACCGCAGCTCCGTGACACGAAAGTGGCGACTGTCACTTCCGTGCGCAAACTGAACGCAGTTCGAACCCTTAGCGTTACTTTCAGTAGAAAACATCACACTAATGGAGTAATGCGGCGGGCTTGTGGCCGCTGCAGGACTCTGCGAAGTTGACAACGCTCTCCTTGAGATCGGCTCCCACGCACTCCCCGATCTCGTGAGAGCAAGTCCGCGGTTCGCATCCCCCATCGAACCGCGCCCCCGCCGGGCCCCGGGTGCCCCCCGCCCACCGGCCCGTCAGGCGGGACCCCACGCGGGGCGGCTCGTGCTCGTGACTCCCCCTCTCTCCCGAGCCGCCCCGCGCGGTCTCTTTGGGCTTCCAGGCGCGTTCCGCACAGCGGTGCGGTTGGCGGGACCTCGCGGCCTTGCCAGACCCGACGCAGATCCCAGGTCAAATGCTGGTCTTGCGGAGGGCTTTGCGGCGGCGGTGCAGGAGCCAGGCCGCGGTTGCCGGCACCGCGAGCACCACCGCGAACGGCAGCACCGCGCCGAAGGCCGTCAGCAGGAACGCGCCGATCTCGGACAGCGCCCGCCAGCCGCCGAAGAGCCCGGCCAGGAAGCCCGTGTCGTCGTCGGCGACCGCGGCCGGGCGCTCCAGCCGCACCGTCACCGTGGCCAGCTCGACCTGGCCGGACAGCGTCGCTTCGCGCCGTTCGAGGGCGTCCAGTTCCGTTTCGCGCGAGGTCAGCTCGCTCTCGATCGACACGATCTCGTCGACCGTCGCGGCGCGGTCCATCAGCGCGCGCAACCGCAGCACGCTGGCCCGCTGTGAATCGATCCGGCTCCGGGTGTCCACCAGCTGGTCGGTGACGTCCTCAGCCTGCTGGCTGCGCGACGTGACCCGCCCCAGCGCCGACAGCTCGCCCAGCACCTGGTCCAGCCGGTCCGCCGGAACCCGCATCGTCATCGTCGTGCCCGACCGGTAGGCGTCCTCCTGCTGGAGGTAGCCGCCCGAGCCCTCGCTGCGCCGCCGCACCTCGGCCGCGCCCCGCTCGACGTCGTCGACCTCGATGTCCAGCTCGGCCGTCCGGATCACCTCGCGCGCGCCGGTCGCCGGGCTCTGCGCGTCGCCGGATGCCGTGTCGGTCGCGAAACCGCTGCCCGAGGTGCTGCGCTCCTGCGGGGCCGCCGGCGCCACCGCGCGCGACTCCGAGACCGCCGAATCACCCGCCCCCGAGGAACACCCGCTCAACAGGCCGAGCGCGACCAGCGCCATGATCGGCCCGCGTAATCGCCGCTTGCCCATGCCGTTCTCCTCCGCATCGTCGTGAACACGGCGGAGACGGAGCGGGACGATCTTCCGGTTGCACCGATCGGGCGACGAACGCCGCTACGGCCGGTCGTGCAGGGGCTGGACCGGGCCGTCGCGCTCCACCAGCTGCCGGAACGGCTGGAGGTTCGCCAGGGACTCGCCGCGCGACTCGCGCCAGCCCCACTCGCGCCGGATGGCCGTGGCGAACCCGAGCTCCAGCAGGGTGTTGAAGTCGCCGTCGGCCGCCTCCAGGACCTGCCCGAGCACCCTGTCGAGCTCGTCGGCGGTCACCGCGTGCAGGCCGATCCGGCCGACCAGGTAGATGTCGCCGTTGCCGTCGATCGTGTAGTGCACGCCGTAGAGCCGGGCGTTGCGGCGCAGCAGGAACCGGTAGACGTCCTCGTGCGCCTCGTCGGGCTGCCTGCACACGAACGCCTCGACGACCAGGGCGTGCTCGGCGACGATGAGCCAGCAGTTGGTCTGCAGCTTCTTGGTGCCGGGCAGCGTGACGAAGTACCGCCCCGCGCCCTTGGGCGCGTACTCCAGCCCACTCGCGTCCAATGTGGACTTGATGACCTCGTCGACGCTCACGCCGTGACCTCCCGGATGCGCAGCTGCGCGTGGAACGACATCTTCGCCTGCGCGTAGGCATCGAGCAGGGCCTCGGTGGTGCGCTGCCACGAGAAGCGCGCTGCATGCGCGGTGGTGTTCGCGGCCAGCCGAGCGCGCAGCCCCGGCTCCAGCATCGAGCCGAGCGCATCGGCCCACTGCCCGGCGCCGTGGCCGTCCACCAGCAGCCCGGACATCCCGTCTTCCACCGCGACCGGCAAGCCGCCGACGGCGGCCGCCACCACCGGCGTGCCGCAGGCCTGCGCCTCCAGCGCGACCAGCCCGAAGGACTCGTTGTAGCTCGGCACCGTCACGACGTCCGCCGCCCGGTACACGTCGCGCAGCGCCGCCCCGCTGCGCGGCGGGAGGAAGCGCACCACGTCGGTGATGCCCAGCTGCACGGCGAGTTCCTGCAGCGCCCGGGGACGTTCCAGCCCGCTGCCGGACGGGCCGCCGACCACCAGCACCACGAGGCGGTCGCGGATCTCCGGGCGACGGGCGAGCAGTTCCGCGGTCGCCCGCAGCAGCACGTCCGGGGCCTTCAGGGGCTGGATCCGGCCGACGAAGGCGAGCACCACCGCGTCCGGCGGCAGGTCCAGGGCCGCCCTGGCGGCAGCGCGGTCGCCGGGGGTGAACAGTTCCAGGTCGACGCCGGGCGGGATCGTCGCGACCGCGTCCGGATCGGCGCCGTAGCGCTCGATCAGGTCGGCGGCCTCGAAGTCGGTGTTGGCCACCAGCATGTCCGCCTCGGCCACCACCTGCTCCTCGCCGAGCACCCGGCCCCGCGGCTCGGGGCTGTCGCCCTGGGCGAGGTTGGCGTTCTTGACCTTGGCGAGGGTGTGCGCCGTGTGCACCAGCGGGACGCCCCAGCGCTCCCGCGCCAGCCAGCCGACCTGCCCGGACAGCCAGTAGTGCGAGTGCACGATGTCGTAGTAGCCGGGCTCGTGGCGGGCCTCCACCCGCAGCGCGCCGGCGGCGAAGGCGCACAGCTGGGACGGCAGGTCGTTCTTGTCGAGCCCCTCGAAGGGGCCCGCGACCACGTTCCGGACCAGGACGCCGGGTGCCAGCTCCGCGATCGGCGGGATGTCCGAGGAGGTCGCCCTGGTGAAGATCTCGACCTCGGTGCCGAGCGCGGCGAGCCGCTTGGCGGTCTGCGCGACGTAGACGTTCATGCCCCCGGCGTCGCCGGTGCCGGGCTGCTCCAGCGGGGAGGTGTGCAACGAGAAGACGGCGGCGCGGCGCGGCCGCATGCGTAACGTGCTGGAAGTCATCTGCTGCCCATCGCAAGCCGAGCGGCCCGAATTTTTCGGGCCCGCGTCAAACCCCGACACCCGGCGCGGCGGAAACATTCCCGTCGCCGTGCCGGAACACAGCCGGGGCCAGCGTTCGACGCTACCGCTCGAGGGCCGCCGGACAGTCCTGCCAGGCGGCCCCGGGTGGCACTGCTCACACGTCGGCCGACCGGCCCGCACGCATCGCGAGCAACGTCCCGACGAGAAGTTCCCCGGCGTCCTCACCGCGATCCTCGCCACCGACGCCGAAGACTGAACCACCGGACCGCAAGTTCCATTGAAATCGAAGGTTCGATTTCAATGGAACTTGCGGAAGCACGCGACGGGGCAGCGGCTCAGACCGCGGACTTCTTGGTCCACTGCTCCCAGTTGAGCAGCCAGTCGTAGACGTCGAACTGCGGCGGCATGGTGCTCGCCGAGCCCGTCACCTCGATCGGGTCGCCGAGCAGCGCGCTGTCGTAGTAGTCCTTCGCGTCGGCCGCGCTGAGGTTGATGCAGCCGTGCGAGTTGTTGACCTTGCCGAGCGCGGCGGCGTTCTCCTGGTTCTCGTGGATGAACTCGCCGTGGTTCGAGAACCGCGCCGCCCAGGTCTTGCGCACGTCGTGATAGCCGTAACGGGGGTTGTCCATGATCTCCACCGGGCGCTTCTCCATGACGATGAACGTGCCGTTGGGCGTGTTGCGCCCCGGGTCGTACTCCTCGCCGTAGCTCGCCGCGTAGCTGGCCACCTGCTCGCCGTTGCGCATCACGACCAGCCGGTGGGTGCCCACCGCCGCCTTGACGATCTGCGCCCGGCCGATGTCGAACTCGGTGCTCAGATCCGCCAGCCCGTAGGAACCCTGGCCGTAGGACTGGCCGTAGAGCTTGGCGTGCACGCTGATGTGGGTGTGCGCCGGCCAGTACTCCTTCGGCCGCCAGTCGACCTGCCGGTCCGACAGCCAGGCCCAGGATCCTTCGACCGGCACCGAGGTCTGCACGGTCAGCGCCCGCTGGATCCCCGCCTTGTCCTGGACCGCCTCGTCGAACTTCACGCTGATCGGCATCGCGATGCCGACCTCGGCGTTGTCCGTCGGGTTGATCGTGGCGCGGATCGTCTTCTTCGGCTGCAGCGTGCTGAAGGCGCCCTGCACCGGCACCTGCTTGCCGTCCTCGCCGGTGGCCTGGCCGGTCCAGGAGTAGCTCTTGCCGTAGCCGAGCGCCTCGGTGGCGTGCCAGTTCTTGCCGTCCTTGGACAGCTCGCCGGCGACCTTCTTGCCGTCGGCGTTGGTCAGCTCGATGGAGTCGAACCTGCCTCGATCCACGGTGGCCGTGATCGGCGCGGCCGGGTTGACCTCGCCCGCGTCGGCGCCCGGTTCGAAGGACACCTTGGCGACCGGATCCGCGGGTTTCTGCTCCTGCGGCGCGGACGCACCGCAGCCCGAAATCAGCAGCACCGCCGCCACAGCTCCCGCCAGCGCAGCCCACCTCGACCGCAGCTTGGAACCACTCACCTTCTGACCTCTATCCCCTTAGAGAATGTGCGCACGACCATCCGCTTTGCCCGAAATGCAACGGGACGGTCGTCGAAAAGTGACCCTTTATCCACAAGACGCCCGAAGGCGAAAAAAGATGTCTGGAAACCCCAGTGTGTCGTGTCACATCCGGCACGTCACATCGGCCCCGGCCGGACGTGGTCCGATGGACGCGGGCAATCGGCCGTCTCCCAGGAGGAAGAAGACGTGAGCACAAGTTCTGCAGGCCGCTGGGCCGTGGTCACCGGGGCGAGCTCCGGCATCGGCGCGGCCACCGCGCGCCACCTCGCCGCCGCGGGCTTCCACGTGGTGCTGGGCGCCCGGCGGCTCGAACGGCTGACCGCGCTCGCCGAGGAGATCGGCGGCACCGCGCTGCCACTGGACGTCACCGACCCGGATTCGGTGGCGGCGTTCGTCGAGCAGGTGCCGGAATGCCACGTGCTGATCAACAACGCCGGCGGCGCGAAGGGCCTGGCCAAGATCGCCGAAGCCGACGAGGACGACTGGCGCTGGATGTGGGAGACCAACGTGCTCGGCACGCTCCGGGTCACCAAGGCGCTGCTGCCGAAGCTCGTCGCCTCGGGCGACGGGCACGTGGTGACGGTGACCTCGGTGGCGGCCTCCGAGGTCTACGACAACGGCGCGGGCTACACCTCGGCCAAGCACGCGCAGGGCGCGCTGCACCGCACGCTGCGGGGCGAACTCCTGGGCGAGCCGGTGCGGTTCACCGAGATCGCGCCGGGCGCCGTGGAGACGGAGTTCTCCGAGGTGCGCTTCGGCGGCGACAAGGAGCGCGCGGCGGCGGTCTACCAGGGCATCACGCCGCTGGTCGCCGACGACATCGCGGACGTCATCGCGTTCGCGGTGACCCGCCCGTCCCACGTGAACGTGGACTTCATCTCCGTCAAACCCCGCGACCAGCACTCGGCCACCCGCATGCACCGCCGGACCGAGTGATCTCGTCCGGGTGAAGGTCCGCAATTTCCATTGAAATCGAACCTCCGATTTCCATTGAAATTGCGGACCCGACCGGCTGGGGGCCGATCGGGTCGGGGTGGGAGAGGCGTGGGGTCAGACGCGGATTCGCTGGGATTCGGTGCAGAGTTCCACGTCGAGTTCCGCCAGCACGTCCGCGATCGGGCTGGCGAAGCCGAACGCCCCGCCGCGGCTGCCCGCCACGTGCAGGCCGATGATCCGCCCGCCCGGATCGAGCACCGCCGCCCCGGCGTCGCCCGGCCCGCAGAACCGCAGGTCCGCGGCCGCGATCCGGATCTGCTCCCGCAGCACCCGGACGCCCAGGGCCTCGCCGTGATCGATCCGCACGGTCGCATCGACCGAGGTGACGGCGCCGAGCGTCACGCCCGTGCCGAAGCCGTTCTTGCGGACCCGCTCGCCCGGGTACGCCGACGCGTGCCCGGTGACCGGGCCGATCCCGTCGACCACGCACGACGTCTCCGAACCCGGCGCGATCGCGACCGCGGCCGCGTCGACCCGGGCGGACAGCGCCGCCCGCGCCAGCTCGGTGTGCACCCGGCCGTCGTCCGGATCCGCCATCCGGTCGCCCACCGCCCAGGCGTCGTCCAGGCAGGCCACGTCGAAGGTGGTCAGGCCCATCGTGACCACCGTCGGCGCGGTGCCGGTGACGATCGCCCCGAGCGTGCCGATGCGGCAGTACTCGCCGGCGCTCGGCACGGTCGGCGGCGCCAGGTGGACGGCCCGGCAGGGCGCTAATCCACCGCCGGCCCGCACCACCCCGGAACGGTCGCCGCGGCGCCGGCCCGGCACCATCGGCTCCTGCCGGGCGCAGTGGATGTGCTGCAGGACCGGCTGTTCCTCGATGACGTCGGTCGGGATGCCGAAGATGTCGCCCGGCACGCAGGTGCCCGGGACGAGCTGATCGCGCGGCCTCTTGCGGATCACCGAGACGACGATCGCCTGTTGGCCGGTGGGTGCCCCGGCACGGTGCTTCACACCGATGTCGACAGCGGTCACCCAGGGCAGGTCCAGGAGCTGGTCCTCGACCGCCCGCTTGATCGGGCGTATGACCGCCCGATCCCTAAGCTCCCTGATGCTCAACATGGTGGCCCCCTCCACCTACCCCATTTAACACTCAGGGTTACGCATCAGTCACGAAGAGTCACTCTTACGGCCGTTCGGCTCTTCGGCTGCTACAGCGAACAGTCCACCAACACGGGCTCGGGTGCCAGCGAAACGCCGAAGGCCACGCGTACCCCGTCCCGAACTTCACGCGCTAGAAGTAGCAGGTCGCGGGTCGTCGCGGTGCCGCGGTTGGTCAGCGCGAGGGTGTGCTTGGTGGACAGCCCCACCCGCCCGCCGGGGCCGGGGTGCCCCTTGGCGAACCCGGCGCGCTCGATCAGCCACGCCGCGGACAGCTTGGTCCGGCCGCCGTCCGCCGGGTACTGCGGGATCCGCTGGTCCGGGCCGATCTCGGCGACGATCCGGGACAGCACCTCGGGCAGGTCACCGGCCTCGACGATCGGGTTCGTGAAGAACGAACCGGCGCTCCAGGTGTCGTGGTCGGCCGGGTCGAGCACCATGCCCTTGCCGCGCCGCAGCGCCAGCACCGCCTCGCGGGCGGCGGCCACGTCGACCTGCCCGCCGGGCTCCACGCCGAGCGTGCGCGCGAGCTCGGCGTACCGGATCGGGGCCGACCGGCCGCCGTCGCGCAGCAGGAACCGGGCGCGCAGCACCACGGCCGTGTCGCTGTGCTTGAGCACGCTGGTCCGGTAGGCCAGCCCGAGCTCCTCGGCCGGGACCGTGCGCACGCGCCCGGTGGCGCGGTCCAGCAGGTCGACCGAGACCAGCAGCTCGGACACCTCGACGCCGTAGGCGCCGACGTTCTGCACCGGGGTCGCCCCGGTCAGGCCGGGGATGCCGGACAGGCATTCGAGCCCGCCCAGGCCCTGGCGGACCGTGTCGGCGACCACTTCGTCCCAGTCTTCGCCGGCCTCCGCCGTGAGCTGCACCAGCCCGTCTCCGACGCTGTCGTACTGGCGCCCCTTGGTGGCGATCCGCACCACGTGCCCGGCGAAGCCCTCGTCCGCGACCACGACGTTCGAGCCGCCGCCCAGCACCAGCAGCCGCTGCCCGGCCGAATCCGCTGCCCGCACCGCGGCGGTCAGCTCGTCTGGGTGGTGCGCGACCACCAGGTCGGCCGCCGGGCCACCCAGCCGCAGCGTGGTGCAGCCGGCCAGCGACCGGCCGTCGGCGGTCCCGGCTGGGTGCGGATCCGACGACCAAGTGTTGTCGCGCACTTCTTCGGCACCGGACATGGAGGGATTCACGGTTGCCAAAGGTAGCCTCCGCTGCATGGCACGCCGCATCGAGCACCGGAGCACCTCCGAGTGGCCCGCCGCCCGGGTGTACGAGGCGCTGATCGACAAGGACTACCTCACCGACCGGTTGGCGGAGATCGGCGGCGCCAGCGCGGCGCTGGTCCAGCACGTCAACACCGAGGACGGCGCGCGGTTCCAGCTGCGCCAGGGCGTGCACGCCGACTCGTTGCCGTCGGTGGCCCGCACGGTGGTCGGCGGGGACCTGACGATCGACCGCAGCGAATCGTGGCGGCGCGAGGTGGACGGGCACTACACCGGCGAGATCGCCGCCGAGGTCGCCGGCGCGCCCTGCTCGATCACCGGCTCGATGTGGCTGCGCGACCTGGCAGAACCGGCCGGAGCCGCGGTCAGCGAGTTCGTGGTGTCCGGGAACGTGCGGGTGAACCTGCCGTTCCTGGGCGGCAAGCTGGAAGATCTGATCGTCGACCAGGTGCAGAAGCTGCTGGCCGACGAGGAGCGCTTCACGACCGAGTGGCTGGCCCGCCGGGGATGAACTCGGCCCCGAAGAAGCGGGCGCCCCGGCTCGCCGCCGGTCGGGCCCGCGCCCTGGGCATGCCCACGCGCGGCACCACCAACCCGAACCGGCTGCGGCGCATCGACCGGTGGATCGCCGGCACATCGTGGGTCGCGGACGCGCTGCGCAACGCGGCGGAGCCGGTCGTCATCGACCTCGGCTACGGCGCCACCCCGGTGACCACCGTGGAGCTGGCGGCCCGGCTGCGGCCGCTGCGCCCGGACGCGCGGGTGGTGGGCCTGGAGATCGACCCGGACCGGGTGGCGGCCGGCAAGCTCGTCGCCGATCCGCCCGCGCTGGAGTTCCGCCGCGGCGGGTTCGAGCTGGCCGGACTGGCCGCCGGAGTGCGCGACTTCCCGGGGCCCGCGCTGGTGCGGGCGTTGAACGTGCTGCGCCAGTACACCGAGCCCGAGGCGTGGAAGGCGTGGGAGGAACTGTGCTCCCGGCTGGCGCCGGATGGGCTGCTGGTGGAGGGCACCTGCGACGAGATCGGGCGACGCTGCTGCTGGGTGACGCTGGACCGGGGCGGGCCGCGGACGCTGACGCTGGCCTGCCTGCCCGCCGACATCGAGCGGCCGTCGGACCTCGCCGAGCGGCTGCCGAAGACCTTGATCCACCGCAACGTGCCGGGCGAGAAGGTGCACGCGATGCTGGCCGATCTCGACGCGTGCTGGGCGAAGGCCGCCCCGATGGTCCCGTTCGGGCCGCGCGCCCGGTGGGCGCAGGCCGCGCAGTCGTTCGCGGAGCTGGGCTGGCCGGTGCTGGACCGGCGACGCCGGTGGCGGCTGGGCGAGCTCACCGTCGACTGGTCCGCGGTGGCGCCCTGAGCCGACCCGGTCGAGCGGCGTCCTGCCGAGGATGGATTCCGCGCACGCGCCCGGCTGCACCAGGACTTCCACGACGGCCGATCTCACGGCCCGCCGCCGGTGCCCGCGACGACGTCCGGTTCCTATTGTGGAGGCATGGCTAGCGACTTCTTGCACCGCGCATTCCTGGACCAGGCCGCTGCCTTCCGCAGCGCCGTGCTCCAGGCCGGACCGAACGCCGAGGTCTCGACCTGCCCCGGCTGGGACGTCCGCAAGCTGGTCCAGCACCTCGGGCAGGCCTACGCGAGGGCGGAGCTCTCCCTGCACCTGGAGCCGGGCAGCGAGCGCCCCGAGGACCTGCGGCCGCCGGCCGAGTTCGACGACGTGGTCGCCTGGTGGGACGAGCGGCTGGCGATCCTGCTCCAGACACTGTCCACAATGGATCAGGACCGGCCCGTGCGGGCGCTCTACCCCGGCGGCACCCCGAAGACCTGGACCCGGCGGATGGCGCACGAAACGGCCATCCACCGGCTCGACGCGGAGCACGCGCTCGCCGGGCTCGGCCCGGACCACGTGCACGACCTGATCTTCGACCCGGAGCTGGCGGCCGACGGCATCGACGAGTTCCTGACCCTGCTGCTCCCCCTGGGCGACTGGTCGGAGCAGGAGAGCAAGGGCAAGGTGCTCTTCCACGCTCCGGACGCGGGCCGCGCGTGGCTGGTCGAGTACCGGCCGGGCCAACCGCCGCAGGCCGGGGCGCCGACCGACGCGGCGCTGGAGGTCGACGCGACGGTCGCGGGCACCGCGGACGCGGTGTTCCGGCGGGTCTGGGGCCGCCCGAGCACTGCCGTGGTGACCGGCGACGCCGCCCTCGCGGCCCTCGCCGCCGGACGCTGACGACGGCCCGTGCGTACTTTGTGCTGCTATACGGCCTGTTCCAGGCTCGTTTTGCGTGGCGGTGCGGGTAGCGGAAATTCAGGGGTCTTCTCGCTGTGGGATCCCCGACATCATGAATGCCATTCACCACGTCGGGACTGTCCTCGCGAGAAGACACCTGAGAACCCGCGGCGGTGCAAGTTGCGAGGGTGGGCTAAGCGGCTCCGCTGCTTCAAGGACAAGACCCGCGCTACCACACCTCGCACCACGACAGTCACGTCGGATTCTTCGGCCCCCTTCCGCCTCGCCAATGCGGTCAACCCTCTTGAACAGCGTCAACGCCAGTACCAGCAGCAATGCGGCGAGGCATCCGCTGACGATCGCCACGGCCTGCAGGCCCGACGTGCAGCCCTCGCGCACAACGGCCGCGAGCGCGTCACCATTCCGTCGCAGGAGGCCGTTGAGAAGTCGTTCCGCGCGCCGGTTTTTCCCGAGAAAGAAAAGTCCCCCCCCCCCCCCGGAGAGAGGCTTCGCGAAAAAAAAGGAG
>NZ_JBWKKH010000026.1:78775-136525 GCF_056431645.1 Saccharopolyspora sp. NPDC045839
GTGTGTTTTTTGGGGGGGGAAAGCGGGTCTCCCCCCCCCTTGGGGGTGGTGGTTCCAAAAAAAAAACGCCGCGTCACACCACTCGGCCGCCAAGCGGCTTCACCATGTCCAAGACACCGGACCCATCCCGCATCCCCACGGCACCCCCTCCGGAACGGTCCAAGGCGCTCACGGCACCCGTCCAGGCGAAACGGCGACTCCTACTGGGCGTTCCATGGCTCGGCCTGTTGCCGGTACGACCATTGCTACCTGCGATAATCCCCGGCCGTGAGCCCTTCCGAACGTCGTTTCGTCATCAGCCTCGGGTGCCCGGACCGCACCGGGATCGTCGCCCGCATCGCGACCTTCATCGCCGAGCACGGCGGCTGGATCGTCGAGGCCGGCTACCACACCGACATCAACACCGGCTGGTTCTTCACCCGGCAGGAGGTCCGCGCGGACTCGCTGCCGTTCGGCATCGACGAGCTGCGCCACCGGTTCGCCGACGTCGCCGACGAGCTCGGCAGCCGCACCGAATGGCGGGTGACGGACACCGGCGAGCGGCGGCGCGTGGTGATCCTGGTGTCGAAGGAAGGCCACTGCCTGCACGACCTGCTCGGCCGCATCGGCTCCGGGGAGCTCGACGTCGACCTGCGCGCGGTGATCGGCAACCACCAGGACCTGGGCCCCATCACCGAGGCGCACGGCATCCCGTTCCACCACGTGCCGTTCGGCAAGGACCCGGACGCGAAGGCGGCGGCGTTCCGGGAGGTCCGGAAGCTGGTGGACGACCACGACCCGAACGCGATCGTGCTCGCCCGCTTCATGCAGGTGCTGCCGCCCGAGCTGTGCGAGGCGTGGGCCGGCCGGGCGCTGAACATCCACCACAGCTTCCTGCCGTCGTTCGCCGGCGCCCGCCCGTACCACCAGGCGTACGAGCGCGGCGTGAAGCTCATCGGCGCGACGTGCCACTACGTGACCGCGGAGCTCGACGCGGGACCGATCGTCGAGCAGGACGTGATCCGCGTGGACCACACCGACGACGTGACGGACATGGTCCGCAAGGGCCGCGACGCCGAGAAGCTCGTGCTGGCCCGGGGCCTGCGCGCGCACCTCGAAGACCGGGTCCTGGTCCACGGCCGCCGCACCGTCGTCTTCTGATCCGGTGGCCGGGCGCGCTGGAGGGGAGGCGCACGCCCGGCCACCAGGGTTGGACCGCTGCGGCCAGGATCAGCAGGTCGAAGAGGACGAAAGTGGCCAACTGAAGCCAGAACCTGAGAGGTTACTTCCGAAATCTGCTGTGGGATAAGAAAAATCAGACACGGTCGCGATCGGCGAGGATGCGCCGGCAACGCATGCATGACTCCTCACGCATCCAGTCCACTTCGGACCGCAGGGCAGGGGCTTCCAAGGGTCGTGAGTGGTAATTCCGGTAGGAGCCGGAATTACCACTCACGACTCAGCGGCCGAGGCCCTCCAGGACTTCTGCGCCCGGGAGCTGCGCCAGGAGCTCGCCCGGCGTGATGATCTTGCTTCGCCGGACGCCGCTGCCGACGACCACGGCCGGGGCCGCGGCAACCTCGGAGTCCACCAGGATCGGCCAGTCGGCGGGCAGCCCGAACGGCGTGATCCCGCCGTACTCCATGCCGGTGAGCCGCACCGCGTCGTCCATCGGCGCGAACGACGCCTTGCGCACGTCCAGCCGCCGCTTGACCACGCCGTTGACGTCGGCGCGGGTCGTGGCCAGCACCACGCACGCGGCGTAGCGCACCTCACCGGCGCGCTTGCCCGCGACCACCACGCAGTTCGCCGACAGCTCCAGCGGCGAGCCGTACTTCTCGCAGAACGCGGCGGTGTCCGCCAGATCCGGGTCGATCTCGGTCGCCCCGATCCGCTCGTCGTCGAGCTCCCGAACCGCGACCACGACCGGCTCGGCGAGCAGTTCGAGGCGCTCCAGCGCCGACGTGACGTCCAGCGTTCCAGCCGCCGCAGACCAATCAACACCCATGACCAGACAATACGAATCCCGCCTGAGCGGCCGGACGCGGGTTCAGCCGAGGAAGTCCACCAGCAGGCGGCGCAGCTCCCGGCGGTGCGTGAGCATCGGCGCCGGGGAGGGCAGGACCTCCAGCCTCGCGCGGGCGAAGGCCGCGGCCACCGCCTTGGCGACCTCGGCCGGGTGCAGCGGATCGTCGGTGGCGCCGACGACCAGCACGTCCGACCGGACACCGGCCAGCACGGCGGCGTCCGGCACCGGAACCTGCTCCGGCAGCTCGCGCAGCGCGTCTTCCAACCGCAGCAGCGCCTCGGCGCGGCGTTCGACGTAGTCGCCGACCTCCACGCCCTCGGGCAGGTCTGCGGCCACGGTCTCGCGCAACGTCTTGCCGCCGGCCGCGACCGCCGCCGCGAGCCGCTCGAAAGCCCAGGTCGCGGCCACCTCGCGCGGCCTGTCCAGGGCGGCGGGCAACAGCAGCGCGAGCCGCTCGAACCGGTCCGGGTGCTCCGCGGCGATGCGCGTCAACGCGCCGGCGCCGAGCGAGACGCCGACAGCGCGGGTCGCCTCGACCTCGTCCGCCACGGCGAGGACATCCGCCGCGATCGAGCCGTAGTTCCAGTAGTCCGGCGGCGCGTCGTCGGCGCTGCCGTGCCCCGGAAGCGCCACGACGACGCGGGTGCCCGGCAGCCCGGAGGCCGGGATGCGGGCTTCGCCTTCGGTCGCGCCCAAACCGTGCACGACCAGCGTCACCGGGGCTCCGCGGCCGTGCGCCGTCCAGCGAGCCCGCACTACCAGGACCGCCCCTGGACTTCCTTCACCTTGGGCCGGACGTCGACGATGTAGACCAGCGAGGCGATCAGCCCGGCGATCCAGATGATCGTGAACGGTCCTAGCGTGCTGAAGATCAGCACGAGCGCGGCGACGCCCGTGATACCCATCCAGGCCAGCTTGTTCAGCTTGTCCACGGCGGTGAAAGCGTCCGCGCGCTGCGACGCAGCGTGCACGAAAGCGAAAACCCCGACCGGGATGCCCGCAATCCAGATGATCGTCAGGATCCAAAGCGCCAGCTCCACATGCCCACCCTACGTGGTCGTCGGCGCAGTGGGCACCCTGCCGGACCGTCAGCTCTCGCTGGACTTGCTGGTCGAGGACTTCTTCGCGGCGGTCGACTTGGTCGGGGTCTTGCGCGTGGTGGTCCGTGCGGCCGTGGTCTTCGCGGCGGGCTTGGCGGCGGACGCCTCGGCCTCGGGCTCGGCGGCCTTCGGCTCCTCGGCGGCCGCTTCCTCGGTCTTGCCGAACGGGCGGCTGACCTTGCCGAGCACGTCGTCGGCCAGGTCGCGGACCTCGTCGACGGTGTCCTCGACCTTGCCCTGCGCGGTGCCCACCTGGTCCCAGACCTTCTTGACCTGCGGCTGGTCCTGCAGCCGGTGCAGCGTCTCCTCGCCGCGCTCGGCCAGGTAGTCGTAGAGGTTCTTCGCGGTCTGGCTGTAGGCGTCGACGCGCTTGCGCAGCTCGGCCGGATCGAACTTGTCGCGCAGCTCGCCGAAGTCGCCGGGAAGGTCCTGGCGCGCGGCCTCGGCGCGCTCGTTGAGCTGGGTGCGGACCTTGTTGACCGCTTCCAGGAGGGCCTGGGCTGCGAGGTCACCGGCGCCGAGCGCGGCGAGCAGCGGGGTGCGGGCCTGCTCGACGGCCTCGCCCAGGGCGTGCGCGGCCTGCTCGCGCACCTTGTTCACGTCGTCGGTCTTCGGGAAAGCCGGCATGGCGGTCACTCCTCGGGTTGCTCGGTGTCCCCGTCCGCCGCGGTGTCGTGCTCCCGCCGGAACGAGGCGTAGATGTCCAGAAGCACTTGTTTCTGCCGCTCGTTGAGCTCCGGGTCGGCGAGGATCGCGTCCACCACCGGCCCGCTCTCGCGGCGCTCCAAGATCCCGGCCTGCACGTAGAGCGCTTCGGCGGAGATCCGCAGTCCCTTGGCTATCTGCTGCAGGATCTCCGCGCTGGGCTTGCGCAGCCCGCGCTCCACCTGGCTCAGGTAGGGGTTCGACACGCCGGCGAGTTTCGCCAGCTGCCGCAACGAGATCTGGGCGTTGTTGCGTTGCGTCCGGATGTAGCTGCCGAGGTCGCTTACCGCCTGGTTGACGGCCTTGTTGACGGCTTTGTCCACGCGTTCCATCGGGCTAGCACCTTTCCGGTCACCAACCACGATACGCATGAGTGCTAACTCTTGCAAGCACTCTGCTTGCACTCGATCCGGGCATCCTCGCCGTCGTTGCCGGCGACAGCGGGGCCGAGGCGGCTTCCGGGAACGGGCCCGCTCCGGCGATCAGTCCTCACCGGCGCACATGCAGAACGGGTGGCCGGCCGGGTCGGCGTAGACGCGCCACTTCGCATCCGGGTGGTCGGGCGGTTGCGGCAGCAGTGTCGCGCCCGCCGCGATCGCCTGCTCGTGGCCCTCCGCGAGCGTCCGCACCCGGATGTCGAGGTGCATCATCTGCGGCACGTCCCGGCTCGGCCAGGTCGGCGGACGGTAGCCGGGGTCGCGCTGGAACGCCAGCCGCGCGCCGCCGGCCGGGTCCACGAGCTCGATCCAGCCCTCGCCGGCCTCGGAGTCGTCGATCTCCCCCCAGCCCAGCAACCGCCCGTAGAACTCGGCCAGCGCGCGCGGGTCCGGGCAGTCGATCGCGAAGGCGGCCAAGCGCAAGGTCGTCGTCATAGTCATCCCTCTCGTCGTCAGTTGAGGCAGCCACGCGGAGCCGGACCGGGATCCACCGCGGCGCCGGGCCTCAGCGCCGCCGTCGCCGAGGCCCACCAGTTGGCGAACCGGTCGAGCCACGCAGGACGGAGCAGGCCCCCTTCCTTCAGCGCCCGGTCGATCTCGGCACCGCGCACGGCACGCGCAGTCAGTTCGCGGCCGCTCTCGGAGTACCCGTACAGCTCGATCTGGATCTGATTCACCGCCACACTCCAACCTGTCAAACACGTTCACCGGTTACTAACCGGTGTAGTGATTATGTTGGTTACATGAGGTCGGCACAACCCCCTATTGGCTTACGATGGTGTTCGTGAACAGCAGAGCTGTCGCTCCGGAGGTGGATCGCCCGTCGGCGCCGGAGGGCGTCGAACTCGACTTCGACCACGACATAGAGCTGGTCCTGGCCTTCCTGAACACCTGCGACGCCGAGAAGGGCACCGAGATCATGGACGATCCCGGGCAGTGGCAGCAGTGGTGCATCGACCAAGGCCTCGGCAAGGCACCGGGCGTCGATGCGGCGCGGGAGATCCGGGACTCGATGCGCACCGCGGTGTCCTGCGGCGTCCGGCCGCAGGCGGGTTTCGAAACGGCCTGGCCGGTCCAGGTCCGATTGCACAACGGCGTTCCGACGCTGACCGGCGGCGATGCGATCGGGAGCGTGCTGGTGGCCGCGTCCAGACTCGTGCACACCGGGCGCTGGGACCGGATCAAGATCTGCCCGGCCGACGACTGCCTGTGGGCGTTCTACGACCGCTCCCGCAACCGCTCCCGCACCTGGTGCTCGATGCGCGTGTGCGGCAACCGCGAGAAGGCCCGCTCCTGGCGGGAACGTCACACCAGCTGAAGAGCTTGTTTCCGAACCTGCTCTGCGAGGCGGCGCGGGTGGCAGCCCCTCAGGCGTCTTCTCGCTGTGGGATCCCCGACATCATGGATGCCAATTCACCACGTCGGGGCTGTCCTCGCGAGATAGCTCGGAGTGCGGGGTGTCCCCGCAAGGCACTGTGGAGAAACCCGCGGCGGCGCAAGCTGCGAGGGTGAGCTAAGCGGCTGCGCCGCTTCAAAGACGACAAACCGCCCTACCGAATGTCACCACATCCCCAACAGCAACCGAAACTCCGGCGCTCAGAGGAACAGCTGGGAGAGGGTGTGGATCAGCAGGCCGGCGAGGGCGCCGACCACGGTGCCGTTGATGCGGATGAACTGCAGGTCCCGGCCGACCTGGAGCTCGATCTTGCGGGACGTCTCCTGCGCGTCCCAGCGCTCCACCGTCTCCGTGATCAGCGTGGTCAGCTCGTCGCGGTAGTTGGACACCACGTAGGCCACGGCGCCCTCCACCCAACCGTCCACCTTGGACTGCAACTCCGGCTCCTCGACCAGCCGGCGGCCGAGCGAACGCAGCCCTTCGCGCACCCGCACCCGCAGCTCGCTCGACGGGTCCTCGGCCGCGTCGAGCAGCATCTTCTTGGCGGTGCCCCACGCCGAGGAGACGAGGTTCTGCACCTCCGGGTGCTCCAGCACCTGCTGCTGGATCTGCTCGGCCTTGGCCATCGTCTTCGGGTCGTTCTGCAGGTCGTCGGCGAACTCCACCAGGAAGCGGTCGACGGCCTTGCGCATCGGGTGCTCCGGGTCGGTCTTGACCGCCCACGCGAACGACAGCACCTCGGCGTAGATCTTGTCGGCCACGATGGCGTCGAAGAACTTCGGCGACCACGACGGCGCGCGCTGGCTGACCACGCGCAGCACGGTCTCGTGGTTGTCCCGCACCCAGTCGTAGGCCCGGTCGCAGATCAGGTCGACGAGCTTGTGGTGCGAGCCGTCGGCGAAGACCTGGCCGAGGATCCGGCCCAGCGGCGGCCCCCAGGGCTGGGCGAGCACCTTGCGCACGACCGCCTGCTCCAGCACGGCCTGCACGTCCTCGTCCCGCAGCACCTGCACGGCGCCGCGCACCGCCGTGGCCAGCTCCGAGGTGACCCGCTCGGCGTGGTCGGCGTCGTCGAGCCAGCCGCCGAGGCGGCGGCCGATCTCCGCGCGGCGCAGCTTGTCCCGCACCACCTGCTCGGCCAGGAAGTTCGAGCCGACGAAGTCGCCGAGGCTGCGGCCGATCATGTCCTTGCGGGTCGGGATGATCGCGGTGTGCGGGATCGGCAGGCCCAGCGGCCGCCGGAACAGCGCGGTGACCGCGAACCAGTCCGCCAGCGCACCGACCATGCCGGCCTCGGCCGCGGCCCGCACGTACCCCACCCAGGCGTCGGCGCCGGCGTTCTCCTGCCAGCGGGCGATCACGTAGATCAGGGTCGCGACCAGCAGGAATCCGCCGGCCACCGCCTTCATCCGCCGGAGGCCACGGCGCTTGTCACTGTCGGTTTCCGCTGTCGGCTGCACATACCGATTGTGGCAGCGCTTGAAGAACGCCGACGCGGCACGGCGATCCGGCAGCGGCCGCAGGCCCCCAGCACCGCTGCTCGCGGACCACAGCGCGAGACGACCGAGCGTCGCACCGGCAGTTTCGACTACCCTGCGGAAACGTGCGTACTCCTGCCCTCACCAGCCGGTTGCGGCCCTTCACGTCCACGATCTTCGCCGAGATCACCGAGCTCGCCCGGCGGACGGGCGCGGTCAACCTCGGGCAGGGCTTCCCGGACACCGACGGCCCTGCGGGCATGCTGCGCGTCGCGCAGGAAGCCATCGCCAACGGCGTCAACCAGTACCCGCCAGGCGCCGGCGAGCCGGACCTGCGGGCCGCGATCTCCGAGCACCGCCAGGCGCGCTACGGCATCGAGCACCGCCCCGAGGACGAGGTGCTGGTCACAGTCGGCGCGACCGAGGCGCTGACGGCCGCGATGCTCGCCCTGGTCGAGCCCGGCGACGAGGTGGTGCTCGTCGAGCCGTACTACGACTCCTACCCGGTCGCCATCGCGATGGCCGGCGGGGTGCGCCGGACCGTCGCGCTGCGGCAGGGCCCCGACCACCGCTTCGAGCTCGACGTCGAGGCGCTGCGCGCCGCCGTCGGGCCGCAGACTCGCGCCCTGGTGCTGAACTCGCCGCACAACCCGACCGGCACCGTGTTCACCGACGCCGAGCTGGCCGTGATCGCCGAGGTCTGCCGCGACAACGACGTGATCGCCATCACCGACGAGGTCTACGAACACCTGATCTTCGACGGCCGCAAGCACCGCCCGCTGGCCACCCTGCCCGGGATGGCCGAGCGGACGCTGTCGATCTCCAGCGTGGGCAAGAGCTTCAGCGCCACCGGCTGGAAGATCGGCTGGATCTGCGGTCCGGCCGAGCTCGTCGCCGCCGTGCGGGCGGCCAAGCAGTTCATGACCTTCGTCGGCGGCGCGCCGTTCCAGCCCGCCGTCGCGCACGCCCTGCGCAACGAGCTCGCCTGGGTCGATCGGTTGCGCGACGACCTCCAGCGCAAGCGGGACCGGCTCGCCGGCGGGCTGACCGAGGCGGGCTTCGACGTGCTCGCCAGCGAGGGCACCTACTTCATCTGCGCCGACGTCCGGCCGCTGGGCTTCGCGGACGGCGCCGAGCTGTGCCGCTCGCTGCCGGAGCGGATCGGGCTCGCCGCGATCCCGGTGCAGGTCTTCTGCGACCACCCGGAGAACTCCAAGCACCTGGTGCGGTTCGCCTTCTGCAAGCGCGACGAGGTCCTGGAAGAAGCGATCCGGCGCCTCCACAAGCTCCGCTGACGCGGCACGTTCCGGTCATCGACCACCTCCGTACCCGAGGCAGACGAACCCGGTTTCGCCGTGCTCCGCTTGGGCTTCCGCCAGCGCCGCAGCGGCGGGGCGGCCCGCGCGGAGCGCGCGGTGCAGCGACGTCATCACGCCTGCCGTGCGCTCGTCCGGGACCGGCACGACGCTGGCGATCACCGTCGCGGTGCCGCGCCCGAGGAGCGTGGTCGCAAGGCCGCTGAGCTGGTCGCCCCGGCTGACCACCGACCGGCCCACGTCGCAGGCCGACAGCACCACCGTGGTGGGGCCGCGGTGCAGCCGGTCCAGGTCGTAGGCGTACAGCGGCCCGTCGGCGAGATCCACGCACGACAGCAGCGGTTGGTCGTCCCGGAACCGGCCGTGTGCGGCGATGTGCACGATCGCCGCCCCGTCCACAGTGGATAGGGCCCGCTCCGAGATCGCCTCGGCGCCCACCAGCAGCCGCCCGCCCGCGACCGCGTGCAGGCCCTCGACCTCCCGCTCCGCGTGCTCCAGGCCGGGGCCTGCGATCCACACCGGCGCACCGGCCCGATCCGCGCTCCGCGAGTCCGATGCGCCGCGCAACCAGCACCGCAACGACGGGCTCACGGTCACGCTGCGCCCGCGGCACGCCGGTAGCGCCGCCCACGGCAGCACGTGCAGGCGCCCGGTCGGGATCACGACGAGCGGCCGGCCTCGTTCGAGCGCGGGCAGCACCGGTGCGAGCAGCTGCGCCTGCAGCTCCTCCGCCTCGCGGCGCGCGCTCATCTCGAAGACCGGCGCCGCGCTCGGCGCGGTGCCCACCGCCTGCCGCGCGAGCAAGTGCCGGAGACGGGCCGCGTGGCCTTCCGCGTTCGCCTCCGGACCGAGCACGTGCAGCCCGACATCCCCATCCACAATGGACACCGCGAACAGCCGATCGTCGTGGGAGAAGAGGCTGAGCAGCACGGAATCGCCGAGCTCCGCGATGACGTCGTCGATGCCGCCGGGCGCTTGGAGGCCGCTGGTGCGGCCGCGCACCAGCATCGCGCGGTGGCGCACCTGCTCCTCCAGCTCCGCGATGGTGGCCAGCGCTCGCTTCGGGTCGCGGCTGCCCTGCGCCGCCAGCACCGCGGCGCGCAGCCGCACCAGCGCGGAGTTCAGCCTCGAATCCGTCGGCGGCCGCAGCACCCGGCGGTGCAGCGCGCTGCACCGCGACCGCTCGGTCCAGCGCAGGACCAGCCGCGGATCGCCGGTGCGGAGCGCGGCGCCGACCGCGATGTCGCCCAGTTCGCCCGCCAGACCGAGCGCGTGCACCCGCAGCTCGAACGCCGCCATCCCGGCCGCCTGGCCGTCAACGGCCTGCAACCCGCCCCGGCACGCCGCGAACACCCGGTCCACATCGCCGTCCTGGTCGGCCAGCAGCGCTTCGGCCAGCCACCCCAGCGCCCGATGTTGCGGAGGCCCCGAAAGCTCGTCGCGCAGCGGGACGCACAGCGCGAAGAGCTTGCGGGACAACGCGTGCATCCCAGCGCGGGCAGCACTCCGACCGGCGATGAGCCGCAACTCGGCCGCAGGCCCGATCCACCCGGCCTCCTCGCACGCGGCGGCGGCTCGCCGCGCGGCCCCGAACGCGTAGCGGGAGCGCTGGCCGCCGCGCAGCTTCGCCTGCCATGCGATGGCCGTCGCCAACGCCGCCCACGCCGGGCGCCGCTGCGCGCGGAACAACTGCCGTGCGCTGCTCGCGGCCTCGGCGGCGGCGGCCGCATCGCCGTCCCGCAGCGCGCAGCCGGCCAGCGCCAGCCGGGTTTCGGCGAGCCGACCGGCCCGGCCGCAGGCGGCCAACCGGTCGGCCGCGTGCTCCATCGCCGCCCGGGCCTCGCCGCGCAACCCGGCCGCCGCCAACGCCTCCGCCCGGTCCACCAGCGCCTCCGGGTTCGACTCGACGTCCAGCCCGGCGGCCACCGCCTCCTCGAACAGCCGCAGCGCACGCGGCAGATCACCGGCCCGGAACGCGACGCAACCGCGGTTGTGCAGGCAGCCCGCCGCCCGTGCGGTCCTGCCGTCCGAGGCGAAAACCCGTTCCGCGGCGGCAAGATCCGCCTCCGCGGCGGCCAACCTGTTGGTGTACAGGTTCGCCAGGCCACGCCCCAGCAGCGCGTTCGCCCGCCAGCGCCGATCGTCGCCCACCGACAGGCTCCGCAAGGCCCGGCTCAGCTCGGCAATCGCCTCGTGGTGCTGGTCGCTCTGGCAGTGCAGGAGGCCACGCAGGCAAGCGGCCCGGGTCTGGTCCGCAGCGGGTAGCGACGGCTCCGCCGCCACCAGCTGCGCCCAGCTCGCGCTCGTCGCGCCGCGCTCCATCTCGATCCACGCGAGCGTGAGCCGCAGCTGCGCGGCCCGCTCCGGCTGCCCGGTCCGGTTGGCCGCGGCCAACCCGAGGCGCGCATGCCGCTGCGCCTGCCGCACCTTCCCGCGCTCGACCGCCGCGAGCGCCGCGATGTGCCGGGCGAGCACTCTCAACTCCGCGTCGCCGGTGCCCGACAGCAGCTCCTCGGCCTTGCGCATGGCCGGCTCCGGTGCCGCGCCGGCGTTGTCCCGCCACCACAGCGCCGCGGTGATCTCGGCCGGCGGTGCCACCGCCGTCCCGGCGCTCAACAGACCAGCCAATCGGCGACGGCGGGCGCCGACCGGAGCGGCCGGAACACCACGCTGATCGGGCCGCGGGGCACGTCGGCCACCCGGAACGCGCCGTGCTCGTCCAGGTGGCCCGCGCATTCCCCGGCCGGATGGCGGAGCACGACCTCGCCCGCCGGCGGGGCGTGCCCCGCCCGGTTCAGCACCATCCCGGACGCCCGGTACTGGCCGGCCACGGTCGGGACCAGGTCGATCTCCAGCACCCGGCCGGGCATCGCGAAGGTCAGCACCCGTGGCTCCGGCCGCCCGGACCGGACCCTCGCCGGCGACTCCGCCGAGTCGCCGACGAGCTCCAGCGCCGTCTGGTCCGGGTGCGGCGAGCGCCGCGCCATGGCCGAGTACGCGCCCGCCAGGGCGTGCTCCGGAACCGGGTCGCAGGACTGGAACATGTCGCGCAACCGCCACAGCTCCGACGGCATCCACCGGCTCATCCCGCCACCTCTTCCGGGACGTCGGCGGCCAGCATGAGCCGCCGCAGCTCCGCCAGGCAGCGGCTCTTCTTCGGCCCGATCGTTCCCCTCGGCATCCCCAGGGCCTGACTGACCTGGGAATAGGTCGTCTCCGGCGCGACCGCCAGCACCCGCAGCAACTGCTGGCAGCGCTGCGGCAGCTGGGCGAACGACTGCGCCAGCCGCGAACTCGTCATAGCCCGCAGCACCTTGTGCTCCGGGTCCTCCGCGTGGTCCGGCGGCCCGAGATCGCCGGAATCCAGCCCGACCGGCGATTCCCGCCGCCGCGCCCGGCGCAACCGCATCGACTCCCGCCGCGCGGTGGTCACCAGCCACCCGGACAGCGACTCCGGTTCGCGCAGCCGCCCCAGGTTCTCCGCCAGCAGCAACCAGGTGGCCTGGTAGATGTCCTCGGCGTCCGCGTTGTTCGTCGTGAACGCCCGCGACACGCCCCAGAGCACCGGCGCGTTGCGATCCACCAGTTCCTGCCACGCCTGCTGATCACCGGATGCCGCGCGGCGCAACAGCACCGCCGACGTCCGGGCCTCCCCGACCTCGTGCACGACCAAGCACCTCTCCCCGTTCGGCGATCTTCTTTCCTCCCGCGTAATAAGAGGAAGCAGAGGTGCTCGTAGATTCACTTCGCGCCGATTACCGCTCGAACGGGTAATGCCGACGAGCAAGATCGCGTGCCTCGTTCGGATTCAGGCCGTCCCGCAACGCGTTCGCAGCGGCGGCGGCGACCTGCGGCGCGGCGAACGACGTCCCGCTCCAGCGCGCGTAGCCGAATCGGCGATCGCCGCCGGGATCCATCCGCACGAAGCTGCTCGCCACATCCACCCCGGGCGCGGCGGCATCGACCCACGGCCCGGAGTTGGAGAACTCGGTGACCGCGCCGTCGGCCCCGGTCGCCGCCACCGCGACCACCGAGGGCAGCGCTGCGGGCCAGAACGGCCTGGTCTGCCCGTGATTCCCAGCGGCGGCGACAACGACGGTGCCCAGCCAGTTGCGCAACTCCGCGCGCAGGATCGGCGGGCACTCGTCGTCCGCGGTGTGGCAGCCGGCGGTCAGCACGACGACACCGATGCGTTCGCCGCGCGCCTCGGCCGATCGTCGCAACGCACGAAGCCCGGTCGCGACGGTGCAGTCATCGGTGAACCCGAGCGACGAAAGCACCCGGCGCGCACGGATCACCGCGCCCGGCGCGTGTTGCAGCACCACGCCGCTGACGAACGTGCCGTGGCCCGCCTGGCGGTCCTGGCCCGCGTCGCCGTCGGCGTCCAGCACCTCCGGCACTGCCTCGAACCACGGCCGGTCCTGGAACCACGGGTGCGGGTCGAACCCGGTGTCCAGCACCCCGACCACGACCGGCGGATCCCACTGCCGCGACGGCGGTTCCGGAAGTGCCGGGCCCGCCTTCGCATCCGCCCCGGTCCCCCACATCACCGGCATCCCGTACATGATCGAGCAGCCGAAGTGCACGTGGTTGGCGGCGACACCCGCCTCCCGGGCGAGATCGACGCACCGGTCCCGCTCCGCGCCCCGCAGCCGAACCCTGGCCAGCAGCAGATCGTCGTCGTGCTGCACGTCGTCGACCCAACGGCGGTACCGGTCGAGGACCGGATCCAAGTCGCTCGCCGGCGCGATGAGCTCGCCCCGCCGCACCAGGCATTCGCCGCTGCCGCCGGGATCGTGCAGCAGCAGATCGTGCCCGTGGGAAGCCCAGAACTCCTCAAGTTCGCCGATGCTCAGCCGGATTTCGCGCTCTTGATCCACAGCGGACACTGTGCCGGGCACCCGATCTGTCCACTGCGGACACGCCGCCGGCCGCCCCCGACCTCACCCGTACGACGACGCCGGAGATCTTTCCTGGCCGCCCGATTCCGTGGAGAATGCGAGTGCGACCGCCGCACCCGTCGCGGTCGGTGCCCCGAAACCGCCACCTCAGGTGGTTGAATGCTCATACCGCGCCGATCACCCCGGCGCACCCGACGCCAGCGCCGCGCCCGGCCGCGCGGACCCGACCGACAGGCGGTGGTGACCGTGACGGGAGCCTGCGCGCAGCGCAGTCCCTGGTCGCGGCTCCGCGCGCTCGCGACGCGGGCGGTGTTCACCGGCGGCCTGGGCATCGGCGGGTGGCTCGGCATCACCGGCGCCGCCGATGCCGTCGAGCTCGAACCTCCCCGGATCGAGGTGGAGCGCGTCGTCGTCGACCTGGTGGCGAAGCCCGACACCGAGCTCGATCCGGTGGCACGGCCCGTGGTCGAGCGGCCGGAACCGGCAGCGCCCGCGATCGAACCACCTCGAATCGACCGCCCGGTCACGCCGATCGGCGAAGCCGACCAGCCCACCGCCATCGCCGACGACACCGACGATGTCCCGCCGGCTCCGGCGACGTTCGCGCCACCACCGCACCAGCGCGCCGCCGCGCCGGCCACCGACGACCGGGCGGCCCTGCTGCCGAAGCGGTCGCCGGTACCCACCACGGCCGCCCGGACCCTCCCGGAACCCCGGGCCCCGGACGCGGCCGCCCCGTCCCACATCACGCCACCGACCAGCCCAGCGCCGGAACCACCGGCGCCCCCGGCACCGGCCACGTCGCTGTCCGCAGGAACGACCTCCTGGGGCGGCGGGCTGCGAGGTCAGCCGGCGATCCTGCCGACCGGCCCCGACCAGGCCGGATCGGCGTGCGCCTGCGTCGTCAACCCGGAAGACCGGCCGGCGACCGGCGTCCCGTCATTCGAACCATCGACGTCGCCCGACTGACGCTGCACCGAGCCGCTCCGGCGGCAATCCTGGGGAACGTTCGCACCCACCAGCTCCGAGCCGGCCGTCTGCGCCCGGCCGGATCGGAATCGGGGCGCCCCGGCCTATCCCCCGGCGAAGTCGGTGACCTGCCGGAAAGCCGAGGACTGGGCCCCCGGAGCCCCGGTGCCGCAATGCCCCTGCGGCACCGGGGCGGCGCCCGCGGTCGAACCGCCCGTCGGCACGACGAGGGGCCGTGCCGACGGGCGGTCGGCTGTTCAGGCGAGCGGCGCCGTCAAGGCGGTCGGGCCGGGCCCGTCCGGCATCGACGACGCCGCCGCCGCGAGACGGCGGACCGCCTCTTCCAGCTGATCGACCGGCAACGTGTACGGGACGCGCATCCAGCGCTCCAGCGAACCGTGCACCGAGAAGCGCACCCCCGGCGCCACCCGCACGCCGTGCTGCTCCGCAGCCACCGAGAGCCTGCTGCTGACCGGTGCGCCGATGTCGCACCACAGCGAAAGGCCACCGTCCGGGACGCGGAAGCGCCAATGCGGCAGGTGTTCGCCCAGGGCAGCGATGAGGTGGTCGCGGCGCTCGATGGACTCGGCGCGCCGACGCTCCAGCAGCCGGTCGGCGTCCCGCAGCAGCTCCGCCAGCACCAGCTGTTCGAGGACCGGGCTGCCGAGGTCCACCGCGGCGCGGCCGACCACCGCGCGCTGCACGAAGTCTTCGGACGCGCGGATCCAGCCGAGCCGGAGCCCGCCCCAGAACGACTTGCTCACCGACCCGACCAGCAGCGCCCGATCGGTGAACGAGGCCATCGGCAGCGGCGCATCGCCACCGGTCAGGTCGATCTCGGCGAGCGTCTCGTCGATGACCGCGGTGGTGCAGGTGCGCGCCAGCTCCCGGGCGAGCCGCTCCCGGCCGGCCGCATCCAGCCGGATTCCGGTCGGGTTGTGGAAGTCCGGGATCAGGTACGCCAACCGCGGCGAGGTCTGCCGCAGGCTCGCTGCCAGCAGCTCCAGGTCCCAGCCGTCCGCGACCATTGGCACCGCCACCGGGGCGGCGTTGAGCCCGCGGATCGCCTCCAGCGCGTTCGGGTACGTCGGGTGCTCGACGAGCACCCGCTCGCCCGGCGACACCAGCATCCGGAGCAGGAGGGCGAAACCGTGCTGAGCGCCGCTGGTGACGAGGATCTGGTCCGGGTTGGTCGGCAGCCCCCGCTTCGCGTAGCGCTCGGCGATCTGTTCGCGCAGCTCCGGCAGCCCTTGCGGCTGGTAGCCGTGGCTGGACAGCTGCTCGGCGAACCGCAGTCGCGCCTGATCCACCGCGGCGCACAGCTCCGGCGGCGCGCTCGGCGTGGCCTGCGCGAGGTTCAGCACCTCGCCGTCCGCGGCCGGGAACCACCCGCCGTGGGATTCGTTGTCGCGCTCCCGGTCCGGCAGCTTCACCCACGACCCGGCCCCGCGCCGGCTCGCCGCGAAACCTTCTTCGCGCAGCCGGTCCAGGGTGCGCGCGACCAGCGTCCGGCTGACCCCGAGGGCGTCGGCGAGCTCGCGTTCCGCCGGCAGCCTGGTGCCCGGCGGCAGTCTCCCGTCCAGCGCCAGCTGCCGCAGCGCCGCGGCCAACACCTGGGAGGACGGGCGCGCCGTGCCGTGCCAGGAACCGAGCAACTCGACGAGCTTGTGGCCGTGGATGTGCGCGGACGGGGTGAACGACATGTGACCAATATAGTTCAATTGGCTATCGACTTTAAGTCCAATCGCAGGCTAGAAAGTCCACATGGCGTCGACATCAGCTCTAGTGGACCTCTCACCGCTCCCGATCCGCACCCGGCCGCTGCTCCGGTTCGGACAGCTCTTCGGCGGCCTGGTGCTCTACGGCGCCAGCATGGGGTTCATGGTCCGGGCCCAGCTGGGCCTCGACCCGTGGGACGTCCTGCACGAGGGCCTGTCCCAGCGGCTCGGCTGGAGCTTCGGGGCGGTCACCGCGCTGACCGGCGTGGCTGTGCTGCTCGCCTGGCTGCCGCTGCGGCAGCGACCCGGCATCGGCACGGTCGCCAACGTGGTGGTCATCGCGTTCGCGGTGGACATCACACTCGCCGTGACACCACCGGTCGACGCGCTACCGGGGCAAATCTCGCTGATGGTCGCCGCCATCGTGCTCAACGGAATCGCGACGGCGGTGTACGTCGGCGCGCGGCTCGGCCCGGGCCCGCGGGACGGCCTGATGACCGGCCTGCACGCTCGTACCGGCTGGTCGGTGCGCGTCGTCCGCACCGCCATCGAGCTCAGCGTCCTCGCCGCCGGATGGCTGCTGGGCGGCACCGTCGGCGTCGGCACCGTGCTCTACGCGTTGGCCATCGGGCCGCTGACCCAGTTCTTCCTCCGGTTCGCGGCGGTCCGGGAGAAAAAAGATCTCTGCCCCTAGAGACATCTCGGATACCACGAAGTAGCATGGACGCCGTCCACCTGACCCCCAGGGGTGGACCTTGACGCCCCCGCACTCCCGGTAACCCCCAGGCCGGTTGAGCGCGGGGGCGTCCCTACTTCTCCGGACCATCAGGGCTGGTCCGGACGTGGTTCTGCGGGGCCGCAGCCCCGCCACCGCCACGCGGAACGAGCCGGGAAGCAGGCCCTGTCAGGCCGGCGGGTGGAGACCGGAGAGGTGGCCCTTGCCGCCGCACTGCGGGCAGGTCCGCCATTCCGCCATGGTCATGCCGGTCTGCATGTCCTCGGTGGCCTGCACGACGTAGATCCGCGGCTCGCTGAGCTTGCGGAGTCCGCCGCAGGTGAAGCACAGCGCGTTGGGGCCGCCCGCCAGGTCTGGCTCCTCGTTGTCCGCCATGCGCCGATCCTTCCACGCCCCGGAGCCCGGCCGATCCGCGGTCAGATCGCGGCGATCGTGGCAGGTGCGCGCTCCGCCCGGCTCAGCGCCCGCAGCACGGCCGTCTGCCCGTGCCGCCGCACCGCGAGCTGCGAGAGCAGCGCGAGCACGTGATCGTAGGCCTCCGGCGGCAGCTCCGGCGTGGCGATGCCCACGCTCGACGCCAGGTCGTCGGAGTGCACCGCGATCTCCATCATCCGGGTGATCAGGAAGTCGTCGATGCCCAGCACCCGCCGGGAGAACGCCACCGCCCGGTCCGCCGGCGTGGCGGGCAGGGCCGAACGAAGATCCCGAACGGCCGAGTCGACCTCGGCGACCAGCGCCGCGGCCCCCTCGGTCGCGAAGTCCTCGCCCATCTCCCGGAGCCGGACGTTGACCTCCGCGTTGACGTCGGCGCCGATCCACTCGCTCTGCGCGTAGTAGCCGAGGAGCGGCACGGGTCCTTCTTCCGGTTCGGCGGCGGCGAGCACCCGGGGAACGAAGAGGACCTGCGACGCCAGGTGCCCGGCCAGCCCGCGGACGCTGAACTCCGCCAGGGCGCTGGGCCGGTCCCACGCGGCCGCGACCGCCGGATCGCCCAGCATCGCTGCGGCCGATTCGGCTGCCTGCAGATAAGCCTCTCGGATCGCGCTCATCCCCATCCCTTCCCGATGCCGACGCCGTTGATCAAGCTAGCGGCCGGGTACGACAACGGGACGACCAACACCGGGCGAGCAGGCGAACGCTCACCCCACGAGCTCGGTGAGCTTCCCGTCCGCCATCTCCAGGCGGCGGTTGGTGCGCACCGCGTCGAGCATCCGGCGATCGTGGGTGACCAGCAGGAGCGTGCCGCCGTAGGAGTCCAGCGCCGACTCCAGCTGCTCGATCGCGGGCAGGTCGAGGTGGTTGGTCGGCTCGTCCAGCACCAGGAGGTTGACGCCTCGCCCCTGCAGCAGTGCCAGCGCGGCCCGCGTGCGCTCGCCGGGCGACAGCGTGGCGGCCGGGCGCAGCACGTGGTCGGCTTTGAGGCCGAACTTGGCGAGCAACGTGCGGACCTCGGCGGTCTCGGTTTCCGGCACGGCCGCGCAGAACGCGTCGAGCAGCGACTCCGAACCGTGGAACAGCGCGCGGGCCTGGTCGACCTCGCCGACGACGACGCCCGAGCCGAGCGCGGCGGTCCCCGCGTCCAGCTGGATCCGCCCGAGCAGCGCGCCGAGCAGCGTCGACTTGCCCGAACCGTTGGCCCCGGTGATCGCGACCCGGTCCGCCCAGTCGATCTGCAGCGTCACCGGCCCGAACGCGAAGTCGCCGCGCCGCACCTCCGCATCGCGGAGGGTCGCGACGACCGCGCCGGAGCGGGGCGCCACGGCGATCTCCATCCGCAGCTCCCACTCCTTGCGCGGTTCCTCGACGACGTCGAGCCGCTCGATGAGCCGTTCGGTCTGCCGCGCCTTGGCGGCCTGCTTCTCGGTGGATTCGGAGCGGAACTTGCGGCCGACCTTGTCGTTGTCGGTGTTCTTGCGGCGGGCGTTCTTGACGCCCTTCTCCATCCACCCGCGCTGCATGCGGGCGCGCGCCTCCAGCGCGGACTTCTTGTCGGCGAACTCCTCGTACGAGTCCCGCGCGTGCCGGCGCGCGACCTCGCGCTCCTCCAGGTAGGAGTCGTAGCCACCGCCGTAGAGGTTGATCTGCTGCTGGGCCAGGTCGAGTTCGAGGACCTTGTTGACGGTGCGGGTGAGGAACTCGCGGTCGTGGCTGACGACGACGGTGCCGGCGCGCAGCCCGCGCACGAAGTCCTCCAGCAGTTCCAGGCCCTCCAGGTCGAGGTCGTTGGTCGGCTCGTCGAGGAGGAACACGTCGTAGCGGGACAGCAGGAGCGAGGCGAGCCCCGCGCGGGCGGCCTGGCCGCCGGACAGCGAGGTCATGGCCTGGTCGAGTTCGATGATCAGGCCGAGCGAATCCGCGACCCCTTCGGCGCGCTCGTCCAGGTCGGCGCCGCCGAGGTTCAGCCAGCGCTCCAGGCTCGCGGCGTAGGCGTCGTCGGCCCCGGGCGCGCTTTCCGCCAGCGCATCCGCTGCCGCTTCCATCGCGCGCTGCGCAGCGGCGACGCCGGTGCGCCGGGCGAGGAACTGGGCCACCGTCTCCCCGGGCGTGCGGTCGGGCTCCTGCGGCAGGTATCCGACGGTCGCGGTGGGCGGGGAGAGCCGCAGCTCGCCCTGCTCCGGGTCGTCGAGCCCGGCGAGGAGCCGCAGCAGCGTGGACTTCCCGGCGCCGTTGGCGCCGACGAGCCCGATCACGTCGCCGGGCGCGACGACGAGGTCGAGCCCGGTGAACAGGGAGCGGTTGCCGTGGCCGGCGGCGAGATTCGTGGCGACGAGGGTTGCAGACATCAGGCCGCCGAGAATAACAACCGGCGCGCGACCACCGGTGACGCTCGCGCTCGCCGTGGCCGGACGCCGCAGCGGCCGGCACGGTCGGTCCCAGCACCACCCCGCGTGGTCGGCGAACCTGGTCGCGCACCCGGAGGCCGAGGCGCAGGCGCGGGGCAAGCAGATCCCAGTGCGACTGGTCACCGGGGCCGCTCCGGAGATCAGGAGATCCGCGTCTTCGTCCTCTCACTCCGCGCCTGAACGCGGGCTCGGCCGTCCGGTCCGGCCTAGGCTGAAGCCGAGCAGCCGGGGGGAGGAACGTCGATGGGTTCCGCGGACAGATCATCGCGCGGTGGTTCGCGCGGGTGGCCTTATCCGCAGCGCAGCGCCATCGAGCAGCTCGGCGGCATGGACCGCGACGACGCCCTCGCCTTCGTGCGCCGGACCAGCGACCTGCTGATGGTGCACAAGTTCGGCGTCGACGAGCTCATGACCAAGCTGCGGGTCTGGAGCGAGGAGTTCGACTACGCCCACGAACATGATCCGATCGAGCACATCAGCTCGCGGATCAAACGCCCGGAGGCGATCGCGGCCAAGCTCGCCCGGCGCGGGCTGCCGGTCGACCCGGTGTCGGCCCGCGAACACCTCACCGACATCGCCGGCGTGCGCGTCGTGTGCCCGTTCATCTCCGACGTCTACCTCCTCCGCGATCTCATCCGCCAGCACCAGATCGAGATCGTGCAGACCAAGGACTACATCGCGGCGCCGAAGCCGAACGGCTACCGCAGCCTGCACCTGATCATCAAGGTGCCGGTGCACCTGTCCGACCGCACCGAGCTGGTCGCCGTCGAACTCCAGCTGCGCACCATCGCGATGGACTTCTGGGCCGCAGTCGAGCACGAGCTGCTCTACAAGAGCGGCGGCGAGGTGCCGGAGAGCTTCGCCGCCGAGCTCAAGGCGGCTGCCGAGGCCGCTGCCAGACTCGACACCCAGATGTCTTCGCTGCACGAGCGCAGCGAAAGGCCACCCGGGTAGAGCCGGGAGTTGGACCGCAGCACCGGCACGTGACGGACGTCCTCCGAAGCGACCTCGCCGACCGGCTGAACGCGCACTTCTGGACGGGCTGGGACGACAAGTGAGACGAAAACAGCCCCCGTCGAGATCGACGGGGGCTGTTTTTGCAGCTCTTAGCGGTGGCCAGGGGCGGGGTCGAACCGCCGACCTTCCGCTTTTCAGGCGGACGCTCGTACCAACTGAGCTACCTGGCCGAAGCGTCGGCGCAATGCCGTTCGCCTTGGCGACCCAGACGGGACTCGAACCCGCGACCTCCGCCGTGACAGGGCGGCGCGCTAACCAACTGCGCCACTGGGCCATGCTCTATCTTCAGTTGTTCGTACCCCCAACGGGATTCGAACCCGCGCTACCGCCTTGAAAGGGCGGCGTCCTAGGCCGCTAGACGATGGGGGCTTGGCCGATTCGAAACCGACCCGGCCTTGCCTCCAACCGGCTTTCCCTTTCGGGGCGCCCCGTTGGCAGTGATGAAAGCTTACGACACCCCTTCGCGGGCCCCGCAACGGGGGGTCCCTTAAGTCGCGCGCAACCCTCGAGCGCCGCCGATCCGGCACGGCCCGAAACCCCACGATAGCCGTTCTACCTGCAGTTTTCATCGATCATGACGGACCGCTGCCCGGCCGCGGCAACGAGCGCTCGACAGCCTCCGAGGGTCTCCCAGGGGCCCGAAACCCGGCAAACGGGATCAATCGAAAACTTGTGATCCACGCCTCAGGATTGGCCGGTCAGTTCGGCGTCCGCGCGCCAGCCGTCCCGGGCGACCCCGGCGAGCACCACGCGCCAGATCTCCTCGAAGCGGTCGACCAGCCCCTCTGGCTCGTCGCCGACCGTGTGGGCGCCCACCAGCGCCGCGTAGAGCACCCGCGCCGCTTCCGCCGGATCGACGCCCGGGCGCAGCTGTCCCGCCTCGGTCGCCTTCCGCACCAGCTCGCCGATCGCCTCGTACCAGCCGTCGGACTCCGCTCCGATCCGATTGCAGGCCAGCAGCATGCCTGCCCGCAGGACGACGTCGCGCTCCAGCCTGCGGGCGGCTTCCGAGGTCAGGCCGACCAGCGTCGACAGCGGGTCCAGGCTGCGGCCGGACCACCGCCGCCGCATCGCCGTCAGGTTCAGCAGGTACTGCCGGGCCAGCGCCTCGGCGACCGCCTCCTTGGCCGTGAAGTGGAAGTAGAAGGCGCCCTTGGTGACACCGGAGCGCCGCAGCACCGAACTCAGCGTGGCGGCTTCGTAGCCGATCAGGTCGAACTCCTCCGCCGCGGCGGCCAAGATGGCGCGGCGGGTGAGCTTGGCCCGATGCTGCTGGGGCATGGCGCGACTCCGGCACGAAGAGGGCGTCCGGGATCCGCCGCCCGAGCGACGCGGTCCACGAACGGATGATCAACTACGCCACCGGAAGTTACCGCGAATCCGGCCGGTCCGCCCGCCGTGCGCGACGTGGTGCCTGCTCGCCGGAGACCTCCCGACGAGCATCCACCGAAGCACGCCGTGGCGGCGCGGCCGACTCCCGGTCAGCGGACGACCGGCGGCTGCCCGTCATCGTCCGGTGCCAATCCCAGCATGTCCAGCAGGAGCTTGCAGTCCTCGGCGTTCTCCGCACTGCGGGCGACCGCCATCCTGGCGCGGTGCACCTGCTCCGACGAGATCCGCGAGGGCTCACCGGCGCGCGGCACGGGCACCGCGGACGGCTGCCGCGAGGTCCCGTCGTCCTGCTGCCACAAGAACTTCCGTACGTCCAGCGACCCGTACATGACGCCTCCCCGGCCTCGGGTTCCGCGCGCAGGTTATCCACAGGTTGTCAACAGCCGCAGCCCCCCAGAGAGTGATTCTCCTTCGACGGAGAGTAATTATTCGGCGATCCTCGATCCACTTCGGATATTGATCTCGCCGCACCCGCCGGGGCCACCCCCGCCTGGGCCGTCCACACTGGACGTTCGGGACAGTTGCGGCGGTATCCGCATCCGGTCGTGGCAGGAACTGCCAGGAGGGAACTCGCATGAGCAATCAGACGTTCACCGTGGGTGGCATGACGTGCGGCCACTGCGCCAGGTCGGTCACCGAGGAGCTTTCGGAGCTGCCCGGCGTCAGCGACGTGCAGGTCTCGGTGGAGAACGGCCAGGTGTCCGTGGCCAGTGCCCAGCCGCTCACCCTGGAAGCCGCGACCGCGGCGATCACCGAAGCCGGCTACACGATCACGAACTGGCCGGGCTCGAACTGAGCCGGTACCACCTCGGATCGTTGCGCAGGACCGCCGTCCGGCCCTCGTCCGAAGGTGCCGGACGCACGAATCATGCGCCGAAGGCTCCCCACCGCGACCTACGGCATGTCACAATCGGGTCGCTGACACACCCCCGGTCAGCACCTGTGGAGATCCCCTCCGGCCCCCGCGCACTCCCCCTGGCGCGGGGGCCCTCCGCGTTTCCGGGCCAGTGAGAGGGCTCACAGCGATACGCGCGCCGCAACACAACCGTTATCGTGGGCCGGTGGCTCTAGGACGAACCAAGACCAGCAGGCGGCAGCAGAAGCCCGCCGAGCCGGCCGAACCGGATCATGAGTTCGAGTCGTACCTGGCTGCGCTGGCCCCGGAGGAGAACGTCGAGTCCACCGGGTCCGGACGCCGCTTCGGCGGCTCCCAGGTCTACCAGCTGCGGCTGCCGCTGATGGCCAACGAGCGCCTCCGGGAGCTCGCGGTCAAGCAGGGCACGTCGCCCGCGGCGCTGGCCCGGGACTGGGTGATGCAGCACCTCGCCGAGGTCGAAGCCGAGCAGGAACCGATCGGCCAGGCCCCGATGGGTCAGGCGCCGGACGGCTACGGGCCCGTGTGGCCCGGCGAGGAGACTCAGCAGGACTTCCGGGCCGTGCCCGAGTACGGCGACCAGGCCGGTTACCCCGGCATCGAGCAGACCGACGAGATCACCGTGCCGCAGAAGCGGTTCCGCTGATCCCCTCGACCGAACCGACCAACCCCGACCGATGACGTTCCGGCCGGCGGAGGCAGCCCCCCGAAGCCTCCGCCGGCCGGCTTCGTTCCCGGCTCCGCGCCCGTTCGAAGCGGCGCAGCCCTGAGCCCGTCCGCACGCCGCGGCGCGGGACGGGCCTGGAACGAGCTCTAGGCCGGGAGGCCCAGCTCCCGGGCGATCAGCATGCGCTGGACCTCGCTCGTGCCTTCGCCGATCTCCAGGATCTTGGCGTCCCGGTAGAAGCGGCCGACCGGGGTCTCGTTCATGAAGCCGTAGCCGCCGAAGATCTGCGTGGCGTCCCGGGCGTTGTCCATCGCCGCGTTCGACGAGGCGAGCTTGGCGATCGCGGCCTGCTTCTTATACGGCTCGCCGCGCAGCATCCGCGACGCCGCGTCGTAGTAGGCCAGGCGCGCGGTGTGCGCGCGCAGCTCCATGTCGGCGACCTTGAACTGCATCGCCTGGTACTCGCCGATCTTCCGGCCGAAGGCCTCGCGTTCGCCCAGGTAGCGCAGGCATTCGTCGACGCAACCCTGGGCGAGGCCGACGCCGACCGCGGCGATCGCGACCCGTCCCTCGGTGAGCGTGGCGAGGAACTGGGCGTAGCCGCGGCCGCGCTCGCCGAGCAGGTTCGCGGCGGGCACCCGGCAGTCGTCGAAGGACAGCGCGTGGGTGTCGGAGGCGTTCCAGCCGACCTTCGAGTACTTCTTCGCGACGGTGAAGCCGGGCGTGCCCGCGGGCACGATGATCGTGGAGATCTCCTTGCCGCCATTGGGCTTCTGCCCGGTGACCGCGGTGACCGTGACGAGGCCGGTGAGATCGGTGCCGGAGTTGGTGATGAACGCCTTCGAGCCGTTGATCACCCAGTGGTCGCCGTCGAGCACCGCCGTGGTGCGGGTGCTGCCCGCGTCGGAGCCGCCGCCCGGCTCGGTGAGGCCGAACGCGCCGAGGATCTCCCCGGCCGCCAGCCGGGGCAGCCAGGTGCGCCGCTGGTCGTCGTCGCCGAACCGGTAGATCGGCATGACGCCCAGCGAAACCCCGGCCTCCAGGGTGATCGCGACCGACGAATCGACCCGGGCGAGCTCCTCCAGGGCCAGGCACAGCGCGAAGTAGTCGCCGCCCATGCCGCCGTGCTCCTCGGGCACCGGCAGCCCGAACAGGCCCATCCGGCCCATGGTCTGCACCAGCGGGTACGGGAATTCCTCGCGTTCGTAGTAGTCGCCGATGACCGGCGCGACTTCCTTGCGGGCGAAGGTCTGCACGCTCTCGCGCAGGGCTTCGTGCTCTTCGCTGAGCCGGTGGTCCACCATCGATCAGGCCTCCTCTTGAGCGGCGAGGACAGCCAGCGGCTGGTCGAGTCCGACCGACTGCCCCTTCCTGGCGTGCACTTCGGCGACTACGCCGTCGATCGGCGCGGTGACGGTGTGTTCCATCTTCATCGCCTCCACCACGAACAATCTCTGTCCACTCTGGACTTCCTGGCCCGGGCTGACGTCGGCCACCAGCACGGTGCCGGGCATCGGGCTGGTCACCACGCCGTCCGACCGGCCGCCGCTGCCGCCCCGGTCGGCGAGCATCCGGTGCTCGGCGAGCGCCCAGGTGCGACCGTCGGCGGCGAGCCAGGTGGTGCCGTCGACGTGCGCGTACCGGTAGCGGCGGGTGTGCCCCCGGTAGGTGACGGTCAGCTCGTCGCCGTGCGCCTCGACCGAGGCCCGGTGGATGGCGGTTTCAATTGAAACCGCGGTTTCGGATGCCCCCCGGGGTGCAGTTTCAATTGAAACCGCGGCGTCATGGGCGCGGCCTCGAATGCGCACCTGGACCTCGCCATCGGCCCCGGCGAAGCGCCAGGTGCTCCAGGCGGGCTCGCCGAGCCGCCAGCCGTCGGTCACGTCCCACGGGTCGACGACCGGGTCGGTCGGTTCGCCCGCGAGCAGCCGCTCCAGGGCCGCGGCGACGTAGGCGTCTTCCGGCGTCGTGTTGCTCTCCGCGATGAGTTCGGTCAGATCGCGCTCGACGAGCCCGGTGTCGAGGCGGCCCGCCAGCACGTCTTCGTGCCGCAGCAGCGCGCGGAGAAACGCGACGTTGGTGTGCAGGCCGAGGACCGCCGTGTCGGCCAGCGCGGCGTCCAGGCGGCGCAGCGCGTCGGCCCGGCTCGGCGCCCACGCGATGACCTTGGCCAGCATCGGGTCGTAGTCCGAGCCGACGCGCCCGCCCGCTCGCACCCCGGAATCGACCCGCACGCCGGGCCCGGAGGGCTCGTGCACGGCGAGGACGTCGCCACCGGTCGGGAGGAAGTTGCGGGCCGGGTCCTCGGCGTAGACCCGCGCCTCCACCGCGTGGCCCTCGATCGACAGGTCCTCCTGCGCCCACGGCAGCGGCTCGCCCGCGGCGACCCGGACCTGCTGTTCGACGAGGTCGACGCCGCGTTGCCCGCCGGCCGAGGTGACCAGCTCGGTCACCGGGTGCTCGACCTGCAGGCGGGTGTTCATCTCCATGAAGAAGAACTCGTCCGGCCGGTCCGCGGAGACGATGAACTCGACGGTGCCCGCCCCGACGTAACCCACCGAGCGGGCGGCGTCGACGGCCGCGCCGCCGATGCGGGCCCTGGTTTCGGCGTCCAGCAGCGGCGACGGGGCTTCCTCGATGATCTTCTGGTGCCGCCGCTGCAGGCTGCACTCGCGCTCGCCGAGGTGCACCACGTTGCCGTGCGCGTCCGCCAGCACCTGGACCTCGACGTGCCGCGGGCGGGCCACGAAGCGCTCGACGAACAGCGTGTCGTCGCCGAACGCCGACCGCGCCTCCCGGCGCGCCGAGGCGATCTGATCGTCCAACGTGGACTCGTCGTGGATCAGCCGCATGCCCTTGCCGCCGCCGCCCGCGGAGGGCTTCAGCAGCACCGGGAACCCGATCTCGATCGCCGCCGCGTGCAGGTCGGCGTCGGTCATGTCCGGCTCGCTGCGCCCTGGCACCACCGGGACGCCGGCGGCGGAAACCGTTTGCTTGGCGCGGATCTTGTCGCCCATCGAATCGATCGCCGAGGCCGGCGGGCCGATGAACTCGATGCCCGCCTGCGCGCACGCCTCGGCGAAGCCCGCGTTCTCGGCGAGGAAGCCGTAGCCGGGGTGGATCGCCTGGGCCCCGGTGCCGCGGGCGGCGTCCAGGATGCGCTTGACGTCGAGGTAGCTCTCGGTCGCCGGGCTCGGTCCGATGTGGACGGCGGTGTCGGCCTCGGCGACGTGCCGCGCGCCGCGGTCGGCGTCGCTGAACACCGCGACGGAGCGGATGCCCAGCCGCCGCAGCGTCCGGATCACGCGCACCGCGATCTCGCCCCGGTTCGCCACCAGCACCGTGTCGAAGTGCCGCATCGTCATCCCTTCGCCTTGCCGAACGGCAGGATCGCAACGTTCTGCCTGGTCAGGTCCCGTGAGTGTTTTGTGTCGCTATAGCAGCACAAAACACTCACGGGCGTTTTGTCTTTGAAGCGGCGCAGCCGCTTAGCCCACCCTCGCAACTCGCACCGCCGCGGGTTCTCAGGCGTTTTCTCGCGAGGACAGCCCCGACGTGGTGAATTGGCATTCATGATGTCGGGGATCCCACAGCGAGAAGACGCCTGAGGTTCCGCCACCCGCACCGCCACGCAAAGCGAGCCGCTCATTGGAAAATCACATCCGGAAAACGCCGTAGGAGACTGGTTCCAGGGGGGCGTTGGCGGCCGCCGAGATCGCCAGGCCCAGGACCGTCCGGGTCTGCTTCGGGTCGATCACGCCGTCGTCCCACAGCCTCGCCGTCGCGTAGTACGGGTGGCCCTGGTGCTCGTACTGGTCGCGGATCGGCTGCTTGAACGCTTCCTCGTCCTCGACCGGCCATTGCTCGCCGCGGGCGTCCAGCTGGTCGCGGCGCACCGTCGCCAGCACCGACGCCGCCTGCTCGCCGCCCATCACCGAGATCCGGGCGTTCGGCCACATCCACAGGAACCGCGGCGAGTACGCCCGGCCGCACATCGAGTAGTTGCCCGCCCCGAAGGAGCCGCCGATGACGACGGTGAACTTGGGGACACGGGCACAGGCCACCGCGGTGACCATCTTCGCGCCGTGCTTGGCGATGCCGCCCGCCTCGTACTCCTTGCCGACCATGAACCCGGAGATGTTCTGCAGGAACACCAGCGGGATGGACCGCTTGTCGCACAGCTCGATGAAGTGCGCGCCCTTGAGCGCCGACTCGCTGAACAGGATCCCGTTGTTGGCGATGATGCCGACCGGGTTCCCGTGGATGCGGGCGAAGCCGGTGACCAGCGTCTGGCCGTAGTCGTGCTTGAACTCGGCGAACCGGCTGCCGTCCACGATCCGCGCGATCACCTCGCGCACGTCGTACGGGGTGCGGCTGTCGGTCGGCACCGCGCCGTAGAGCTCGTCGGGGTCGACCGCCGGCGCTTCGACCGGCGCGACGTCCCAGGGCCGGGACTCGCGGGGGCCGAGCGTGCTGACGATGGAGCGGACGATGCGCAGCGCGTCCGCGTCGTCGACGGCGAGGTGGTCGGTGACGCCGGAGGTGCGCGAGTGCAGCTCGCCGCCGCCGAGCTCCTCGGCGGTCACCTCGGCCCCGGTCGCGGCCTTCACCAGCGGCGGGCCGCCCAGGAAGATGGTGCCCTGCTCGCGGACGATCACCGCCTCGTCGCTCATCGCCGGGACGTAGGCGCCGCCCGCGGTGCACGAGCCCAGCACGGCGGCGATCTGTGGGATGCCGCGGGCCGACATCGTGGCCTGGTTGTAGAAGATCCGGCCGAAGTGCTCGCGGTCCGGGAACACCTCGTCCTGCCTGGGCAGGAACGCGCCGCCGGAGTCGACCAGGTAGAGGCACGGCAGGTTGTTGTGCAGCGCGACTTCCTGCGCGCGCAGGTGCTTCTTCACCGTGACCGGGTAGTAGGTGCCGCCCTTGACGGTGGCGTCGTTGGCCACGACCACGCATTCCCGCCCGGACACCCGGCCGATGCCGGTGATGATGCCCGCGGACGGCGCTTCGTCGTCGTACAGGCCGTGCGCGGCCATCGGCGAGAGTTCCAGGAACGGCGAGCCGCGGTCGAGCAGCGCGTCGACCCGGTCGCGGGGCAGCAGCTTGCCCCGTTCGACGTGCCGGATGCGGGCCTTCTCCGGCCCGCCCAGCCGGGCACGGCCGAGCTGGGTGTTGAGGTCGTCGACGAGTTTCGCGTGCTGCTCGGTGTTGCGGGCGAACTCCGCCGAGTCCGGGTCCACGGCCGTGCGCAGGGCGGGCGCATCCATGCGGGAGGGCACCTTCCACCGGGAGTTAGTCATCGTTAACGCGACCGATGTTAACGATGACTAACAGCTTTCGTCTAGTATCGACGCCGATGTCCACCGATGCAGCCAAGCCGTCCCGCCGCGAGCAGATCCTCTCCGCCGCGGCGGAGAAGTTCGCCCGCTTCGGCTTCCACGGAGTCGGGATCGACGACATCGGCGCAGCCGTGGGCATCTCCGGGCCGGGCCTGTACCGGCACTTCCGCAGCAAGGACGCGATGCTCGCGGAGTTGCTCACCGGCATCAGCGACCGGCTGCTGCTCGGCGGCCAGGACCGGGTGGGCGCCGCCGCGGACCCGCGCGACGCACTGGACCGGCTGGTGCACTGGCACGTCGAGTTCGCGCTGGCCAACCCGGCGCTGATCACCCTGCAAATGCGCGACCTGGACAGCCTCGCCGAGACCGATCGGCACAAGGTCCGCGAGCTGCAGCGCAGCTACGTCGAGGTCTGGGTGGACGTGCTGTGCCAGGTCCGGCCGGACCTGGACCGCCCGACCGCGCGCGCCGCCGCGCACGCGGTGTTCGGCCTGATCAACTCGACGCCCTACAGCGCCCACCTGGACGCCGAAGCGATGTCCCGGCTGCTGCACCGGATGGCCCTCGCCGCCATCGAGAAAGCGGCCTGAGCAGGGTCACGCGCGGGAGCCCTTCCCGAGCATTCCGGCGACGAGCAGCGCGCCGCAGGCGAGCAGCGCTGCCGCGATGGTGAGCGCCAGCGAGAAGCCCTCCGACGGATCGGCGGTCTGGGCGCGTGCGGCCAGGGCGACCAGCACCGCCACCCCCACGGCACCGCCGACCTGCTGGACGGAGCTCAAGATGGCCGAGCCGAGACCGGCGTCCTGCTCGGTGGTGCCCTCGACCGCGGCGATCGCCAGGGCGGGATTGCCTAGACCGCATCCGAGGCTCGTGACGAGCATGCCGGGCAGCACGACCGTCGCGTAGTCGTCGCCCGGTGCCACGCCGGCCAGCAGGAGCAGGCCGACCGCGCCGATCAGGAATGACGCGACGAGCGTCCGGCGCATCCCGAACCTGATCACCGCGCGGGACGAGAGCCACAGGCCGGTGAGCATGCCGGCGGCGTAGGGCAAGTAGGCGAGGCCTGCCGTCAGCGGCGGGTAACCGAGCACGGTCTGCAGGTGCACCATCAGCAGGAAGGCCATCGCGAAGAAGGCGGCGGAGAACAGGAACGACGCGCAGTTGGCCACCGCGCGGATGCGGACGGCCAGGAACGACAACGGCACGAGCGGTTCAGCAGCGCGGGCCTCGACCGCTACGAACGACACCGCCAGCACGGCGGCGAGGACGAGGGGGCCGACGGCGGCGATGTCGCCCCACCCCGACTCCGCGGTCTGGAGCAGGCCGTAGACCAGGGACACGAGAGCGCCGGTGCCCAGCACCGCGCCCGGAACGTCCACCCGTCCCGGCCGGCCCGCCCGGCTCTCCGCGACGAGGCGCGGGAGCAACGCGAGGGCCGCGACCGCGATCGGCAGGTTGATCAGGAAGATCCAGCGCCAGGACGCGAGACCGGTCAGCGCGCCGGAAATCACCAGGCCCGCCGTGCCGCCCAGCCCCGCGATGCCGCCCCAGATGCCGAGAGCCCTGGCGCGCTCCTCGGAACCGGGGAACAGCAGCGTGATCAGCGCCAACGCGGCCGGGCTCGCCATGGCCGCGCCCGTGCCCTGGGCGAATCGTCCGGCCACGAGCTGCCAGGGCTCCTGGGCGATCCCGCAGACGAGGCTCGCCGCGCCGAACAGCGCCACACCGCACAGGAAGACGCGTCGGCGGCCGAACAGATCGGCCGCGCGGCCGAACAGCAGCAACAGGCCGCCGAAGGCGACGAAGTACGCGTTGACGACCCAGGTCAGGCCCGCGGCGCTGAAGCCGAGGTCGTCCCGGAGGCTGGGGAGCGCGACACTCACCACGGTGTCGTCCAGGACGAGCATGAACTGCACGAAGCACAGCACCACCAGGACCGGCCCGCGGCGGCCTGCGGCCAAGGTGGATGTCGTCGTCATTCCGTCGTCCCGTCGCGGCGCTCTTGGCGATGATCGATTTGCATGCCACGACGCTATGCAGCGGCCAATCTGTCCGCGATGCGCTACCAGGCCGAATGATGTCGCACTGAGGACATAGGCTGGCGGCATGGCCGAGGCGATCACGGGTGCCGTCCCGCCCGGAGTCGGGGCGATCGTCGTCGGCAACTTCCCGCTGTCGTCGCGGCAGTGGTTCGAGGAGCACAGCCATCCGCAGCACCAGCTGGCCTGGACCCGGCGCGGCGTGCTCGGCGTGGCCGTGGGGGACGTCCACTGGGTCCTGCCGCCCACCCTGGCGCTGTGGCTGCCCGCCGGGGTCGTGCACCGGACCGGCGCGACCCGCGATGCGGTGCTGAGCAGCCTCTACTTCGAGCCGGACCGGTGCGCCCTCGACTGGGCCGAGCCCACGCCGGTCGGCGTGGACGGGCTGCTGGCGCAGCTGATCGCGTACCTGGGCCGCGACGATCTCGCCGATGACGCGCGGCTGCGCGGCGAAGCGGTCGTGTTCGACCTGCTGCGCCCCCTGCCCACCACGCCCATCGACGTGCCGCGCCCCGCCGACGAACGCGTCCGCGCCGTGGCGGATGCACTGCTCGCCGACCCCGCGGACCAGCGGGGCATGGAAGCGCACGCCCGGGCCGTCGGGGTGAGCCGCCGCACCCTGACGCGGCTGTTCGTCCAGGACACCGGCATGTCCTTCGACCGCTGGCGCACCCACGCGCGGCTCCGCGCCGCGCTGGCCCTCCTCGCCGAGGGCCGGCCGGTCTCCCGGGTCGCGCACACCGTCGGGTACGCGACACCGAGCGCGTTCCTCGCCGCGTTCAAGCGCACCGTCGGGACGTCTCCGAGCCGCTACCTCGGCGGCGATGCCTAGCCCGGCCGATTGCGGGTGGTCGGGGGCGGGTTGAGACTGGGTGGATTCCGGCTCCGACTCTCGCGACGCCGCAGGAGACGAGCATGGCCACCGCCAGGATCGAACCCACGCAGATTCCGACCCGGTCGCGCACCACGCCGCGACCGGTCAAGGGCAGGCACCTGGTCCCGTGGCTGCGCACCACCGATCCCAAGGACATCGGGATCCTCTACCTGATCGCCTCGTTCTTCTTCTTCATCGCCGGCGGCGCGATGGCGCTGCTGATCCGCGGCGAACTCGCCGAGCCCGGCCTGCAGTTCCTCTCCCAGGAGCAGTACAACCAGCTGTTCACCATGCACGGCACGATCATGCTGCTGCTGTTCGCCACGCCCATCGTGTTCGGCTTCGCCAACGTCGTGCTGCCGCTGCAGATCGGGGCGCCGGACGTGGCGTTCCCGCGGCTGAACGCGCTGTCGTTCTGGCTGTTCCTGTTCGGCGGGCTGATCGTGCTGAGCGGGTTCCTGCTGCCGGGCGGCGCCGCCGACTTCGGCTGGACCGCCTACGCGCCGCTGTCGCGCGGGATGTTCAGCCAGGGACCGGGCGGCGACGTGTGGGCGGCCGGGCTGATCCTCAGCGGGCTGGGCACGATCCTGGGTGCGGTCAACATGATCACCACGCTGGTCTGCCTGCGCTGCCCCGGCATGACGATGTGGCGGATGCCGATCTTCTGCTGGAACATCCTGGCCACCAGCCTGCTGGTGCTGATGGCGTTCCCGATCCTGGCCGCCGCGCTGTTCGGGCTTCTGATCGACCGGCACCTCGGCGGGCACGCGTTCGACCCGGCCAACGGCGGCGCCATCCTGTTCCAGCACCTGTTCTGGTTCTTCGGCCACCCCGAGGTCTACATCGTGGCGCTGCCGTTCTTCGGCATCGTCACCGAGATCCTCCCGGTGTTCAGCCGGAAACCGCTGTTCGGCTACACCGGCCTGGTGTTCGCCACGCTGCTGATCATGGGGCTGTCGATGATCGTGTGGGCGCACCACATGTTCGCCACCGGCGCGGTGCTGCTGCCGTTCTTCTCGTTCGCGACGTTCCTGATCGCGGTGCCGACCGGGATCAAGTTCTTCAACTGGATCGGCACCATGTGGCGCGGGCAGCTGACCTTCGAGTCGCCGATGCTGTTCTCGGTCGGGTTCCTGGTGACGTTCCTGCTGGGCGGGCTGACCGGCATCATCCTCGCGGCGCCGCCGCTGGACTTCCACATCACCGACACCTACTTCGTGGTCGCGCACTTCCACTACGTGCTGTTCGGCACGATCGTGTTCGCGGTGTTCGCCGGGGTGTACTTCTGGTTCCCCAAGATGACCGGCCGGATGATGGACGAGCGGCTGGGCAAGCTGCACTTCTGGCTGACCTTCGTCGGGTTCCACACCACGTTCCTGGTGCAGCACTGGCTGGGCGCCGAGGGGATGCCGCGGCGCTACGCCGACTACCTGACCTCCGACGGCTTCACCGCGCTGAACATCGTGTCGAGCATCGGCGCGTTCGTGCTGGGCGCCTCGATCCTGCCGTTCCTGTACAACGTCTTCACCAGCTACCGGTTCGGCGCCGTGGTCGACGTGGACGACCCGTGGGGGCACGGGAACTCGCTGGAGTGGGCCACGTCCTGCCCGCCGCCGCGGCACAACTTCGCCGCGCTGCCGCGGATCCGCTCGGTCCGGCCCGCGTTCGAGCTGCACTACCCGCACATGGTCGAGCGCATGGACCGGGAGGCGCACGCCAGCCTGCGGCCCGGCGCGAAACAAGAATCGTTCGGCGAGTGAACGATTCTGTACAGTGTTCGCGTGGCAGCAGACCTTCCCGCGCCCGGTGTTTCGTTCCTGCTCACGCAGCTGGGCGCGCACGCCACGGCGAAGTTCGCCGCCCGCGTCGGCGAGCTCGACCTGACCCCGCCCCAGGTGGGCATGCTGCGGATGATCGCCGCGCAGCCCGGCCTGAGCCAGCAGGCGCTGGCCGGGAACCTCGGGATGCTGCCGAGCAAGGTCGTCACGTTCGTCGACGAGCTGGAGGGCCGCGGCCTGGTCACCCGCACCCGCAGCACCCGCGATCGCCGGGTCCACGAGCTCACCCTCACCGAGACGGGGACCGAGCTGCTGGGCGAGGTCCACGCGGTGGCGGCCGAGCACGAGGCCGACTTCTGCCAGGCCCTCGACCAGGACGAACGGTCCCGGCTCAAGTCCCTCCTGGAGCGCCTAGCGGAAAGCCACGACCTGACCCCCGGCGTCCACCCCGGATACCGCACCATCCGCTGAGACACTCCCCCCGGGCCCCGACCCCCGGCCTCACTCCCGACCCGCCCCGGCCTCACTCCCGACCCCACCTCCAGCCCATGCGCCCCGCCTTACGCCCCACCCATGCGCCCCGCCTTGTGCCCCGCCCTTGTGCCCCGCCCTTGTGCCCAGCCCCTCCTGCCGGCCCGTGCGCCGGTACCGGAATCCCGCAATTTCAATGGAAATCAGAGGTCCGATTTCCATTGAAATTGCGGAAGTTGTCCACAGGCGTCGGCGTGTCGGGGTGCGACACGCCGATCTTCTCCAGTTTCCATTGAGCGTTTTTCATCCTGATCGACCCGCAGCCGCGGGTCGCATAGCCGCACGTCGATGAGGTGTCGCATGCGCCGCAGGCGCATAGCCCACCCCCGCAACTGGCACCGCCGCGGGTTCTCAGAGGTTCCCTGGCGAGGACGGCCCTGACGCCGTGTATTGGACATACATCAGTCAGGGCACCCACAGTCCAGGGAGCCTCTGAGGTTCCGCCACCCGCACCGCCACGCACAACGAGGTTGGAAAAACCTCATTGAAATTGGACCTTCGATTTCAATGGAAATTGCGGGGCACCGGACGGCGACTGAACCGGCACGGCAGGTCATCCGGCTTGGACCGGTTCGGAGCGGGCGAGGACCTGGCCGCCGGCGTCGAGGGCTTCGACGGCGGCGAAGGCCTCCGGGGCCGGTAGCGCCGCGGTGGTTTCGAAGCCGGTCTTGGGCGCGTCGGTGATCGGCCGGAGCTGGTCCGGGGCCGGGCCCGCCAGGATCCGCCAGGCTCGGACTTCGGTGGCTCCGTTCCAGCTCGCGTACACCGTCGCGACGCCGTCCGCTTCGCGCAGCGCCGCCACCGGCGGCTCGGTGGGCGCTCCGGTCCAGCCCAGCCGGAAGGCCCGGTAGGAGGGCATGCCGTCGCCGAACGAGCCGTGCAGCGCCACCGCCCCGCTCTGGTCGAACTCGGTGAACTGCGGCTGCGAGCCCCAGCCGACGAAGCTGTTGCCGCCCGGCAGCACCTGGTGGTCGCCCTGGCTGACGCTGGTGCCGCCGCCGGGGTGCGGGAAGGCCCGCACCAGCCGGGCGGTGCGCGCCTGCTGGTCGACGTCCAGCACGATCGCCCGCGACACCGGGCCGGGTTCGCTGGCCGCGTTGTCGAACAGGCTCATGGTTCCGTCGGCCAGCCGGCGCGCGTCGTGCTGCCTGGCGAACGCCGCGTCCGGATCGACCGCGAAATCGCTGCGGCTGCCGCCGAGCCGCCACTGCACCTCGCCGGTGGCGCGGTCCAGGAGGTACAGCGCGTCGGTGTGCCGGGCGGAGATCAGCAGGTTGCCCGTCGAGTCCTCGGTGATCGAGTTGAGGTGGAGGTAGTCGTACGGCGCGGCGGGATCCTCCGGCAGCGGTGCCGTCGACTCCTCCGGCGCGACGTGGTCAAGGCTGCGCCAGTCGAACAGCACCTCGCCGGTGGCGATGTCGATCTCCTGCACGACGCCTTCCACGACGGGCCGGTCCCGCTGCACCGTGTGGTAGGCGATGATCAGCGCGGTGTCGCGCGGCGTGATGACCATCTCGTGCAGGTCGGCGCGCAGCCCGCCGCCCGCGTCGACCTTGCCGATCTGCCGGTAGGAGCGGTCGCGGATGACGTACTCGCCCTCGCCGTAGCCGGGGTGCGGCGCGCCCTGCCACCAGGTGAGCACGGGTTCGCCCCGGTAGGTCTGCGCCTTGAAGTCCATCGTGAACAGTCCGGCGCCATCGCCGACCGGCTCGGACCACACCGGCTGCCCGGTGTCGTCGATGATCACCGGCCCGCTCTGGGCGGCGGTGCCGTGGGGCGCGAGGAAGATGTAGCCGGGCTCGGTGCCGTTCGCCGGGATGTCGATGCGCACCACCGGCGGGCTCAGGTCCGGCCTGGTGACGAAGCGGTGCGGTTCCGGCGGCGCGGCGACGCCGGGTGTGGCGGCCGCCACCAGCAGCGCCAACGTCGCCGTCATGACCGCGAGGGCTTTCGAGCGCATCGGACCTCCGTCCGCCTGGGGATCGGTCCGAGAGCTATCACCGATCGGCGGGCGGCCGACAGCCTGTTGCGAAAAGTTTCCACGTTCCGGTATTTGCCAGAGTGCACAACGCGACCGCTCCCCGGATGTGCACCGCGCACCGATTCAAGTCCACTATGGACGGAAGATTTTCCTTGCCTGCTCGGCCGAACGAGCGGTTTCCGACGTGGCGCGGTTCATAACCGCTTCGGGAACAGCGGGGCGCCGGACTACTGTTGAACACGTCTGGGGAGCGCCACCGACAGTCGACTTCCTGAATCGTTCTCGAAGACCGGAATGCGATGCGCACCGCCGTGCGCCCGACCGGCGAGGACGCCAAGAACCAGTCCGGCACGTTCGTTTCAGGGGAGACTTCCTTGCCCATTGCCCTGTTGGCCCTGGCCATCGCCGCATTCGGGATTGGAACGACCGAGTTCGTGATGATGGGGCTGCTGCCCGAGGTCGCCACCGATCTGCAGGTGTCGATCCCCGACGCCGGCGGCTACATCTCGCTGTACGCGCTCGGCGTGGTGATCGGCGCACCGCTGCTGACCATGCTGGGCATGCGGTTCAAGCGCAAGACGATGCTGCTGAGCATGCTCGTGCTGTTCACCGTCGGGAACCTGTGCTCGGCGTTCGCGCCGACCCACGAGCTGCTGCTCGGCGCCCGGTTCCTCGCCGGCCTGCCGCACGGCGTGTTCTTCGGCATCGGTGCCGTGGTCGCCGCGAGCCTGGTCGCCACCGACAAGCGCGCGCAGGCCATCTCGATGATGTTCATCGGCCTCACCGTGGCGAACATCGTCGGCGTCCCGGTCGGCACGCTGCTCGGCCAGGCGCTCTGCTGGCGCTGGGCGTTCGGCCTGGTCGCGGTCATCGGCGTGGTCGCGCTGGCCGCGGTCGCGGCGCTGGTGCCCGACCAGCCCAAGCCCGCCGACGTCAGCGTGCGCGGCGAGCTGCGCGCGTTCCGCCGCCCGCAGGTCTGGCTGGCGTTCGCGGTCGTGGTCTTCGGCTTCGCCGCGACGTTCTCCTTCTACAGCTACATCAAGCCGGTGCTGACCGACGTGACCGGCTACTCGCCGACCGCGGTCACGCTGCTGCTCGCGCTGTTCGGCGTCGGCATGACCGTGGGCACCGCGGTCGGCGGGCGGCTCGCCGACAAGGCCCCGATGAAGACGCTGTACGTCTTCCTCGGCGCACTGGCGGCCTGCCTGGCGCTGTTCGTGGTGACCGCGCACAGCGCAGTGCTGGCGCCGGTCACGGTGTTCCTGATCGGCGCGACCGGGTTCGCGGCGATCCCCAGCATCCAGGCGCGGATCCTCGACCAGGCCAAGGAGGCGCCGGCGCTGGGCTCGGCGAGCATCCAGTCGACCTTCAACATCGCCAACTCGCTGGGCGCCTACCTCGGCGGCGTGGTGATCGCGGCCGGCCTCGGGCTGACCGCGCCGAGCTGGGTCGGCGCCCTGCTCGCGGTGGTCGGCCTGGGCTTCGCGCTGGTCTCCGGCTGGCTCGACCGGCGGCCGCAGCGGACCGGGGCGACCGTCTCGCACCGCGCCGCGCAGCCCACCGAGTCGGCCGAGGTCGGCTGAGGCTTCCCGACGAGCAGATCGGCTAGCCGGGGCCGACCGCACCTAATACGGTGACCGCAGGGCGGGCACCAGCCCGCGACGTGCATTCGCGGGGCGAACCATCCGACATCGGCGGAGGAAAACACCCACATGACACAGGTTCCGAACATCACGCTGAACACCGGCGCACAGATGCCGCAGCTGGGCTACGGCGTCTTCCAGGTCCCGGCCGACGAGGTCTTCGAGCCGGTGCTGGCGGCGCTGCAGGCCGGGTACCGCAGCATCGACACGGCCGCGGTGTACGGCAACGAGGAAGGCGTGGGCAAGGCGATCGCCGAATCGGGCCTCAAGCGCGAGGAACTGTTCGTGACCACGAAGCTCTGGAACGACTCGCAGGGCTACGACAGCACGCTGAAGGCGTTCGACGAGAGCCTCACCAAGCTCGGGCTCGACCACGTCGACCTGTACCTGATCCACTGGCCGGTGGCGCCCAAGGACAAGTACGTGGCGACCTGGAAGGCCTTCCAGCAGCTGCACGCCGACGGCCGGGCCAAGGCGATCGGCGTGTCGAACTTCCAGATCCCGCACCTGCGCCGGCTGCTCGAGGAGACCGACGTGGTGCCCGCGGTCAACCAGATCGAGCTGCACCCGAACCTGCCGCAGGCCGATCTGCGCGCGTTCCACGCCGAGCACGACATCGCCACCGAGGCGTGGAGCCCGCTGGGCCAGGGCAAGGGCCTGCTGGACGACGCCTTGCTGGCCTCGCTGGCCGAGAAGTACGGCAAGAGCCCGGCGCAGGTCGTGCTGCGCTGGCAGATCCAGCTCGGCAACATCGCGATCCCGAAGTCCGTCACGCCGTCGCGGATCAAGGAGAACCTCGAGGTCTTCGACTTCGAGCTCGCCGACGACGACGTCGCGGCCATCACGGCGCTGAAGACCGGCGTGCGCGTCGGACCCGACCCGGACGTCTTCGGCAGCTGACCCGCACCTTTCAAGGCCCTCCTCGCCACGCGGCGGGGAGGGCTTCTTGCTGCGCGGAGAACTCCGGCGAACGGCCGTTGACGAGGTACGGCGGTGGCCGAAAGATCTACGCTCTGGGAGGTTCTCCCGGGAACTGAGTCGATTCAGGCCCGTGTGCACTTTGTGTCGCTATAGCGACACAAAGTGCACACGGGCACTGATCAGGCGGCCTGGATGCTGGGGCGGGCCAGGCGGAGGACGTCGCTACCGGAGCGCAGCGACGCCACCTGGCTGCGGGTCGCCAGCCACCTCGGGAACTTCGCCAAGCGCTGCAGAGGCGTGCTGCGCTGCGCCGATGTCAGCGCCGCGGTGCGCGACACCTTCAGCGCGCGGGGACGGCGCTCCTGCTCGTAGGCGCGCAGCAGCTCCGCCGGCTCTCTGTCCACAACGGACAGGAACTGGGTGAGCAGCCAGGCGTCTTCCAGCGTCTGGTTGGCCGCTTGCGCCACGGCGGGCGGCATCGCGTGCACCGCGTCGCCCAGCAGCGTGCTGCGCGGGCCGCCCCAGACCTGCGGCACCTTGTGCCGGATGTGCGGGAAGAACCCGAGGTCGTCGTCGGTGACCGAGGCCAGCAGCGCCTCGACGGGGTCGGGCCAGCCGCGGAAGGCCCGCTGCAGCTCGGCGACGGACAGCACCGGGTCGCCGTCCTTCCAGGGCATGTCGAACCACCAGTGCAGCAGCCCGTCGCCGGTCGGGATCAGGCCGCAGTGCGCGTAGCGGCCGGCGATGTTGAGCGTCTGGTGGCCGTGCGCGACCGGGAGGTCGCTGCGGGTCAGGCCCTGCCAGCTGGCCCAGCCGGTGGGTCGCGCCGGTTCGCCGCCCAGCACCTCGCGGCGCACCACCGAGCGCTGCCCGTCGGCGCCGATCAGCAGGTCACCGGTGGCCGAGCTGCCATCGGCGAACTGGACGACGACGTGGTCCGGGTGCTCGGTGACGCCGACGCAACGGCGGCCGAAGTGCAGCACGCCCGGCGGCAGCGCGGCGGCCATCTCCGCGATCAGCTCGCGGCGCGGGATCTGCACCGTGGGCGACCCCAGGCGCTCGGTGACCTCGTCGAGGTCGGCCTCCCAGAGCAGCCGGCCGGATTCGGTGACCGACCGGAGGCTGTGCAGCCGGTGACCGGCCGGTTCGATGTTGACGCCGAGGCCGCGCAGCGCCGCGGTGCCGTTGCTCCACACCGTGATGCCGGCACCCGTGGTGCGCAGGGCGTCCGCGTGCTCGAAGATCCGCACGTGGTGGCCTTTGCCGATCAACCCGTTTGCGATGGCGAGTCCCCCGACTCCGGCCCCGATCACGAGAACCCGCATCGTCTCCATCCGTCGTCCCGACGTCGGTTTTCAACGACGATTTTATCGACTCGACCGGAAGTACCGAATTGTCCTTGCTCACACCACGCGCCCGCGAGAATCGATCAAGTAATCCGTTGCGCCTGGTCAAAGCCCCAGGAGACATGTCTGGACCCACCAGCAAACCGGCGGCCCACGGGTTGACAACGCTGCTCCAGCGGATGCCGTCAGGCCGCTTCCAGGAATCTCCCCGCGACCAAGCCGGGCTCGTCGCCTCCGTCGAACCGCACCCACAGGACGGGACCGTCGAAGACCTCCGGAAGACCGGTGGCGGTCTCCACCACCGTGCCGACCTGATCACGGAACCGGCCGAACGTGGCGCGCACCCGCACGCCTGGTTCAAACGGGCTCGATGACTGCTCCATGAGGGGGGACGTTACGTGCCCGCGGGCCGCAACGGAAATCGCCTTCGCCGCGAGCCCCTATCACCGCGCTGACCTGCACTGTTACCGGAGTGGGAGGATGGCCGGGGAGGACCGCCGCGCGGCGGTGAGCGGCATCACCTGGCGAAGGGGACGGATGCGGACGATCAAGCGGCCGGGCGAGCACGAGCTGGAGGTCAAGAAGTCCCGCTTCCTGTGCGCGCTGGCGCGGGTCACCAGCGAGGCCGAGGCCCGGGAGTTCATCCAGCAGCGGCGCAAGCTGCACCACGACGCGCGGCACCACTGCTCCGCCTTCGTCCTCGGTGACGCCGGCGAGTTCCAGAAGTCCAGCGACGACGGCGAGCCGGCGGGCACCGCGGGCGTGCCGATGCTGGAAGTGCTGCGCCGCAACGAGATCACCAACTCGGTCGCCGTGGTGACCCGCTACTTCGGCGGGGTGCTGCTAGGCGCGGGCGGCCTGGTGCGCGCCTACGGCGGCGCGGTGTCGGCGGCGCTGGACCACGTCGGTCTGGTCGAACGCCGCCCGGTCCGCGTCGTCGAGACCACAGTGGACTACCTGCTGGCCGGGAAGCTCGACAACGACCTGCGTTCGGCCGGTCACCAGGTGGCCGACACGGACTACCATGAAGCGGTCCGCTTCCGCATCAACGTCCCGGAGTCCGAAGTGGACGAATTCCGGACCTGGCTGGCGGAGACCACCGGCGGCGCCGCCGAAGCAGAACTCGGCGACCTCGGCTACGCCGAGGTCGACATCTGACCCTTACCGCCATTCGGACTAGTACTTTCTATGGTGCAGGCCACGGATTTTGGCCGGATTTCCCGTTATCGATCGGCTAGCGTCGTTGCTCGCTGTGCACAAGCGGTTACGGGGGGATCATGGGTTCAGCGGCGTCCATTCCGGACGCGCCACCACTGGTGCGCGAAGCGCTCCGGTTCCGGCGGGGCATGCAGCGCCCGGAAGATCTGGTGGCCACATTCCGCAGTGCCGACGTCTGCCTGGAATGCGTGTCCGACCCGCCGACCATGCCGCTGGTGCGCGTGGACGGGATTCCGTGGCTCCCGGTTTTCTCCGATCTGCGGTACTTATCTCACCGATCCCAAATAGTTGGAGGTGCACTGTGGACCGAGAAGAACTGATCAGAAGATTCCACACCCCGGACTTCGAGCTGGCCCCTGAGACCCAGGCACATATTGCCGATATGGACGCCGAGTTGGCCGACAAGCGCGCCCGCGGCGAGATCGTGGCCGAGTCACTGGCTCAACGCCACAGCGAGGTTCCGCTCCCCACCAAGACGCACCGGCCGACCCCCAGTCGCAGGCAGACGACGAACAGGACAAGTGACGAACATCGACCAAACCCGGCCTGACTGAAACGCAACGCGGGTTGTTCCTTGCGATCGCCGCCGCGTTGCACCACTGCCCTTCCGGATCGCGATCCGGGATCTGGCGCCGCCCTGGCCGACTGCAGCAGACTGGAGCGGAAGCTCGGAGTCATCCCGTTCGAGGAACGAACGAGCTCCCCACCTGGCGCTCTGCGGCCGGCTGGGTTACGTCGGGGTGGACATCTGATCACTTACCGCCGTTCGGGCTAGCGGGCACTATGGTTCATACCACCGTTTTTGATCGGCCTTTGCCGTTCTTGATCCAGTAGCCTGGCCACTCTCTGTGCTCGCACGACTACGGAGGTGACATGGGTTCGGCGACGTGCGTTCCGGATGCGCCACCGCTGGTGCGGGAGGCTCTCCGGTTCCGGCGGACCGTGCAGCGGCCCGCCGATCTGGTGGCCACCTTCCGCGGCAGCGGGGTGTACCTGGAGTGCGCATCCGATCCGCCGGCCGTGCCGGTCGTGCACGTGGCCGGGACTCCGTGGCTGCCGGTGTTCTCGGACCTTCGGTACTTCGCCGAGTACCGGCGGCGGCGCGGCGAGCGCGACCGGGCCGAGTATCTGGTGCTCACCGGCGCTCGGCTGCTGGACGGGTACCTGCCCGGACTGCCGCAGGGCACGAACGTGCTGCTGGATCCGCTGCAAGAGCACGCCGTGGCGCTGCACGGGATCACGCCCGAGTCGCTCCGCGCGACCGACGGCTTCACCGAATCCGCCCGGGCCATGCAGCGGTACCGCGACGTGCTGGCCTGGGCGCGGCGGCAGGCCGACCGGGCGCGCGCGGATGCCGAGCCGTGCCGCGGCCAGGCGCAAGCCTCGATCGACTCCGCGAAGGACCGGGTCGAGGACGCCGCGAAGAACCTCGTGAAGACCTTGCTGCTGACGGCCGACAAGGCTCCCGCGCAGCAGTACGGCGAGACCGTCGGCGGGCTGGTGACCGGGACTCTTTCGGCCGAGAAAGCGTTCGTCGGCGCCGGAATCGGCAGCTTCACCGAGGATCCGGCCGGTTTCGTCGGGCAACTGACCGGGGGTGGGCTCGGCCACCGAGTACCGACCCAACGATCGGACAAGCACGCGGGAAAGGCGCATCGGGTGCCGGCGCCGTATCCGCAGGGCGTTCCGGTGACGCGCCAGGTGCTCTTGCTCGGCAACCGGCCGTTGACCGCCGATGCCAGGTGGTGGGTGGACGGCGGGAGCGTTGCCCTGGAGATCGCCACTGCGACCCGCACCTTCCGTTCGCGGGGAGAGAACCTCTTCACCGCGCTGCTGGACATCCGGCTTAACCGGCTGGAGCCCGACGGGCTCGTGCTCGCGACCGCAGGCGCCCGCTACGACGTGTGGTCCGGGCCGGAGGGTTGCTTCCCCGGCCAGCACGGGTCGGTCCACGGCTCCGGCGAGTCGGTGGATCTGCTTGCCGCCGTTGACGAAGCCGACTTCGGCCGCGTCGTCCCGGTTCGCGATCAGCTGGCCTTCCGCCGCCGGCGCGGGTAGCCGATCAGTCCTCTGTGGACTTCCCGAAGAGCCGGTCGAGGTGGTAGTCGACGGCCGCTACCGCTTCTTCGCCGGTCCGGTGGCCCAGCAGCAGGCCGACCGACAGACCGTCCGGGATGAGCAGCAGGGCTTCGGCCTCGCGCCCCGGGTCCCGATCGGCGGGCAGCTCGCCGGACTCCTGCGCGGCGCGGAGCTCGGAGGCCACCCACTCCTCCAGCTGCGGCCACCACTCGCGGTAGGTCGCGGCCAGGTCCGGCGCGCCGAGCGCGCGCAGGAAGAACGCGATGTGCGTCAGGAACTCCATGCGGCTGTCGTCGGACAGCGCCAGCATTTCGAGCATCAGCGTCCGCAGCACCACGCGCACCTTCGGCCGTTCGCCCTCCTGGCTCAGCCGCTGCACGATCCGTTGCGAGGCGCGGTCGTTCACGTGCCCCATGGCGAAGCCCAGCATCTCGTCCTTCGACTTGAAGTAGTGCTGCACCGCGCCCATCGAGACGCCCGCTTCGGCCGCGACGTCGCGGAGGCTCACCGCTTCCAGGCCGCCGCGGCTGGCCAGCCGCATTAGCGCCTCGGCGATCTGGATCCGCCGGGCCTCTTGGTCCACCTGTTTGGGCACCGTCACGCACCTTTCCAATGCGATCGCATTGCAAACGGCCGCGCCACCCGTTTACCATGCAACTGCATCGTAACCCTCCGTGGTTGCGGAGGCGAATTTCGAACAACTGGGGAATTCATGACCGAGGCACTACGGCAAGCACCCACCTCCAGCAGGATCACCGCGATAGACGTGGTCCGCGGCGTCGCCATCCTAGGCACGCTGGGGACCAACATCTGGATCTTCACCGACCCGGAGGGGCCGGCCGGGATGCTGACCACGGTGGAGACCGGCACCCTCACCGCGAACATCGAGGCGACCATCCGGTTCCTCGCCAACGGCAAGTTCCTGTCCCTGCTCACGCTGCTGTTCGGCATCGGCCTGGAGCTGCAGTACCGGTCGGCTCGGCGCCGCGGCGGGCGCTGGCCCGGCTGGTACCTGTGGCGGGCGGCGCTGCTGTTCACCGAGGGCCTGCTGCACTACGTCCTGATCTTCGAATTCGACGTGCTGATGAGCTACGCGGTGACGTCGATGCTGGTCGCTTACCTGATCGGGCGCAGTGACCGGGCGGTGAAGGGCTGGATCATCGCGATGGGCTCGCTGCACGTCGCGTTCATCAGCGTGACCACGCTCGGCATGCTGACCGGGCACGCGTCGATGGGCGGCAGCGGCGCGCCGTCGCAGCTGTTCACTTCCGGCAGCTGGCTGGAGCAGGTCGCCGGGCGGCTCACCAACTGGGGTGCCTACCGAATCGAAGCGATCTTCATCATCCCGATGTCCGTGGCGCTGTTCCTGCTCGGCGCCCGCCTGTACCGCGCGGGGGTGTTCGCCGCCGAGGGGCAGCGGCTGCGGAACCGCCTGATGCTGTTCGGCTTCGGCATCGGGGTGCCGCTGAACCTGCTCACCGCCTTCGCGGGGCAGGGCTGGTTCATGGTCGACCGCTACATCCTGCCGCCGATCATCGCGCTGGGCCTGCTCGGGCTGATCCCGACCGTGGTGGGCGCGCTGCGCGGCACGCCGGGCGTCCTGCGGGGCGGGCTGACCGCAGTCGGCCGGACGGCGCTGTCCTGCTACGTGTTCCAGAACCTGGTGGCGGCGATCCTGTGCTACGGCTGGGGATTCGGGCTGGCGGCGCGCTTCGACTGGGCCCGCCCGTGGTGGGTGCTGGTGATCTGGGCGGCGATCTGCGCGACGTTCATGACGCTATCGACGTGGTGGCTGCGGCGCTTCGAACGCGGCCCGCTGGAAGCGGCCTGGAACTGGGCCTACCGCCTGCCCCAGCGCTGACCTCGGGCCCGTGTGCACTTTGTGTCGCTATAGCAGCACAAAGTACACACGGGCCCTGACCAGGCAAAACGGCACTCAGCTGCGGAAGTGATCGGCCTTCACGGCATCGACGAACCGAGCCCAGGCCTCACGAGGGACGGCCAACGTCCCGCTGTCACGGTCCTTCGTGTCCCGGATTCCGACCAGATCCGGCGCCAAGCCGACCTCGACGCATCCCGTGTTCGCGCCGCTGTAGGTGCTTTTCCGCCAGCCGGATAACCCGTGCGTCATGTGCTCCCACTCTCGAACTTGTCCGCGTAACGCGCGATGAGCCGGGCTGACTCGTCGGCGTTGAGCATCACTCGTTCGAGTTTATCGACTGTGTCGCGAAACGGGCCTTCCTCTTCCGCGTCATTGAGGATCAGCCCTGAGTTGTGTGCCTCGACGTAGATCGTCGCATTGGTTCTTCCGAACTCGATCAAGGAGAACATCCCGTCCAGGCCGATGTGCGCGCCGAGGGTCGTCGGTAGCACGTGGATCGCGATGTTCGGCCGTTCCATCTCCTTGAGCAAGTGCCTCAGTTGCTCGGCAGCAGTGCTCGGCCCGCCCACCGGTCGAGCCAGAACCGCTTCGTCGAGCAGAGCCCTCAGCTCGACGGGATTCGACTTGTAGAGCACTCCTTGGCGCACTTGCCGGATGTTTACCGATTCATCCACTTCCTCCGGCGACTTCTCCGCTGCTACGAAGATCGCTCTCGAGTACGCCCGAGTCTGCAAGAGCCCTGGGACATAGGCCATCGAGACTTCGGTGATGCGGGTGGCCCGCTGTTCTGCGTCGATCAGGCCGGTGATCTGCGACGTGAGTCCGCTGTGGAGTTCCCACCACACCGGCTGGTCCAGCTCGCGCGCCATCTTCAGCAAACGCCCGCGATCGGCGCCTTTCACCTTGAGCCCGGCCAGGATCGTCGCCACATCGGCTTCGGTGATGCCCTGCTGCGCGTTCTCGACACGGCTGACTTTTGCCCGTGACAACCCGACTTCCGCAGCGAGCTCTTCGAGCGTCAGACCGCGCGCCTTGCGCAGGGCTCGCAGCTCCTTCGCCAGCGCACGGGCGCGAGGTGTGTTGGCCATGCGCTCAGCCTAGGCGGAGAACATCGCCTGCCAAGATCGCTCATTCGAGTAATTGAGAATTCTCATCTCTGCTGAGAATGTTGTTATTGCAGATGACAGGGGTGATGACATGAGCACGTCGGCTTGGTGGGTGGGGTTCGATGCGGCTTCGGTGGCTGCTCGGCGGGAGGGCGTCGTCTACTGGATCGTGCCGCCCGGCTCGAAGGTTCGGCACGGCATCACCGACAAGCCCGGTCGATGGCCCGCCGGAACCGGAGTCGCCGCCCTGTGCGGGGAAACCGTGAAGATCCCGTGGCCGACGCCGTGGCCCGCGACGCCGCGCACCGCCAGCATCACCGACCAGTGCACGGAATGCGTCACGGAGTACCGACTACGGGGCTCGCCATCGACCGTCTGGGACTTCTGAGACCTCTGCAGACACTTGTTTTCGCAGATAAAAGCCCGTGCTTACTTTGTGCTGCCATAGCGACACAAAACGCGCACAGGTCAGGTGACCCACCAATGACCGCCTCGCCGCCCGGCGTTCCCCCGGCCCGGTGCGGCGAGGCCTCCCCGGCAGGGGCGGGATGCCCCTCCCCCGAAATCCCGCCTCTGCCGGGCCCTCTTGGAAAGGACGAGAAAGTGATTGCGGTGTTTGGGTTTCTGCTCGTTGCGTCGGCTTTCGTCGTCGTTGGACTCCACTGGACCGATCGGCCGACCGGGCAGCACGCGGGCTCAGGCGAAAGCACGCTCGGCGTTTGGCAGCTCTGCGCTCGGGTCGCGATGGAGCGACAACGCGATGTAGAGACCGAGTCCTACGGCCGGCACGCGCTACTCGGCCGCGGCGATTAGACCTTCGAGGGCCTTGTGGGTCGTTGTTCCCGGTTCCGACGAGAGGAGGATCAGGCGGTGCTTCTGGCCCGGGACGTGCAGGGTTTGGCAGTCCAGGTCCAGCGGGCCGAAGTCCGGGTGGTCGATCCGCTTGCGCAGCGTTGGGCGGGGCCGGACCTCGTGGTCTCGCCAGCTTTCCGCGAACTCCCGGCTGAACTCGGCGTATTCCCTGGTCAGCGCCGCTAGTGCCCGGTCTTCCGGGTGCCGGGCGGCGGCCAGGCGAAGCTCCGCCGCCGCCTGCCGGGCGAAGTGGTTCTCGCCGTTCGACGCCGAGCACGTCCCGCGCATGGACAGGCGCAGGGTGTTTCGTTCCTCGCGCGGCAGCTTCGAGAAATCGGTGATCAGGCTTGCGGCGAGGGCGTTCCACGCCACGATGTCGAGCCGCTCGTTCACCACGTACGCCGGGACCGGGCCGAGGCGATCGAGCAGCCGCAGCACGCCTTCCGGCACCGGTTCCGCGGCCTCCGGGGCCGGCGGGGCCTGCCCTGCCAGCCTCGCCAGGTGCTCGCCCTCCGCCTCCGACAACTTCAGGGCCGTGCCCAGGGCCGCGAGGACCTGCGTCGAGGGGCGCGGCGCGCGTGCCTGTTCGAGGCGCTCGTAGTAGTTCGTCGACACCCCCGCCAGCCAGGCGACCTCCTCGCGGCGCAGGCCGGGCGTGCGGCGGCGGCCGGACCCGTCGGGCAACCCGACATCGCCTGGACGTCGCTCCTCCCGGCGACGGCGCAGGAAGTCGGCCAGCTCGCGCTTGTTCACCTCACCACCTTGCCACCGGGGCGGACCGCCCAGCCACGGACCGCCGATCCGGGGCAAGCGCGGACCTGCTCGGCGCGCTCCCTGGCGGCGAACCTGGACGGCGTGGAAGCGAACCAACTCTTCGAGCAGGCCCTCGACCTGCTGCTGGCCAAGGACATGGACGGGTTCGTCGACCTGTTCGCGCCCGACTGCACCTGCGAGTTCCCGTTCGCGGAGGGCACCCCCGAGCGCCTGAACGGGCGGGAAGCGCTGCGCGAATACCTGGCGGACTACCCGCAGAAGCTGGACATCGCGGGCTTCCCGTCCGTGGTCGTCCACCGGACCACCGATCCGGCCACCATCGTCGCCGAGTTCACCGCGCGCGGCCGGACCGTGGCGACCGGCGCGGACTACGAGATGCGCTACATCGCGGTGATCGTCGTGCGCGACGGCGCGATCGCCTCGTACCGCGACTACTGGAGCCCGGTCATGGGCGCCAAGGCATCCGGGGAACTCGCCGGCCTCGTGACCGCGCTGAGCGGCGAGGTGCGCTCGTGACCGTGCTGATCACCGGCGGCACCGGGAAGACCGGCCGTCCACTTGCGACAGTGCTGCGGGAGCGCGGGATCGCCGTGCGGATCGCGAGCAGGCACCCGGCGGACGACCCGGACCACGTGCGCTTCGACTGGGCCGACCCGGATTCGCAGCGGCGCGCGCTGGACGGCGTCGACCGCGTCTACCTGGTGCCGCCGGTCGGGGTCATCGACCCGATGCCGCAGGTCGGGCCGTTCCTGGCGGCCGCCGCCGGGCGCCGGGTCGTCGCGCTCGGGTCGTCCGCGATGTTGCCGAACGCGCCGGGGCTGGAGGAATACCGCTCGCGGATCGCGTCGACGCCGGGCTGCGCCGTGCTGCGGCCCACCTGGTTCATGCAGAACTTCACCGGCCGGCATCCGGTGGCCGACGGCATCCGGGAACGCGGCGAGATCGTGACCGCCACCGGTCCGGGGCGGCTCGGCTGGATCGACGCCGCCGACATCGCCGCCGTCGCCGCGCACGCGCTGACCTCGGACGAGGTGGCCGACGAGTACCTGCTGACCGGCCCCGAGACGTTGAGCTACGGCGAAGCCGCGGCGATCATCTCGGAGGTCACCGGGCGGCCGGTCCGGCACCGGAACATCGCCGCGGGCGAGCTGGCCCGGCGGCTTTCGGCGGAGCTGCCCGCGGACTTCGCGGCGAAGCTGGCGGCCATGGACGAGCACATCCGGGCGGGCGGCGAGGACCGCACGACCTCGACCGTCCAGGACGTCACGGGGCGCCCGCCGCGTTCCTTCCGCGACTTCGTCCGCGCGGAGCTCCGCTAGGGCGCCGGGCGGCGTTTTCGCGCGAAACCGGCGTTCCCCACGCCTGGCGGGCGACGGTTTCGCGCGAAAACGGCGTCGGACACGCGCGGGCGTGCCGTTTTCGCGCGAAATCGCCATCCCGCATCCGCCGCAAAGCGGCTTCACCGCGGCACACTCACGATGCCTGGAGCGGCTTCCGCCGAAGTCGTGAGTTGTTGCACGCCAGGACGCTGACGGCTCCCAGGGCCGCGCCGAGGAGGAAGCCCGCGAGGACGTCGTGCGGGTAGTGGACCCCGATGAAGATCCGGGAGAAGCCTTCGAGCAGCGCGAGGAGCACCGCGAGCGCCGTGATGCGCCGCCACAGCATCGACAGCGCCACCGCGAACGCCGCGGCCGCCGCCGAGTGGCTGCTGGGCAGCGACCAGACACCCACCTCCGCGCAGTCCTTGATCGTGCCTCCCGGCATCGGGATCGCCAGGCACGGCCGGTCCTGCCGCACGACGTTCTTGATCAGGTCGCTGAACAGCCAGGCCGCCCCGGCCGCCAGCAGCGGCGCGAGCAGCACCGGCGGCCGCCGGTCCGCCCGCCACCACGCGAGCAGCGTCAGCGCCGCGAACGCCGCCAGCAGCGCCTGGGTGCCGAACAGCGCGAGGCCGTGCACCCAGCCCGGCGACGCCGTCCCCCACTCCGCGATCTCCCGGTACCACTCCGCGCTCGGTTCCAGCATCAATCCGACATTACCGACCTGCCGGTAGCGTCGACGCGGTGAAGGTGTCGATCGGGGACGTGCCGTGGTGGCTCGTCCTGTCCGCTCCCGTGCTGCTGGTCAACGTGGTCGCCGCGACCGATCCGCTCAACGGCTGGGAGATCGCGCTCGGCGTCGGCGTGGTCGGCATCACCGTGGCGCTGCGCCGGACCTGGCCGCTCGTCGCCACGGTCATCGCGCTGGCCGCCTGGGCCGGCGCGCTGATCCCCCGGCCGGACGCGGGCGTCATCGCGGCGTTCGCCTTCACCCCGATGCTGATCGCGACCAGCTACCACGGCGGGTTCCGGGTGCGCAGGCACCGCGACGCGCTGGTCCGGCTCGCGCTGGCCACCGGCGTGATGTCGCTGCTCGTGCTCGTGCTGGCGCACGACGTCGGGGCCTGGCTGGTGACGCTGATCGGCGCGCTGCTGTTCGCGCTGATCCCGTGGCTGCTGGGGCGGCACCACCAGAAGTACCGGGCGCTGGTGCGGGCCGGTTGGGAGCGGGCGGAGCAGCTGGAGCGGCAGCAGCAGATCGTCGGCGAGCAGGCGCGGCTGCAGGAACGCACCCGGATCGCCAGGGACATGCACGACCTGCTCGGCCACCAGCTCAGCCTGGTCGCGCTGCGGATCGGCGCGCTGGAGGTGGCGCCCTCGCTGGACGCCGGGCATCGGGAGGCGGCCGGGCAGGCGCGGGCGTCGGTGACGGATGCGGCCGAGCGGTTGCGGGAGGTCGTCGAGGTCCTGCGCGACGACTCCGGGCCGGTCACCGGCGAAAGCGTCGCGGAGCTGGTCGAGCAGGCGCGGGCCGCCGGGATGGCGGTGGCGTTGGCGGAGACCGGCGAGGTGGTGCAGTCGATGCGTGCCCGCGCGGTGTGCCGGATCGTGCAGGAGGCGCTGACCAACGCGGCGAAGCACGCGCCGGGAGCGGCCGTGACCGTCGAGGTGCGGCACACCGCCGACGAGAGCGAAGTGTCGGTGGCGAACCCGCTGACCGGTGATCGCGAGCCGGTTTCCAGCGGCGGGTACGGCCTCGTCGCCCTCGCCGAGCGGGTGCGGCTGGCGGGCGGGACCTTCCAGGCCGGCCCGGCGCGCGGGCGGTTCCTGCTGTCCGCGCGGATCCCGCAGGTCGCGCAGGCCATCGAGGCCTCGGAATCCGCGGCGCGCCTGGCCCGGGCCGAAGGTCAGGTGCGCAGCAGCCGCAACATCGCGGTCGCGGCGGCAGCGGCGAGCGCCGTCGTGCTGGGGTTGCTGACGGCGGGCATCACGGCGTTCGACACCATCACTTCCGTGCTGCCCCCGGCGGCGTACGACCGGATGCAGGTCGGGCAGTCTCGGTCGTCGATCGAGCACCTGCTGCCGGCGCGGACTCGGATCGACGACCCACCCGACGCCGACCCGCCCCGGCCGCCCGGTGCGAGCTGCGCTTACTACAGCACGCACCACGATCCGTTCGACGAGCGGAGCCGCGACCTGTACCGGCTGTGCTTCCGGCAGGACGTGCTGGTGGGCAAGGACTATCTGCGGCGGTAGGAGGAGACGTGCGACTGGTGCTGGCCGACGACGAGGCCATGGTTCGCGCCGGGGTGCGGGCGATCCTGGCCGCGGACCCGGACATCGAGGTCGTCGGGGAAGCCGCCAACGGGCGGGACGCGGTGGAACTGGTGCGGCGGCACCGGCCGGCGGTGGCGTTGCTGGACATCCGGATGCCGGAGCTCGACGGCCTCGGCGCGGCGGACGAAATCCGCCGCGTGGCGCCGGAAACCGCGGTGCTCATCATGACCACGTTCGACGAGGACGCCTACGTCACGCGGGCGTTGCACGGCGGCGCGAGCGGATTCCTGCTCAAGACCGGTGATCCGCGGGAACTGCTGCTGGGCGTGCGGGCGGCGGCCGAGGGCGGCGCGTACCTCTCGCCGCCGGTGGCGCACCGGGTGATCCGGCAGCTGGGCGGGCCGCGGTTGCAGCAGGAGATCGCCGCGCGGGAGCACGTGGACGTGCTCAGCGACCGGGAGCGCGAAGTGCTCGCGCTGGTCGGGGCCGGGTTGTCGAACGCCGAGATCGCCCGGCGGCTGCACGTCGTGGAGGGCACGGTGAAGGCGTACGTGAGCGCCGTCCTGGGCCGGTTGGGCGTGAAGAACCGGGTGCAGGCCGCGATCCTGGCCTACGAAGCGGGCCTGGTGGAGCGGCCCTAGCGCCGTGTCGAGCAACGTTTAACGGGTATCGAGGACGCCGGCGTTTTCGTGCGAAATCGCCGGGGATCGGCCGGGAGGCCGGGACTGGGTGGCCGAAAGGACCAACGCGGATAGCCGGAAGTTCCCCGAACAGGACCCAAAGACCGCGGGATCCGGGCCGACCGCCGCATAGCTTTTCCTCCGAGGGCACCGACGAAGTCGGCGCCCGGCAGGCGCCGCCAGAGGGAGGAAAGTCATGCGACGCGGAGGAACGGTCCTGTCCGTGGGCGCGGGAGTCGTGGTCCTCGGGACGGCTCTCCTGCTGCGCGGTCTGGCAGTGGAGATCGCGTACCAGGACCCGACGCGCGGCCGATGGGCACCGCCGCACCGATCCGGCTCCGAGGACCGACCGTGAGCCCGCGCGAGCAGTTCTCGCTGCTGCTGCCGGTTTACGGCCGCGACGACGCCGCGCTCCTGCGAAAGTCGTTCCACAGCACGGTGTCCGCGCAGACGAGACCGCCGGCCCAGGTCGTCCTGGTCCAGGACGGTCCGATTCCCGAGGCGCTGCGCCGGTGCGTCGACGAACTCGCCGCTACCAGCGCGGTTCCCGTCACCCGCGTCGACCTGCCCTGCCATCGCGGGCTCGGCGTCGCGCTCGACGCGGGCCTGGCGGCCAGCGACCACGACATCGTCGCGCGCATGGACGCCGACGACGTGGCCGTGCCGCACCGGTTCGCGCGGCAGGTTCCTCTCGTCGAGGCGGGTGCCGATCTCGTCGGATCGGCCATGCTGGAGTTCGAGGGTGACCCCACCATGGTCGTCGGCCTGCGCACGGCGCTGGTCGACGAGGACCGGATCGCCCGGCGCGCCCGGTTCCACGACCCGTTCAACCACCCGACCGTCGTCTACCGCCGCAGTGCGGTCCGCGATGCCGGCGGCTACGGCGATTTCCCGCTCATGGAGGACTACCGGCTGTTCGCGCGGATGATCGCCAACGGCGCGCGCAGCACGAACCTCGCCGAGCCGCTCGTCTACTACCGGGTGGACACCGGCGCCTATGCGAGACGAGGTGGTTTCGCCCTGCTGCGCCGCGAACTTCAGCTGCAACGCGAGTTCCGGCGTCACCGGTTCACGAATCGCGCCCAGTTCCTGCGGAACGTGCTCGTGCGCTGCGGGTACCGCCTGGTTCCGGAGTGGGCGCGCCGCGCCGCCTACCGCCGGATCATCGCCTGATCCCGCGTCACCGCACGATGCCGCGCTCCCAGGCCCACGCCGCTATCTCGACGCGGTTGCGCATCATGAGCTTGTCCTGAATGCGGGCGAGATGGCTCTTGATGGTGCTCACGGACAGGAACATGTCCGCCGCGATCTCGCTGTTGGTCCAGCCGCGCGCCACCCGGAGGACGATCTTGCGCTCCTGCACGCTCAGCTCGTCCGCCGCGACACCGGCATCGGGGACGTTCCAGTGGTTGAGCTGCTCCAGCAGGCGCACCGTGATCGACGGGGAGACCAGTGACTCGCCGTCGACGGCGGTGCGGATCGCCTCCGCGAGCAGCCTCGCCCCGGAGTTCTTGAGCACGAACCCGTTGGCCCCGGCGCGCAACGCGCCGTAGACGTACTCGTCGAGGTCGTAAGTGGTGACGACGACGATCCGGGTGCCGGAGAGCTCCGGTCGGGACCGGATCTGCCTGGTGGCCTGCAGACCGTCGATGTTCGGCATCCGGATGTCCATCAGGCACACGTCGGGCTTCAGCCGCTGCACCAGCTCAACGGCTTCCACCCCGTCGGCCGCCTGCCCGAGCACCGAGATGTCGCCCTGCCCTTCGAGGATGAGCTGGAACCCGGTGCGCACCATCTCCTGGTCGTCGGCGATCACTACCGAAATGCTCAAACCCACCCCTGGCGTCGTGGTATCGAGGCGGCCAGCTCCCAGCCGCCTTCCGGGCGCGCCCCGCTGGTCAGCTCTCCGCCGAGCTCGGTGACCCGTTCGGACAACCCGATCATGCCGAACCCGCTCGGGCGGAAGCGCCCCAGGCCGCCGCGCGCGCCGTTGTCCCGCACCCGCACCGTGACGCGGTCACCAGCCGCTGCGACGAGCACTTCCACCCGCGTCACCGCGCGGGCGTGCTTGCGCACGTTCGTCAGCCCTTCCTGCACCAGCCGCTCGACCGACTTGATCAGTTCCTGCGGCCAGGAAGCGGCTTCGAGCTCGTCGGGCAACTCGACGTGGACCGAGCAGCCCGGCAGCACGAACTCGCCCACCCGCTCGCGCACCACCGCGATCCCGCGCGCCGCCTGCGGAGCCGGCCCCGCTTCCCGATCGCGCAGCAACCTGACCATGCGGTTCATCGCGACCAGGCCGTCCTGTCCGGTCCGCTCGATGTTGCTGAACAGCTTCCGCTCGGTGTCCACGTCGCGACCGACCGACTCCTGGCCCGCCTGGGCCTGCACGACGATGGCGGTCACGTAATGCGTGACGTGGTCGTGCAGATCACGCGCCAGTTCGAGCCGCTCCGACTGGCGAGCCTGATCGGCGACGAGCGCGCGCCTGCCCTCCTCGAAACGCAGGTACACCGCGAACGCCGCGATCAGCACGCCCAGCATCACCAGCGCGAGCAGCGAGTCCGGCTGCGCGCTCCACAGCGGGGAAGCGCGGGCGAGAAGCGCGAACAGCGCGACTAGGTCGAGGAGGCCCAGCACCGGCAACTGCCAGTACGGCAACCGACGGCAAGCGAAGCCCCACAGGCACAGCAGCGCGAACACCTCCGGCAGCCCCGGCACGTCCGACGAGGACAGTCCGCCAAACGGGGCCACCATCACCGACATCGCGAACGAACCTGCCGCGGCCAGGCACGCGAGCCCGAACGCGAGCAGCGCCCGCCCCCGCCGGTACGCGATCGCCACCCGCCAGGCGAGGCCGAGCACCGCAACGTCGCTGAAGAGCCGGATGTAGCACAGCAGGTCGCGGTCGGAGACTGCGAAGTCGAAAAGCAGCAGGACGACCGCGACGCAGGTCATCGCGACAGTCCGCACGGTGACGCGCCGGGGCTCAGCCAGCGCGGGAAAGCCGGGTCTCACTGCCCGCACGGTACTTGCTTCTTCCGTCGGGGACTTCGTCCTTCAGGACAGGTCTGCTCGACCTATTGGTCCTTTCGGCCGGTCGGCCAGGATGCGGGACCGCCGCAGGTGCAGCGAGGCGGAGATCAGTGCGGCGGCGAAGAGCAGCAGGTACATGTTGCCCAGCACCCAGCCCGCAGGCCCGGACGCGCCGGGGCCGGCCCGGCCGGGAGACGGGACGCTGAACGCGGGCACGAACATCAGAACCGTGAGCAACGCGGGCGGGGCCCAGATCAGCAGCCGGGTTCGATCGGTCGAGCGCAGCACCTGGTCGCCCGCGAACACCACCAGCGGCACGACCCAAACCCAGTGGTGGCCCCAGGACCAGGGCGAAACCGCCGCCGCGCACAGCCCGAAGAGGGTGACCGCGAGCAGCCGCTCGCCCTGGCGGTCGGCTCGCGCCGCGAGGGCGATCGCGCGGGCCGCGAGCAATCCGGCCACGCCGACCGACAGCACCCTGGTGTCGCCGGTGTGGCCGAAGAGCCGGATCAGCAGGCCGTTCAGGGAAACGTTCTGGGCGGCTCCGGCGGCCGGCCAGATCCTGCTCGAATCGGCGAACAGGCCGGTCGGCCAGAACTTCGCCGAATCGGCGGGCAGCGCGGCGAAGCCGAGCGCGACGGTGCCGAGAAAAGACACCACAGCCATGCCCGCCGCCCGGAACCGGTGGGTCACGAGCAGGTACAGCAAGAACAGCAACGGGGTCAGCTTGATACCCGCGGCCAGGCCGATGCCGAGTCCCTTGGTCCGGCACCGGTCGTCGCGCAGCGCGTCCCACAAGACGATGGCCAGCACCATCAAGTTGACCTGGCCGAGGTAGAGGGTGTGGTGGGCGGGTTCGAACCCGAGCGACCCGCAGGCCACCAGGAGGGTCAGCACCAGCGCGGTACGCCGGTCCCGCAGGCCCACCGATCGCCACGACCACCACGCGCAGCAGCCGAGCAACAGGCAGTTGACCAGGATGAACACAACTTTCGCGGCGCCCATCGACAGCGGCGCCAGCGGCGTGAACAGCAAGGCCGCCAGCGGCGTGCAGACGAAGTACAGGCCGTCCACCAGTTGCCGGTCGTACAGCGGGATTCCGTCGAACACCGCCCTTCCGGCCGCGTGGTAGACCTCCAGGTCGACCGGGTCCGCCCACCAGGCCCGCACCGCGACCGCCAGTCCGCAGCCGCACACCAGCAGCACGAAGCCCCAAGCCAGGTACGGCCGTTGCGACGCCCAGCGCAGCAGTGAGCGGGGTTTGCCGTGCGCACTGCGGGAGGCGACGGGACATTCCAGCACCTGCTGCCGAGCGCCCGCGGGGTCGTGGCGTTCCATTCCACGGTTATCGCAGCGCGGCATCCGCTCCGTGGTCAGCCGTTCGGCCACCACGTCCGGCCGAACGGCTGGACGTCATCGGGGAATTCGTTCTTTGGTACTAACCGACCGGACGCGCCGGGCCGGACGATCCACATCGGACGTTCTGGCCGCGCGCGGCGGTGGCGCTTCACAGGTTTTCGATGGGTTCGTGATCCACCGATTCCTGTTCAGCGGCGTTGTGCGGCTGGCCGGCGGATCGTCGTGGTCAGCGCGGTCATCAGGGCCATGCCCGCTGCCGCGGCGATCGCGCCGAGCAGGAGACCGGCGATCACATCGTGGGGATAGTGGACGCCGACGAAGACCCGCAGGAATGCCTCCAGCACCGCTAGGAGCGCGACGATGATCGCGAGCCGGCGCCATGCGACGGCCAGGCCGACCGCGGCCGCCGCGGCGATGGTGCTGTGGTTGCTGGGGAACGACCAGTCGCCCGGCTCCGGGCACTCCGCGATCGTCGCGACGATGTTGCGGACCTCGCGGCACGGCCTTTCCTGCTCGACGAACGTCTTCATCACCTCGCTGATCGCGTAGGCGAGCACCGTGACCGCCGGGGCCGCGAACGCGAGGATGCGCAGCCGGCGGTCGGCCCGGCGGGTTCGCCAGAGGTTCGCCAGCACCAGGGCGCCGAACACCAGGATCACCGCCTCCGTCGCCACGTCCGCCGACGCCTGCACCCAGCCCGGCGCGTCGTGGGCGAGGCCCGTGACCGCGCGGTACCAGTCGATGCTGATGTCCGGCACGTCCTCGATCTCGTTGGTGGCCAACGACGAACTCATCGATCCTCCGCATCTGTTCGCAACGCGGTCGAAGGTATGGATCGAGGAGTCACCCGGGCAGTGGTCTTTCGGCAGCGACCGCCCTTACTTTCGGCAGAATCCCGGCACCGACCCCACGGAGTCGAAGCGGGCCTTCCGGGACCAAACGTCCCGGCGTCGGCGCCGTCCGGTCCCGCCGTCCCGGCGTCCCGGTGTCCGCGCCGTCCGGCCTCCTGCGTCGGCTTAGACCGGTGCTCCGGACCGCAATTTCAATGGAAATCAGAGGTCCGATTTCCATTGAAATTGGGCTCTTGTGACGTTTCCGTGGGTGGTGTGAGTGGCTGGTTTGGCCATGGAGTTGGGGGCACGCCGTTGCTGCGTCT
>NZ_JBWKKH010000027.1:0-126699 GCF_056431645.1 Saccharopolyspora sp. NPDC045839
CGCCGCGCCAGATACCCGATACCCAGCACAAACACGAAATACAACGCCAACAACGCGAAATCCACCGCGTTGGCATCCAGCAGCTGACCCTGAGCCAGCACCTGGGTGCCGGCCCATCTCCCAGTGAACAAAGTGGTCCCTCTTTTCGCAGGAGCGTCGGCGTGGCGCGCCGAGAACGCAGGACGCGAACGTGTCCCCGGCCGGGTCGAGGTCGATCCGGTCAATATGTTGTCCGCAGCAACTTATCACCGGGAGATGTCGGCACCGCCGGGCGTAACCGCATCGCAATCTGCGCGTTTCCCAACCGGGGCAACGGTTCCCGCCGATCGGCTCAGCGGCTGGCCAGCACCTGCTCGAAGGCCAGCTCGGCGGCGCCGAGCAGCTTGCCGTCCGCGCCGAGCGAGGACGTGACCAGCTTGGTGCCGCCCATCGCGCGGCTGACCAGGCTGCGCTCGGTGACCAGCTTGCCCACGTGGTCGATGAGCGTGCGCGGCAGCGAGGCGAACAGATCCCCGAGCACCACCAGCTGCGGGCACAGCAGGTTGACCACATTGCACAGTCCGACGGCCAGCCACTCGCCGAACTCGCCGAGCCGCTGCAACACCTCGTCCGGTTGCTGCGCCAAGGCGTGCAGCTCGGCGACGACCACGCCGCGCGGCGAGTCCTCCGGCAGGCCCAGCGCCCGGCTCAGGGCCCGCTCCCCCACCTCGGTCTCCCAGCATCCCCTGCTGCCGCAATAGCATTCGTGCCCGTCCGGCCGCACCACCATGTGCCCGAGCTCGCCGACGTAGCCGCCGCTGCCGCGCAACGGCATCCCGCCGGAGATCACCCCGCCGCCTACGCCGACATCCGCCCCGACGAAGACCGCGTCGGTCGCGCCGCGCGCCGCCCCTCGGAGGTGTTCGGCGAGCGCGCTGAGCTCCGCGTCGTTGCCGACCTCCACCCGCCGGCCGTCCAGCGCCTGGGAAAGCCAGTCGCCGAGCGGCACTTCGGTCCAGTGCAGGTTCGGCGCCTCGCGCACCATCCCGTCCGCGCGGCGCACCACGCCGGGCGCCGACGCACCGACCGCCACGACGTCGACGCCGGCCTCCTCGATGAGCACCGCGCTGTTGTCGACGATCTTGGTGAAGACCTCCCGCGGACTCCGGGTGGTCGGGCGCAGGCTCCAGCTGCACCGGTTGAGGATCTCGCCGCCGAGCCCGATCAGCGCCATCGCCACCTGCTCGACCCGGATGTCCACCGCCAGCGTCACCGCCGCGTGCGGCTGCGGCAGCACCAGCAGCGACGGCCGGCCCGCGCCGCTGCGCTGGGCGGGCACCCGCTCCACCACGAGCCCGTCCTTGACCAGCTCGTCGACCAGCGCCTTGATGGTGCTGCGGTTGAGCCCCATCTCGGTGGCCAGCGCGGCCCTGGTGCAGGGCCCGCCGGTGTGCAGCCGACGCAGCAGTACCGCCCGGTTGTGCTGACGCACCTCGTCGGGTCGCGCTCCCGCGGTGGGTGTCGTGGTCAACTCGGCCGCTTCCTCCGCCTGCTTCGGGCTTCCGATCCGGGACAAGCTGTAGCACAGCGGACGCTTGCGCTGCGCACCGTGCTCCCCGGCTCAGCCTTCATGCTGCGCCGTCGAACGCCGCCGGGACAACGCGTCCACGCCGGCGGCGGCCACCAGGACCAGGCCGGTGATGATGTTCACCGGCGCGGCGGCGAAGCCCAGCAGGTTCAGGCCGTTCTGGACGGTCGCGAGCACCGCGCCCCCGAGGACCGCGTCCTGCAGCCTGCCCTTCCCGCCGAACAGCGACGTGCCGCCGATGACGGCCGCGCCGACCGCGAACAGCACCAGGTTGCCGTTGCCCGCGCTGCCGTCGACCGAGCCGACCTTCGAGGTGTAGACGATGGCGCCCAGCGCCGCGACCGAGGAGCAGATGATGAACGCGCTCATCCGGATCTTGGCGACGTTCACCCCGGCGCGGTGCGCGGCGTCCCGGTTGTTGCCGACGGCGCGCAGGTGCCGGCCGAAGCGGGTGCGGTCCAGCACGTACGCGCCCGCGATCAGCAGCACCAGGATGATCGGCACCACGTAGGGCACGCCGCGGATCGACGCCAGCTCCGGGTGCGGCGAACGGTTGAGCGTCAGCAGGTACGTCGCGACGCCGCCGCAGCCGAGGACGGCGCCGACCTTCGCCACCACCAGCACGGTCGGCTGCGCGACGAGCCCGTGCCGGAGCTTGGTCAGGTGCCGGTGGGCCACCACGGCGGCATACCCGGCGCCGGTCACCAGGAACAGCAGCCAGCTACCCGCCACGCCGAGGCTGCCGTTGGCGACGGCGAACAGCACCGGGCTCTGCCGGACCGAGATCGTGCCGCCCGGGCCGACCAGCTGGAGCACCACGCCGGACCAGGTGATGAACAGCCCCAGCGTCACGACGAACGACGGGATGCGGACCTTCGAGACCGCGAACCCGGTGACGCACCCGATCGCCGCGCCGACGCACACCGCCAGCAGCATCTCCAGCCACGGGTTCGCACCGACCCCGGCGACCACCAGCACCAGCGCCAGCGCGGAAAGCCCGGCACCGAGCCAGATCCGCAGCAGCAGCGCCAGCAGCGCCGCGGCCGCGAGGCCCAGCACGAAGGCGTAGAACACCGAGCCGCCCATCGCCCCGAGCAGGTTCCCGTCGTGCTGGAAGTGCAGTGCGAGCACCGACGCCGCCACGCCGGAGGCCGTGCCGGCGGACAGGTCGATCTCGCCGATCAGCAGCACGTAGACGATGCCCATCGCGATGATCGCCTGCCCGGCGCCCTGGTGCAGCAGGTTGGCCAGGTTGTTGAGGGTCAGGAAGTCCTCGGACAGGGCGGCGAACAGCACCAGCAGCACGGCCAGCATCACCAGTGCGGGCAGCGCGCCGAGATCACCGCGGCGGATCTTGCCGACGTAGTCGCGCAGGGCCTCGCCGGTGGCGCGAGAGGTCGTGTCGATGCCGAAGTCGGCGATGCGCAGCGCCGGTTCGGCCGCGCCGGTCGGGCTGTTCGTCATGGGTACCTCACACTGCTGTCGGGCGGGCGATGCCCAGGTCGCCGGAGCGGCCGGCGGTCATCAGCTCGACGACCTGGCCGTGGGCCAGATCCCGGGCGGGCAGCTCGGCGGCCATGCGTCCCAGGTAGAGGGTGGCGATCCGGTCGGCGACCTCGAACACGTCGGACATGTTGTGGCTGATCAGCACCACGCCGAGACCCTGGTCGGCCAGGCGGCGGATGAGGTCGAGGACCTGCCGGGTCTGCGCGACACCGAGCGCCGCGGTGGGTTCGTCGAGGATCACCACCTTGCTGTTCCACAGCACGGCCTTGGCGATGGCGACGGTCTGCCGCTGACCGCCGGAGAGCGAACCGACCCTCGCGCGCACGGAACCGACGGTGCGCACAGACAAGGAGCGGAGGGTGCGCCTCGCGGCCAGCTCCATCTCGGTGTCGTCGAGCAGCATCGCCGGGCCCCGCTCGCGGCCGAGGAACATGTTCTGCACGACGTCGAGGTCGTCGCACAGCGCGAGGTCCTGGTAGACGGCCTCGATGCCCAGCGCGGCGGCGTCGCCGGGTCGCTGGATCTGCACCGGGCGGCCCTCGAAGAGCACCTCGCCGTCGTCGATGCGGTGCATGCCCGCGATGCATTTGACCAATGTGGACTTCCCGGCGCCGTTGTCGCCGATCAGCGCGGTGACCTCGCCGGCGCGCACGGTGAAGTCCACCTCCCGCAGCGCGCGGACCGGGCCGAAGCTCTTGTTGACCCGGCGCAGCGCCAGGATCGGCTCGTGCACTCGCCCTCCTTCCAAGAGGTTTCCTTCAGATGCGGCGTCAGCCGCATGCGGTGTGGGACTCAGCTCGCACCGCCGCGGGTTCTCAGACTGCGCCCGCCCATCAGGGCTACTGGGCGAGGCCAGTCCCCGATGCCGCGTATTGGTCATACGTAAGTCGGGGCTCCCACAGTCCAGACGACGTCTGAGGTTCCGCCACCCGCACCGCCACGCAAGCCATCGAAGAAGTCACCTCCATCAGGCGATGCCGAGCCGGCGGCATGTTTCCGCCAGCTCACCGCCGCAGATCTCCTCGGCCCGGACGCCCGCCGGGCCGAGCACCGATTTGATGTTGTCGCGCGTGATCAGCTGCGGCGGCAGCAGGACCGACTTCACCTCGCGCCCACCGACCGGATCGGGCGTTCGCTGGTGGGCCAGCGCGTCGGCGGCCGCGGTGTCGCCGCGGGCGAGCGCGGCCGCCAGCTCCGCCGTCACCGACGCCTCGTCGCGGATCGGTTTGAACACCGTGGACGACTGGTAGCCCTGCAGGATCGCGCGCAGGCCGTCGACGGTCATGTCCTGCCCGGTGACCGGGACCGCGCCCGCCAGGCCGTACTTCTGCAGCACGGTGATCACCGCCGAGGCCAGCCCGTCGTTGGCCGCGAGGACGCCGTCCACCCGCCCGCCGTTGGCGGTCAGCAGCTGTTCGAAGACGCGGCCGCCGGCCTGGTTGTCCCAGCCGTCGACGAACCGGCTGCTCGCCAGCCGCAGCTCGCCCGCCGCGTAGCGGGGGCCGAGTTCCGCGGACTGGCCGTGGTGCACCAGCGTCGCGTTGTGGTCGGTCGTGGCGCCGCCGATCTCGATGACCTGGCCGCCGGGCTTGTCGCGCATCGCCGTCGCGAGCGCCCGGGCCTGCAGTTCGCCGACTTCCTCGTGGTCGAAGCTGACGTAGTAGTCGGCGCTGCCGCCGACGTTGAGCCGGTCGTAGTCGATCACCGGCACGCCGAGCCGTTCGGCCTTCTGCTCGACGGTGGCCCCGGCGTCGCCGCTGGGCGCGGCGATGATCAGCACCTGCACCCGCTGGCTGAGCATGCCGTCGGCGATCTGGGCGAACTTCTGCGCATCGCCCTGCGCGTTCTGCACGATCGGCGTGAGGCCTTCCCGGCGCAACGCCGCCTGCAGCATCGGCTGGTCGAAGTGCGCCCAGCGCGCCGAGGTCGCGGTGTCCGGGAGGATCACGCCGACCCGCGGACCGCCGGTGCCCGGCGCGGCCGCGTCGGGCACCGGCTCCGGCAGCCTGTTGTTCCCGCACGCCACCAGCAACAGCCCGATGCCGCAGGCCATCGCGATCAGCGCCGCGGGCGTTCTCCCCATCGAGAAGCCTTCCCCACTCCCGAACGGAATCGTGCAGAACCAAACGTTGCGACAAACAACTTAAGACACAACACCACGAGCGGAGAAGTTGACCTGATCGATGCAGTACCGAGACTTGATCGATGTAGCCCGCCTTCCCCGGACGGCATCCGATGGTATGTTGTCGCCTGCAACATATTCCGCCGGCCCTTCCCGGCCCAACGGCAGAGCGCCCCGCGCCCCGCGCAGGCCGCCGGCTTCGCAGTTCCACCCCGCACGGATGACCTCCGAACGCAGAGGAGAACGGCATGACCCGTTGGTTAGGCACGACCCGCTCGCGGCTCGCGCTGGCGCTCACCGCGGTGGCCTGCACCGCCGCGGTCACCCCCGCCGTGGCCGCGGCACCGCCGGCCTACCGCGACGCGACCCGTCCGGTCGCCGACCGGGTGGACGACCTGATGGCGCGAATGTCGTTGCAGGACAAGATAGGCCAGATGACGCAGGCCGAGCGGCTGGCCGCCGACCCGGGCACCGCGGCGGCCGCCGGGATCGGCTCGATCCTCAGCGGCGGCGGATCGGCGCCGACGCCGAACACCGCGGAAGCCTGGGCGGACATGTACGACGCCTACCAGCGGGCGGCCATCGCCACCCCGCTGGGCATTCCGATCATCTACGGCGTCGACGCGGTGCACGGGCACAACAACGTGCACGGCGCGACGATCTTCCCGCACAACATCGGGCTCGGCGCCACCAATGACCCGGAGCTGGTCGAGCGCATCGGCCGGGCGACCGCCGAGGAGGTCGCCGGCACCGGCATCGACTGGGACTTCGCGCCGTGCCTGTGCGTGGCGCGCAACGACCGCTGGGGACGCACCTACGAGTCGTTCGGCGAGACGCCGGAGCGGCCCGCGGCGATGGCCTCCGCCGTGACCGGCCTGCAGGGGTCCGCTCTGGACGGTCCGGCGTCCGTGCTGGCCACGGCGAAGCACTACGTCGGCGACGGCGGCACGACCGGCGGCGACGACCAGGGCGACACCGAGATCGACGAGGCCGAGCTGCGTGCGGTGCACCTGCCGCCGTTCCAGGCCGCGATCGAGCGCGGCGCCGGCTCGGTGATGATCTCCTACAGCAGCTGGAACGGCGTCAAGATGCACACCGGCGACTACCTGATCAACGACGTGCTCAAAGGCGAGCTGGGCTTCACCGGTTTCGTCGTGTCGGACTGGCAGGCCATCGACAAGATCGACGGGCAGGAGGGCTTCACCGCCGACGAGGTGCGCGATTCGGTCAACGCCGGGCTGGACATGATCATGGTGCCGCACGAGTACCAGAAGTTCATGGACCTGCTGCGCGCCGAGGTCGAGGGCGGCCGGGTGCCGATGGAGCGCATCGACGACGCCAACCGCCGCATCCTGACCAAGAAGTTCGAGCTCGGCCTGTTCGAGCGGCCGTTCACCGATCGCAGCCTCACCGGGACCGTCGGCAGCGCGGAGCACCGGGAACTCGCCCGCGAGGCGGTCCGCGAATCGCAGGTGCTGCTGAAGAACGACGGGAACGTGCTGCCGCTGGCCAAGGACGGCGGCAAGATCTTCGTCGCGGGCAAGAACGCCGACGACATCGGCAACCAGAGCGGCGGCTGGACGATCAGCTGGCAGGGCGGCAGCGGCCCGATCACGCCGGGGACCACGATCCTGCAGGGAATCCGGCAGGCCGTCTCCCCCGGCACCGAGGTGACCTACAACCGCGACGGCAACGGCATCGACGGCAGCTACCGGGCGGCGATCGCGGTGGTCGGCGAAACCCCCTACGCCGAAGGCGAAGGCGACCGCCCGGAGGGCATGGGCCTGGACGAGGCGGACCGGGCGACGCTGGCCCGGCTCCAGGAGTCCGGGGTGCCGGTGATCGTGGTGACCGTGTCGGGCCGCCCGCTGGACGTCGCGGCGGACCTGCCGGACTGGGACGCGCTCCTGGCGGCCTGGCTGCCCGGCACCGAAGGCGCCGGCGTGGCCGATGTCCTCTTCGGTGACCACGACCCGACCGGAACCCTGCCGATGACCTGGATGGCCGGCGCGGACCAGCAGCCGATCAACGACGGGGACGGCCAGAATCCCCTGTTCCCCTACGGCTACGGCCTGACCTACTGAGATGGAACGGGCGCTTTCGGCTCAACAGAGCCGAAAGCGCCCGGCTCGGGTTTGATGAAGGCCACCAGCGGAGCCTAGGACACCCCGGATACCCGTACAACGTATATTCGGGATCACCCGCTCGCGGGCAGGATCCGGCCCGCCACCTCGCCGAAGCCGATCCGGGAGCCGTTCGCGCCCGGGGCCGTCGCCGTGATGGTGACCTCGTCCCCGTCCTGGAGGAACGTGCGTTCCTCCGCGCCGACCTTGACGGGTTCCTTGCCGCCCCAGGTGAGTTCGATGAACGCGCCGCGCTGGTCCTTCTCCGGGCCCGAGATCGTGCCGGACGCGTACAGGTCGCCGGTGCGGCTGGTCGCCCCGTTGACCGTCAGGTGCGCCAGCATCTGGGCCGGGGACCAGTACATCTCCCGGTACGGCGGGCGGGAGACCTCGTGCCCGTTCCAGGACACCGCGAGGTCGATGTCCAGGCCCCACGGCTCGGTTTCCCGCAGGTACGGCAGGGGTTTCGGCTCCTGGTCCGGGACCGGGACGCGCGCGGCCTCCAGCGCGAGCAGCGGAACCACCCACGCCGAGATCGAGGTGGCGAAGCTCTTGCCGAGGAACGGGCCCAGCGGCACGTACTCCCACGCCTGGATGTCGCGGGCCGACCAGTCGTTGACCAGCACGACGCCGAACACGCGGGTGGCGAAGTCCGCGGCGGCCACGGTGCTGCCCAGGTCGGAGCCGGTGCCGACGATGAAGCCGAGCTCCGCCTCGATGTCCAGGCGGCGGCAGGGCCCGAACGTCGGGGCGTCCTCGTCCGGCGCCTTGCGCTGGCCGCTGGGGCGGACGATGTCGGTGCCCGACACCACGACCGTTCCACTACGCCCGTGGTAGCCGACCGGCAGGTGCTTCCAGTTCGGCATCAGCGGTTCGGCGTTCGGACGGAACAGCCGGCCGAGGTTGGATGCGTGGTGCTCCGAGGCGTAGAAGTCGACGTAGTCGGCGACCTCGATCGGCAGGTGCGTGGTGACGTCGGCGACCGGGTGCACGGCCGCATCCGGCACGTCCCCCGACACCAGCTCGGTGATCTGCCGCCGCACCTGCACCCAGCGCTCGTGGCCCTGCGCCATGAACGCGTTCAGGCTTGGCCGCGCGAAGACCTCGTCACCCAGTGCGACCGCGAGGTCCACAACGGACTCCCCGACGCGGACGCCGACCCGCGGCTCGGTGCCGGGGGTGGAGAACACGCCGTAGGGCAGGTTGTCGAGCCCGAACGGCGAACCGGCGGGAATGTCGATCACGGTCACGAGGCGACTCCTTCTGCGCTGAGCACCGCCGCGGGCACCAGGCCCAGGTCCACCAGCTCGGTCAAGGGCTCGATGATGCTGCACGTGCCGAAGGACAGGAACCGCTCGCGGGCGGCAGCGACCCGCGCGTCGTCCAGGTTCGCGACGCGCTCGGCGACCTTGCGCGCATCGCGTTCGGCGAGGATCTCGGCGATCTCGGACTCGTCGGCGAAGTCCACCGCCGCGTCGGTCGCCAGCAGCAGGTTCAGGTAGCCGTGCTGCTCGAAACCGGTTCCGGGATCGGTGTTGCGGATCGCGTGGTGCAACCCGGCGGTGGCCTTGAACGGCACCCCCGCGTCGACGACCGCCCGGATCGCGGCGGCCAGTTCCGCCTCGTCCGGGTACAGCTCGGCCTTCACCCCGCCGGTGCGGAACTTGGCCTGGTACCGGGTGGCGGCGCAGGCGGCGATGACCTCGGGGCGCCGCTGGTCGCGGGGCACCTCGACGAAGACGGCCACGTCCTCGGCCGCCGCGCAGGCCCGGTCGAGCTCGGCGAAGAACTCCGCCGGAGCCTGCCCGGCGGGCACAGCGACTTCCAGGGCGCGCAACCGGACCGGCAGCGATCCGGCGGCGGCGAACACGGCCCGGAGCTGCCCCGGCCCCTCCGGCGCGGTGACCGAGAGGTCGAGCCGGTCGCCGGATTCGAGCAGGCCGGCGAGCTCCGCCAGCGCCGGTGCGGCGAGCACCAGCGGCCCGACGAGCTCGGCGTACGGCGCGCCGGTGTGCCGGGTGTGCGCGGCGACGGCGTCGGGCAGCGGCGCCAGTCCGGGCGGGAACACCGCGGCGTCATCGCACAGCGATTTCGCGAAATCCGGGATGGTCACTGCTTCGGCCCCCGTCCCGCCCAGGTCCAGGCGTAGCCGGGATCTTCGGCCGCGCGGCCGCCCTCGCCGAGCTCCAGCGGGCGGAACGTGTCGACCATGACCGCGAGCTCGTCGAAGTACTCCACACCGATGCTGCGCTCGTAGGCCCCCGGCTGCGGGCCGTGCGAGTGCCCGCCCGGGTGCAGGGAGATCGAGCCCTGCCCGATCCCGGAGCCCTTGCGCGCCTCGTAGTCCCCGCCGCAGTAGAACATCACCTCGTCGGAGTCCACATTGGAGTGGTAGTACGGCACCGGGATGGACAGCGGGTGGTAGTCCACCTTGCGCGGCACGAAGTTGCACACCACGAAGTTGTCGCCCTCGAAGACCTGGTGCACCGGCGGCGGCTGGTGCACGCGGCCGGTGATCGGCTCGAAGTCGGACACGTTGAAGGTGTACGGGTACAGGCAACCGTCCCAGCCGACCACGTCGAACGGGTGCTCCGGGTAGACGAACCGGGTGCCGACGATCCCGGTGCTGCCGCGGTGCTTGACCAGCACCTCGACGTCGGTGCCGTCGGCCAGGACCGGCTCGGTGGGGCCGTGCAGGTCGCGTTCGCAGTACGGCGAGTGCTCCAGCAGCTGGCCGAACTTCGACAGGTACCGGCGCGGCGGCGTGATGTGCGAGTTGGCCTCGATGCAGTACGCGCGCACCGGCTCGTCACCCTGCGGCAGCCAGCGATGCGTGGTCGCCCGCGGCAGGATCACGTAGTCGCCCGGCCGGAACGGCAGCGCGCCGAACACCGTCTCGACGACGCCCTCGCCGGACTCGATGTACACGCACTCGTCGCCGATCCCGTTGCGGTACAGCGGAGACGTCTCTCCCGCGACGACGTAGGAGATGCGCACGTCGGCGTTGCCCAGGACCAGCCGGCGGCCGGTCACCACGTCGTGTCGCTTCCACTCCTGGCCACCGAAGAGCTCGTGCAGCTTCAGGTGCCGCGGTCGCAGCGGGTGGTTCGGCTCGGTGCCCAGGTCGGGCAGTTCCCACACCGTCGAATCGACCAGCGCGGACGGGAGGTTGCGGTGGTAGAGCAGCGACGAGTCGCTCGAGAAGCCCTCCTCCCCCATCAGCTCCTCGTAGTACAGGCCGCCGTCGGGCCTGCGGTGCTGGGTGTGCCGCTTCGGCGGCACGTCACCGACCTGCCGGTAGTACGCCATCGCCCTCGCCTCCTTGCCACGGCCAGGAACCCTTCGGCCCCGGCACATTTAATCAATGTATTTACTACTTGCCGCGCGGCGCAACAGCCGAAGGGGTCAGTTCCGGCCGCGGATGTCGAACTGGTCGCGGTTGGTGATGAGCTTGTCCAGCAGCATGATCAGGACGCGCTGCTCGGCCTCGGTGAGCACGCTCGCCCACTCGTGTTCCCGCTCGTTCTGCGCCCGGAACACCTCGACCATCTCCCGCTGCCCGTCCTCGGTCAGCGACAGCAGCACGGAGCGGCCGTCGCGCTCGCCCGGCGCCCGGTCCAGCAGCCCGTCCGCGACCAGCGTCTTCGTCAGGTTCGACACCGCGGCCCGGCTCATCCCGGTCAGCTCGGCGGCCTTCTTGGCCTCCAGCGGCCCGGCCAGCCAGGTGACGAACAGCAGCCGGAAGCCCGACCAGGACCGGCCGCGCGGCCGGTGCACCGCCGCTTCCAGGTCGTAGGTGACGATGTTGGACGCCCGGTTGAGCGTCAGCAGCACCTCGGTGGCCAGCTGGTGCCGGAACCCGTACTCGGTGGCCAGCCGGTGGTTCGCCAGCTCGACGAAGGACCAGAAATCCAGCTCGTCCGCGGCCATCGCATCCTCCGTCGCAAACTGATCAATGCATGAACTATCTCAGCTCGGCCCGCGAACCACCACCCTGCTGAGCCGGTTCTCAGCCTGCGGGCCGCTCTCAGCGTTATCTCAGCGACCTTCAGCCACGCTTGCCCCAAGACCCGACAGGAGGAGTCCCATGAAACGGAAGAACGTGGCTTATGCGGCGACCGCCGGTGCCGCGGTGGGCGTGCTCGGCCTGACCGCGCTCGCGCTGCCCGCCGGCGCCGGCGCCGCCCCGGCGTTACCCCCAGTGGCGCCGGAGCAGCTGGTGGAGTCGGTGATGCGGGCGAACCCGCCGGCGCTGACCGGCACCGTCGAGGTGGACAACGCGCTCGGCCTGCCCGCGATCCCGGGCGCGGGCCAGGCCTCCGAGCTCCTTTCCGACGGCACCAGCGAGTTCCAGGTGTGGGCCGACGGCCAGGGCCGCCACCGCGTCTCGGTGCCCTCGCACGACGGAGAGATGACCGTCGTCGACGACGGCTCGACGGTGTGGAAGTGGGATTCGGCCGAGCAGAAGGTGGTCCGCTCGACGGGACACGCGCCGGAATCCGCCGAGCACCAGGGCCCGGCCGATCCCGGCGCGGCGGCCCGCCAGATCATCGACAAGCTCCGGCAGACCAGCGACGTGAAGGTGGACGGCACGGCCAGCGTCGCCGGCCGCGACGCCTACGAGCTGGTGCTCACGCCGAAGCCGACCGAGCGCACCCTGCTGCGCGAGGTGCGGGTCGCGGTGGACGCGGAGAAGCGCATCCCGCTGGAGCTCTCGGTGCTCACCAACGGTTCGAACGACCCGGCGTTCCAGATCGGCTTCAGCGACATCGACCTCAGCGCCCCGGACCCGGCCCTGTTCCGGTTCACCCCGCCCGCGGGCGCGGAGGTGACGGACGGCAAGACCGAACACACGCCGCAGCAACGCCCGGAGCACCCGCAGGGCGACCACAAGGTCGTCGGCGACGGCTGGGACCTGGTCGTGGTGGCCCAGCTGCCGCAGCAGCAGGAGAAGCAGCAGGGCGGCCAGGACCCGCGCCAGGTCGCCGAGCAGGTCGGCAAGCCGGTCAGCGGGCCGTGGGGCAACGGCTGGATCATCGGCACGGCGGCGGGCAACGCCCTGCTCACCTCCGACGGCCGCGTCGCGGCCGGTGCGGTGCCGGAGCAGGTGCTCACCGCCGCACTCGGCGGGGCGTGATGGCGAACGCAGTCGAAGCGGTGGGGGCGGCGACGTCCGCCCCCACCGCGGGCGATCTCGCGGCGCGCACCGCCGGCCTGCGCAAGACCTACGGCCGCACCGTGGCGGTCGCGGGCGTCGACCTCGCGGTCCCGCGCGGCGGGGTGGTCGGCGTGCTCGGCCCCAACGGCTCGGGCAAGACCACCACGATCCGGATGCTGCTGGGGCTCACCGCCCCCACCTCCGGCACGGTCGAGCTGCTGGGCCACCGGTTGCCGGAGCACAGCGGCCGGGTGCTGCCACGGGTCGGCGCGCTGGTCGAAGGCCCGGGCTTCCACCCGTTCCTGTCCGGCCGGGAGAACCTGCTGCGCTGCGCGGCGATGGAACCGGCGCTGCGCGGCCCGGAGATCCGCGGAGTGGTCGAGCAGGCTCTGGAGCGCGTCGGCTTGGGCGCGGCCGCCGGACGCCGGTACCGGGGCTACTCGCTGGGCATGAAGCAGCGGCTGGGCCTGGCGGCGGCGTTGCTGGTGCCGCGCGAGCTGGTGGTGCTCGACGAGCCGACCAACGGCCTGGACCCGGCGGGCACCCGCGAGATTCGCCGGATCATCGCGGAACTGCACGCGGCGGGCACGACGGTGCTGGTGTCCTCGCACCTGCTCGCCGAGATCGAGGCGACCTGCACGCACGTCGCGGTGCTGCACCGCGGTTCGCTGGTCGCGCAGGGCGAACTCGCCGCCATGCTGGAGGCCGGGGCGCCGCACCTCGTGGTGTCCACATCGGATGCTTCCGGCGCGGTGGCGACGCTGACCGGCAAGGGCGTGCAGGCGCGGGAGGACGCCGGGGCGGTCCGCGCCGATCTGTCCGATGTGGACTCCGCGGAGGTCGTCGCGATGCTCGTCCACGCCGGTGTTCCGGTGCACGAAGCGCGGCTGGCCCGGACCGGCCTGGAGGACCTTTTCGCCCGGCTGACCGAGGAGGAGCTGTGACAGCGATCGACGCAACCGCGACGGCGGGGCGGACGTCCGCGCCGTTGGGGCGCGTCCTGCTGGCCGAGCTGCGGTGGGTGCTGCGCAGGCCGCGCAACCTGCTCGCGCTCGTCCTGCTGGCGGGCCTCCCGGTGCTCCTCGGCACCGCGATCGCCGTCACCGGCGGGCCGGGCGGCCGCGGCGGCGGTTCCCTGCTCGCGGCAGTGGCCGGAAACGGGCTGGTGCTGCCGGTCGCGGCCCTGGTGCTCGCGCAGACGCTGCTGCTCCCGCTGGTCGTGGCGATGGTCGCGGCCGACGCGCTGGCCGGCGAGTCGGCGCACGGAACGCTGCGCGGCCTGCTGCTCGCGCCCGTGGGGCGGGTGCGGCTGGTCGGCGTCAAGGCCGCCGGCGTGCTGGTGATGGCGGTGCTCGCGGTGGCCGTCATCGCCGTCAGCGGCGTCCTCACCGGGCTGGTCATCGTCGGCGGCGACGGCATGGTCACCCTGTCCGGGACCACGTTGCCGATCGGCTCGGCGCTGGGCCGGGTGGCGTTGGCCGCCGGGTGGTCCGCGGTGCAGATGGCCGCGGTCGGGGCGGTCGCGCTGGCGATCTCGTCGCTCACCGAGCACCCGCTGGTGGTCATGGCCGCCACCATGGGCGGCCTGATCGTGTTCGGGGTGCTCGGCACGATCCCGGCCCTGGACTGGCTGCAACCGCTGCTGATCACCACCGACTGGTCGGCGGTGATGGACGTGCTGCGCGACCCGATCAGCGGCGACACGCTGGTCACCGGCCTGCTCCGAGCGGGTTGCTACCTGCTCATCGGCCTGTCGGCGGCCATCGCGCGCGTGGTCACCAAGGACGCCTGACGGTGCGGGGGCGGCGACGCCTCCGCACCCCGGCATCAGCGCAGCAGCATCGCGTACAGCTCCAGCCACGCGGCCCGCAGCAGCAGGCGCGTCGTTCCGCCTCGGTCCCAGCCGATCGTCGTCCGGTCGTTTCGAACTGATCTCCGCTGCCGGTGGTGGCGCAATTCGAACCCTTCGATCCCGCCGGACCGGCCGCCCGCGGCGCCCGCTCCGAATCCCCGACGCCTGGCAAGACTCCGTTGTCCCGCCAGGCCGCACCTCGTCCGGGGCGCTGCCCCGTCCAGAACGTGCGTCGGACACATTGCTCGTTACTCGCCGGTTGCGCAAGGAAAATTTCACCGCGCGGCGCCGGGGCGGGCCGGTAGGTTCGAGTCCGTCGTCCGCCTCCGGAGGGGTGCCATGGAGTTCCGCCATCTCGGCCGCAGCGGCCTGGTCATCAGCGAGATCGCCTACGGCAACTGGATCACCCACGGGGCCCAGGTCGCCGAGGACGCCGCGACCGCGTGCATCCGCGCCGCGCTGGACGCCGGCATCACCACCTTCGACACCGCCGACGTCTACGCCGAGGGCCGCGCCGAGGCCGTCCTGGGCCGCGCGCTGCGGGGCGAGCGGCGCGAGGGGCTGGAGATCTTCACCAAGGTCTACTTCCCCACCGGGCCGGGCCGCAACGACCGGGGGCTCAGCCGCAAGCACATCATGGAGTCCATCGACGCCTCGCTGCGCCGCCTGCAGACCGACCACGTCGACCTCTACCAGGCCCACCGCTACGACCCGGAAACCCCGCTGGAGGAGACCATCGAGGCCCTCGCCGACGTGGTCCGGGCCGGCAAGGCGCACTACATCGGCGTGTCGGAGTGGACCGCCGAGCAGATCCGCGCCGGTCACGCGCTGGCCCGCGAGCTGCACGTGCCGCTGGTGTCCAACCAGCCGCAGTACTCGGCGCTGTGGCGGGTGATCGAGGACGAGGTGGTGCCGGCCTCGGCGGAGCTGGGCATCGGCCAGATCGTCTGGTCGCCCATCGCGCAGGGCGTGCTCACCGGCAAGTACCTGCCCGGGTCCGCGCCGCCGGCGGGTTCCCGCGCCACCGACTCCAATGGCGGCGCGACCTTCGTCGCCCGCTTCCTCCGGGACGACGTGCTGGAGCGCGTGCAGCAGCTCGAGCCGCTGGCCGCCGAGGCGGGCCTGTCGCCGGCGCAGCTGGCGGTGGCCTGGGTGCTGCAGAACCCGAACGTCTCGGCGGCCATCATCGGCGCCTCCCGGCCCGAGCAGATCGCCGAGAACGTCGCGGCGTCCGGCGTCCGGCTCGAAGCCGGGCTGCTGCGGCGAATGGAGGAGATCCTCGCCCCGGTCGCGGAGCGCAACCCGGCTAAGACCGCCGAGAACGCCCCGAAGGCCCGGAAGTGAGCTAGTGGCTGAGCTTCTCCCACAGCGGCGACGAACCTTGGCGCGGCGCCGGCACGAACGGCGCGTCCGCCGGCGTCGCGTGGCGACGCCTCGCCCGGGAGACCGCGCCCGCGACCAGCCCGACCGCGCAGGCGCAGACGAGCACGCCGAACCCGACCGCGGCCGCCTGGTCGAAGGTCAGGTCGCCGCGCACGCCGATGGCGAACGTGTCGTAGAAACCCCAGCACACAGCCGTTGTCGCGGCGGCGGCCGGCACGGTGGTGACCGCCGATACGACCGCGACCAGGATCGCCAACCCGATCGCCGCGGCCGCGGGACGCGCCGCATCCCCGACGGGGATGCACGCCGCGGTCACGACGAACCCGCTGGCGAACCCGAGCGGATATCCGAAACCCCCTGGCAAGACCTGCGAATGCGGATGCCTCATGCCCCCATTAGACACCTCGGGGCTCGCCACACCCCGGCGTCGCGGCCGGATTGACATCCCACGTACGCCAATCTGACGAATCCCGGACGGCGCAACCGGCCGAATTCGGCCTTGCCTTCGCCGGGTTCGGCGTTGCAAGCTCGACTGAGCGATCGATCAGTTGCCGAGCGGCCACCCGCCCAGCCGGCCCCGCGAAGAGGGAGTGTGCAGCCGGATGAACGAGCACGACCCGCGGTACGACGCGATCATCATCGGTGCCGGTTTCGCCGGCATGTACATGCTCAAGACGTTGCGCGACAAGGGATTCCGCGCGCACGTCTACGAGCGCGGCACGGACGTCGGCGGAACCTGGTACTGGAACCGGTACCCCGGCGCCCGCTGCGACATCGAAAGCCTCTACTACTGCTACTCCTTCTCCGAGGAGCTGCAGCAGGAATGGCAGTGGACCGAGCGATACCCGTCGCAGCCGGAGATCCTGCGCTACGCCCGGCACGTGGCCGACCGCTTCGACCTGCGGCGCGACATCTCCTTCGAGACCAACGTCCGGGCCGCCGCCTTCGACGAGCAGACCGGCCGGTGGACCGTGCGAACCGACGACGCCGAGATCACCGCGCGGTTCCTGATCACCGCGGTCGGCTGCCTGTCCGCCACCCAGACCCCCGACTTCCCCGGCATCGGCACGTTCCGCGGCGAGTCGTACCACACCGGCCGCTGGCCGCACGAGGAAGTGGACTTCACCGGGAAGCGGGTCGGGGTGATCGGCACCGGCTCGTCGGCGATCCAGGCGATCCCGGTCATCGCCGCGCAGGCCGCGCAGGTCACCGTGTTCCAGCGGACCGCGCAGTTCAGCATCCCGGCCCAGAACCACCCGTTGAGCCCGGACGAACAGCGCCGCGTGAAGGCCGACTACGCGCGGCTGCGCGCCGAGGCGCGGATGACGCAGACCGGGATCCTCGCCGAGCGGTTGCAGCGCAACGCCACCGAGGTGCCCGCCGCCGAGTTCAAGGCCGAACTCGACCGGCGCTGGGGCATCGGCGGAACCACGTTCACCGCGACGTATCCCGACACCCTGCGCGACCCCGCGGCCAACGAGCTCTCGGCGGACTACGTGCGGGACAGGATCCGGGAGATCGTCGACGATCCCGCGACCGCCGAGCTGCTCTGCCCGCACGACCATCCCATCGGCACCAAGCGGATCTGCGTCGACACGGACTACTACGCCACCTACAACCGCGACAACGTGTCCCTGGTCGACATCCGGCGCACGCCGATCTCGGCGATCACGCCCCGTGGCCTGCGGGTCGGCGACCGGGACTTCGAGTTCGACGTCATCGTGTTCGCCACCGGTTACGACGCGATGACCGGGCCGCTGAACCGCATCGACATCCGGGGCGCCGGCGGCCTGCGCCTGCGGGAGAAGTGGGCCGAAGGGCCGCGGACGTACCTGGGGCTGGCCAGCGCGGGCTTCCCGAACCTGTTCACCATCACCGGGCCCGGCAGCCCTTCCGTGCTCAGCAACATGATCGTGTCCATCGAGCAGCACGTGGAGTGGATCGGCGAACACCTGGAACACCTGCGCGACAACGGGTTCACGCGCAGCGAGGCCGCCACCGACGCCGAGCGGACCTGGGGCGAGCACGTGAACGCGGTCGCAGCCGAAACCCTCTACCCGCGCGCGGCGTCCTGGTACATGGGGGCGAACGTGCCGGGCAAGCCGAGGGTCTTCATGCCCTACATCGGCGGCGTCGGCACCTACCGGGAGCACTGCCGGGAGATCGCCGATGGTGGCTACCGCGGCTTCCACCTCACCGCGTGAGGGGCTAGGCCGGTCCGGAGTGGACGATCAGCACCAGGGCCGGTTCCGGACCGGTGCGGCGGTGGCGGTGCCCGGTGTGGCCGGGGTAGGCGATGCTGTCGCGCGGGCCGAGCGCGTGCAGGGTCGGCTTCTCCGGCTCCTCCAGGAGTTCCACCTCCAGCGAGCCCGAGACCACGTAGACGAATTCGCGGCGGGCGTGGCTGAAGTACTCCTCGAACTCCTCGGTGCTGACCACCATCTCGGTCACGTCGGCGCCCTGCTCGAAGTGGTCGAGCAGCCGCACCGAGTCCACCACCTGGCCGGCGCCGCGCTCCAACCGGACGCCGCCCGCCGAGGGGGCGGCCTCGGCCAGCAGCGCCTGCTGCGTGGTGCGCAGCGATTCGGCGATCAGGAACAGCGAGCGCATCGACGGCCGCGCCCGCCCGCGCTCGACCTGGCTCAAGAACGGGTGCGAGAGCCCGGTGTCCGCGGCGACCTGGACCAGGGTGCGCCCGAGCTCCTTGCGGCGGGACCGGATCGCCGCGCCGAGGCGGATGTCCGCGTCCTGCACACCGCGCCGCCTGTCCCCCACCGCTGCCCCTTCCACGGGTCGCCGCCGTCCCACCCGATGTTACCGCCGTCAACATTCCGTGCGGCGGCCGGAGTTGCCCGGCCCCGTGGTCGGTGCTGCACTGGCCGCGCGGAGACGTTGCCGGGGGGCGAGGGGCGATGACCGAGGCCGAACCAGTTTTCGACGACCTGCGGGCGCTGTTCATCAACTGCACGCTCAAGCGCTCGCCGGACCGCAGCAACACCGAAGGCCTGCTGGAGCTCAGCGCGGGCATCATGCGCCGCAACGGCGTCGAGGTCGACAACATCCGGGCGATCGACCACGACATCGCCGTCGGCGTCTGGCCGGACATGACCGAGCACGGCTGGGCCACCGACGAATGGCCGCAGCTCTACCAGCGCGTGCTGGCCGCCAACATCCTGGTGCTGGCCGGGCCGATCTGGCTCGGCGACAACAGTTCCGTGATGAAGCACGTGATCGAGCGGCTCTACGGCTGCTCGTCGCTGCTCAACGACGCCGGTCAGTACGCCTACTACGGCCGCGCCGGCGGCTGCCTGATCACCGGCAACGAGGACGGCGTCAAGCACTGCGCGATGGACGTCCTCTACAGCCTCCAGCACCTCGGTTACACCATTCCGCCGCAGGCCGACGCGGGCTGGATCGGCTCGATCGGCCCCGGTCCGTCCTATTTGGACCCCGACTCCGGCGGGCCGGACAACGACTTCACCAACCGCAACACCACGTTCATGACCTACAACCTCATGCACGTGGCGGCGATGCTCGACCGGGCCGGCGGATTCCCCGCCTACGGCAACCAGCGCACGGAGTGGGACGCGGGCTGCCGGCCCCACTTCGAGAATCCCGAACACCGCTGACCTCCGCCGTTCGGGCACTGGCCACCGGCGCCGCCGCGACCCTACGCTGGGCGTGCCGACCAGTGAGAGGTGCGCATGACCGACCAGACCACGCCCGCGGTGTTCGAGCGGGTGCTGCCGTTGTTGTCACCCGCGCCCGAAAACCCGGACCTCGACGGCGGATACCTGGACCTGCTCGGCGGGCAGGCGGCCGAACCGTCCGGCCCGATCCAGTCGTTCTGGGAGTCCGGCGCGGGTTCCGCCTGCTACGACCACGTTCAGTCGGCCACCCGCCGGGTGCTGCCGATGTGGTACCGGCTGCCCACCCAGGCGCGCCCGCCGTCCGGCGGGCTGGTGCTCGACGTCGGCTGCGGGCCGGGCAACGTCACTTCTCAGCTGGGCCGCGCCGTCGGGCCCGCCGGGCTCGCGATCGGCGTCGACGTCTCCCGCCCGATGCTCGCGCGGGCCGCCCGCACCGAAACCGCCGACAACGTCGGGTTCATCCGCGCCGACGCGCGCGAGCTGCCGTTCCCCGACGGCACGTTCGACCTGGTCACCAGCCTCGCGGCGCTGCAGCTGATCCCCGAGCCGCACGCGGTGCTCGGCGGCATGGCGCGGGTGCTCGCGCCCGGCGGCTGGCTGGCGGTCATGGTGCCGACGCCGCGCGGCGGTCTGCTGCACCAGGCGGCGAAGCTGACCGGCGGCCGGTCCGGCCTGAAGTTCTTCGACGCCGCACAGGTCGCGGAATCGCTGCGGGCCGCCGGGATGGACGTCGTGCACACCCACCGCACCGGACCCGTGCTGTGGATCAGCGCGCAGCGGGGCGCCTGACTTCCACAGTGGACTATTCGGGACGGACCCGCGTCCGGGCCTGGGCCAGGTAGTCGTCGATCGCGTCGCGGTTCGCGGTCAGCGACTCGATCCGCCGCTGGACGTTCGCCCGCTCCCGCTCCAGGTTCGCGAACATCTCCGGGGCGACGATGCGCATGTGGATGGCGCCGGGCTTGTCCAGGCAGGGCAGGATGTCGCGGATGATCCGGGTCGGGATCCCGGATTCGAGCAGGCCGCGGATCTTCAGCACCCGGTCCACCGAACCCTCGCCGTAGGCGCGATGCCCGAGCTCGTCCCGGGCCGGCCGGATGAGGTCCTGCTCCTCGTAGTACCGCAACAGCCGCACCGACACCCCGGTCCGCTCCGCCAGCTCACCGATCCGCATGCGGCCATTATCCCCGGCATCCGGTGTGCGCCACGTCACCGGCGGATCGCTTGCCCTCACACTTGTGTGAGGTCTTCAGGGTGGGGCCATGACTTCGGACGTGGAGGCCCGCGCGGCGGGTTCGAGCGCGAAACTGCCGGTCGGCGCCCTGTCGGCGTTCGCCACCGTGGTGCTCATCGGCTGCCTGACCGAGACGCTGCCCGCCGGGGTGCTGCTCCCGATCAGCGCCGATCTGCGGATCTCGGAGTCGCAGGCCGGGCAGCTGGTGTCGGTGTACGCGATCAGCACCGCGGCAACCTCGGTGCCGCTCACCGCGCTGACCCGGCGGCTGCCGCGCCGCGCGCTGCTGCTCGGCCTGGTCCTCGGGTTCGCCGTGGTCAACGGCGTCACCGCGATTTCGCCGTGGTACCCGTTGACGCTGGTGACGCGGGTGCTGGCGGGCGCGGTGTCCGGGGTGATGTGGGCGATGATCGCCGGCTACGCGATGCGGATCGTGCCGGCGGAACGCGCCGGCCGGGCGCTGGCGATCGCGATGGTGGGCACGCCGATCGGGTTCGCCATCGGGGTCCCGGCCGGGACGGTGCTCGGGGAGCTGATCGGGTGGCGGTACGCCTTCGGCGCCATGGCGGTCATCACCGCGGCGCTGGTCGGCTGGGTGCTCTGGCAGGTCCCGCCGCTGCCCGGACAACCGGCGCAGCAGCGCGCGAACACCCTGGAAGTCCTTGCCACCCGTGGTTTCCCGGCCGTGCTGGCCACCACGTTCGCACTGGTCCTCGGGCACAACGTCCTCTACACCTACATCGGCCCGGTGCTCGCCGCCGCCGGTCGGGTGGAGCTGCTCAGCGCCGTCCTGCTGGTCTTCGGCGCCGCCTCGGTGCTGGGCATCTGGATCGTCGGCGCGCTGATCGACCGCCGCCTGCGCCTGCTGATCCTCTCCTCGGCACTGCTGATCGGCATCGCGGTGGCGCTGATCGGAATGGCCGCGGCACTGCCGGTGGTGCTGTTCGCCTCGGTCGCGTTGTGGGGCTTGGCTTTCGGCGGCGCGCCCACGATGTTCCCGGCCGCGGCGGCCAGGGTCGCGGGCCGGGACGCGGACGTGGCCCAGTCGCTGACCATCACCGTCTGGAACGTCGCCATCGCGGCGGGCGCCTACCTGGGCGGAGCGGCGCTCGACCTGGCGGGCGACGCCATCCCGCTGCCGTGGATCACGGCGGCTCTCGCCCTGCTGGCCCTGCTGATCTACTCGGTGCTCACGGCTGATCGGCCGCCGCGTAGTGCGCGATGAGCCGCTGCAGCAAGCCCCGGGCCTCGGCGTCCTCCAGCGCAGCGGACAGCAGGCCGTCGAAGACGCGGTGGAACCGCGCCAGGTCGTCGGGGTCGGCGATGGTCATCTCCGTGTTGACCGTCTCCACCAGCACGAGCTCGTCGATGATGACGAAGCCGTGCAGCGGAACGACCGTCAGCTGCGCGTCCAGCGGCACGATCGCCAGCCGCGTCGTGGACATGCCCGCCAGGGCCAGCAATCGGTCGAGCTGGCCGGCCATCACCTGCGGCGGGGCGATGGGATGCCGCAGCGCGGCTTCGGAGCAGAGGATCTCCACGGACGTGCGCGGGTTGAACAGGACGCTCTGGCGGGCCATTCGCTGTTCGACCGACTCGGCGATGTCCCGCGAGCTCTGGTGCAGGTCCGCGACGACCTCGAAGACGTGCCGGGCGTACTCGGCGGTCTGCACCAGGCCGGGAACCAGCGCGATCTCGAACAGCCGGATGCGCTCGGCGCCGTCCTCCAGCTGCCGGCCGTACTCCTGCCGGGCGCGATTCCCGGTGCGCAGCTGGCGCTTCCAGCTCGCCGCCTCGATGCGGATCTCGCGCAGCTCCTGCCGCAGCTCGGCCGCCGCATCGTCGGCAGCACCGGTCAGCCGGCAGTAGGCGACCACGTCCGCGTCGGAGACGGACTGCTTCGCCGTCTCCACCCGCGAGACCTTGGACGGCGTCCACCCGGCTAGTTCGGCGAGCTGTTTCCCGGACAGCCCGGCCGCCAGGCGCAGCCGACGCAATGCGTCGCCGAACGCCAGGCGGCGTGTGTCGAAATCCGTCACCGGCTCCTCTGGGGCAGGTCGTGCAGGTAAACCATCAATGGAATCGCATGATCGCATGCGATCTCCCGCCAGGCCCGGTAGCGGTCCACCTCCCGCGGGCTGGCGATGATCTCGGTGCCAGCGAATCGCTGGTCCTCGTAGTGCATCAACGCGACCCTGGTCTCGTCGAAGAGCCAGAAGTCGCTGGTCGGCAGGCCCAGCTCGGCCGCTTCGTCCTGGGTCAGCACCCGGATGTCCTCGCCGGCGGCGATGTTGGCCGGGCCGACGTCGAGCTGCCAGCGCTGGTACTCGGTGGGCGGTTCCCCGAAGACGCGCACCCGGGAGACGAGCCGGCCCGCGCGGGTCGCCGCCGCGACCTGGTCCAGCCAGGGCCGCAGCCAGCGCAGGTCGTCCGGCTCGCCAGCCCGCCAGCGGCGCCAGGGTTCGGCCTCGTCGGGCTGGCGGTAGGTGCCCTGGCATTCCCACCGCCACGCCCGGCGCTCGAACGAGCGCAGGAGTTCGTCGAACTCGGCGCCGGGTAACACCCAGGAACTCACGGTGCCGCCTTCGGCACGAAGTCGAGCAACGCGGCCGGGACCTCCACCGCGGTCTCGTGGTCGGGGAGCCCGCGTTCGCGGAGCGCGGCGAGTGCTTCGGGGTCGGTGACCTTGTAGCCCTGGACGACGTAGGTTCCCTGGTCGGTGCTGTACAGCGTGGGGCAGGTACCGGCGTGCGACGTCGTTCCCTGGAAGGTCAACTTCACGTGCTCCTCCTCGTCGAGAAGATTCATGCATCGTCTGTGCAATACGAGCATTCGGTCAAGCGTTGGCCCGCCGCGCAACTCAAACAGCCGAACCGGGTGATCCACCGACGTGATCAACTGGGCCGTTCGGGTTGGAAATCCGGAGAATTGCTTGAATTGCTTGAAATGCACGCGGCCGGTTCCCCATACTTCGATCATCGACGGGCCACGGGGAGACCGACTGGCGGGCGAGCTCTCCCCGGACCTCCAGAAGTCCCCGGCCCGGTGCTGAACCCCGACTCGCACCGGGCCGGCCTGGAACTATCCACAATGGACCGCCGTGACCTGGCGCAGCGCCGCGCCGGCACGGCGGAAACCACCTTGATGGCTCGGCGCCGAAGGGGTGAATCCGGGCCGTCGAACGACTTCCGGGCGAGTGACAAACCCAGCCGCGGGCCCGAAACTGGCTCCGGTTCGCGAGGACCACCGAGCCGGAAGGGGGCGTTCGATGGATCGCGGCTCGCCGCACCCGACGTTCGGGATCGAAGAGGAGTTCCTGGTCCTGGATCCCGGCACCGGCCGGCCGGCGCCGCGAGCAGCCGACGTCCTTCACGAGGTCCCGGCGACCGGAAGCGATGCCACCGGCAACTTCGCGGCGGAGTTCGCCCGTTTCCAGCTGGAGGCCAACACTCCCGTGTGTCGCACCGCCGCCGAGGCGCACGACCACCTGATCTCGGCCCGGCGCGGCCTCGTCGCCGCGGCGGGCCGGCACAACCTCCGAATGGTCTCCACCGGCTACTCCCCGCTCGGCATGCCCGATCCCGTCCCGATCACCGACAGACCCCGGTACCGGCGCATCGGCGACCGGTTCGGGCTGCTGCTGGACTCGCACGCCACCACCGGTTGCCACGTCCACGTCGGCATGCCCGACCTGGCCACCAGCCTGGCCGTGTCCAACCACCTGCGCCCGCACCTGCCCGCGCTGCTCGCGCTCACCGCGAACTCCCCGTTCTGCGACGGCCGGGACACCGGGCACGCCAGCTGGCGGACGATCGTCTGGTCCCGGCTGCCATCGGCCGGGCCACCGCCGGTGCACCGGGACCCGGCGTCCTACCAGCGCGCCGTCGATCTGCTGCTGGCCAGCGGCGCCGCGCTCGACCGCGCCATGGTCTACTGGCTCGTCCGGCCGGCGCCGCATCTGTCCACATTGGAGATCCGGGTGGCGGACGCAGCCGGCACGGCGGAGGAAGCGCTGCTGCTGGCGCTCCTGGTGCGCGCGCTGGCCGCGGTGGCGCTGCAGGACGTCGCCGAGGACCGCCCCGCGCCGGAGCTACCCGACGAGCGACTCCGCCTCGCGCTGTGGCGCGCCGCGCACGACGGGCTGGAGGGCCAGGGGCTCGACGACACCGGGGAACTCGTGCCCGCGCGCTCGCTGCTGGACGAGCTGGTCAAGACGGCCTTGCCCGCGCTGGACGCCAGCGGCGACACGCAGTTGGTGACCGGCGCCCTCGACCGGCTGCTGCGCCGCGGCAGCGGGGCCCACCGCCAGCGCTTGGCGCACGCGCGCCGGCAGGACATCGCCGACGTCATCGACCTGCTCGCCGAGCAAACCGGCACTACCCCGTCCACCTGATGGAACGTCCACATTGGATTTTCAGATTAACCGCGCTGTTGAGCAGATCTCACCGAGTTGATCTACATTTCGCCCCACCGCCTTGCTAGGCTCGGCCCCCGAAGCGCCACCCCGACAAAGGGAGGTCCAGCGATGGCCGCAGCTCCGCAGCGGATCGTGGACGCCGTTCTCTTCGACACCTTCGGCACCGTGGTCGACTGGCGGTCCGGCGTGACCGACGCGGTGGAGGCGATCGCGTTCCGGTGCGGCGTCGAGGTCGACGCCGCCGAGTTCGCGCTCCGGTGGCGGGCGCGCTACCAGCCTTCGATGGAACCCATCCGCGACGGCACCAGGGAGTTCGTCAACCTCGACGAGCTGCACCGGGAGAACCTGATCGCGACGGCGGAGGAAATGGGTCTGCCCGTCGACCGGATCGAGCCGGCCGACCTGGAGTGGCTCAACCGGGCCTGGCACCGGCTCGACGGCTGGCCCGACAGCGTGCCGGGGCTGGCCGAGCTCAAGCGGCACTTCATCATCGGCCCGCTGTCCAACGGGCACCTCGCGCTGCTGACCAACATGGCCAAGCACGCCGGGCTGCCCTGGGACGTCATCATCGGCTCCGACGTGATCCGCGCCTACAAGCCGGACCCGAACGCCTACCTCGGCGCGGCCCGGCTGCTCGACCTGCCGCCGAACCGGGTCATGCTGTGCGCGGCGCACAACGCGGACCTGGCGGCGGCCCGCAGCGTCGGGTTCCGGACGGCGTTCGTGGCGCGGCCGCAGGAGTACGGGCCTTCCCAGCAGACGGACCTGCACGCCACCGACGCCTGGGACGTCATCGCCCGCGACATCCGGGACCTGGCGACGCAGCTGCGCGACCACGCGACCGGAGGCCGGCGGGCCTAGTCCGCTTCCGGCGCGAAGGCCTGCAGGAAGGTCCGGACCGCGGCCGCCGCCACGGTCCGGAGCTCGTCATCGGGCACCTGGCGAGTGCCCAGACGGGCCCGCGCTTCCATCGGGCCGGTCAGCAGCGCCGCGAACTGCTCGGCGGCCTCGGCCGGGTCGCACGCGCGCAGGCGGCCCGCCAGCGCGAGCCGGGCGAGCCGGTCGGCGAGCGCTTCGGTGACGCGGTCCGACGCGCGGCCCCGGACGATGTCGATCAGGCCGGGGAACCTGCCCAGCTCGGCGTAGAGCAACCGGCGCAGCGCCCAGGAGCGGTCGTCGCAGTGGCACTGGAGCAGGCGGAAGCCGACCTCTTCCAGCATCGGCCGCAGGTCGCCCTCGCTGCGCAGCTGGTCGACGACCTCCATGTTCCGCGCGAGGGCCCGGTCCGCGTCGGCGGCGATCGCCTGCCGGAACAGGTTCTCCTTGTCGCCGAAGTGGTTGTACACGGTGGGCTTGGCGACGCCGGCCTCCGCCGCGATCGCATCCACCCCGGCCTGCGCGTATCCCTCGCGGGCGAAAACCCGCATCGCCGCGTCCAGGATCGCCTGGCGCTTGTCGATGCGACCGCGCGAGGCGCTGCGCCCCGACGCCGCCGTTGTGCCCGCTCCGCTCACGCCTGGATCCTACCGCGAATTGAACTCGCCGATTTAAACTACTGAACCTTGTATTTGACTACTGAGGTCGATAGTTTGAACTCATGAGTTCAAATTTGATGGGGCACGGCCGCGCCGGCCACCGCCCGGAGGAGTCCGGAGTGCAGACGTTCGTCATCACGGGTGGCACGGACGGCATCGGCCGGGCGCTCGCGTTCGCCCGCCTGAGACGCGGCGACGAAGTGCTGGTCATCGGGCGAAACACCGAAAAGGGCGCGGCTTTCCTCGACGACGCGGCGCGAATCGGCGCGGGCGACCGGGCCCGCTTCGTGCTCGCCGACCTGAGCCTGATCGGCGAGACAAGGAGGGCTATCGGCGAGATCCGCGCCATGTTCTCGAAGGTCGACGCGCTGGTGCTGTGCGCCCGGTACTACCGGTCCAGCAGAGCGGTCACCGCCGAGGGTTTCGAGCACACCTTGGCGCTGTCCTACCTGAGCCGGTTCGTGCTGAGCCACGAAATGGCCGACCTGCTCGACGCCGCCGACGCCCCGGTCGTCCTGAACGTCTGCGGGCCCGGCTCCGGCGGCGCGGTCCACTGGCACGACCTGGGGCTCGCCGAGGACTACCACGGCCTGACCGCGCTCGCGCAGAGCGGCCCGCTCAACGACCTGCTGGGCGTCGGGTTCGCCCAGCACCGCCGGTCGCGGGGAATCCGGTACGTGCTGTTTCACCCCGGCGTGGTCGCCACCGGCTTCGCCGGCCAGTACGACCCGGAGACCGCGCGGCAGATCGAGGTCATGCGGGCCACCGCCAAGCCGGTCGAGGAGGCCATCGCCCCGATGCTCGCGGTGCTCGACGACCCGCCCTCCGCGGCGCTGAGCGCCTTCGTCGAGGGCGAGCCGCTCGACCTGGACGGCACCGGCTTCGACCCCGCGGCGGCCCGGCGACTGCACGCCGAGACCGAGCGCCTCATCGCCCGCCGAGTCCACAGCAGACACACCCGACAGGAGTTCTCGACATGACCGGCGTATCAGCGGAGAAGCTGGCGAAGTTGCTCGACACCACCGTCTTCGGCGTCGTGGCGACGATCCAACCGGACGGTAGCCCGCAGCAGTCGGTGGTCTGGGTGAAGCGTGACGGCGAGGACGTGCTCTTCATGAGCGCCGTCGGCAGCCGCAAGGAACGCAACCTGCGGCGCGACCCGAGGGTAACCGTGCTCGTTACCCCGGCCGAGGCTCCGTACACCTACGCCGCCATCCACGGCACCGCCACCTTCGAGCCGGAGCGCGCCGACGAGCTCCGGGACGCACTGGCGCAGAAGTACATCGGGAAGACCTACGCCCAGCACATCACGGACACCCCGGAGGCCGGGGCCGACGAGCGGCCGGTGACGGTGATCCGCGTGACGCCCCGCAAAGTGGTCGGGCGGCTCTGACCCGTCCGGACAACCGCGATCACGGCACCGAGGACTGGGAGACCATCCCCTTGTTCCTCGTTGCCGCTTCGACGAGTTCCGCACCGACCCGGCTCCTCGGGTTGTCCAGCACCTCCGCGGTCGGGCCCTGTTCGGCTACGCCGCCCTCGTGCATGATCAGCACCCGGTTCGCCATGCCCGATGCCACCGCCAGGTCGTGCGTGATCATCATGAGGGCACAGCCGGTGTCTCGGTGCAGTTGATCCAGCGCCGCCAGCAGCCCGGCCTGGGTCAGCGCGTCGAGACCCGAGGTGATCTCGTCGCAGATCAGCAGCTCCGGCCCGCTGAGCAGGGCGCGGACCAGGGCCGCGCGCTGGAGTTCGCCGCCCGACAGGGAACGCGGCAGCCGCGCCGCGCCGGACTCCGCCACGCCGAGGCGGGCGAGGCCCTCGATCGCCTCGGCGCGCGCCGCCGAACTCGTTGCGCCGCACAGCCTTTCGGCGGTCCGGGCGACCTGGTCGAGGACCGGGACGAACTCGTTGAACGACGCGCGCGCGTCCTGGAACACGTACTGGATCCGGGCGAGCTGGTCCCGGGTGCGCCTGCGCAGCCGCGGCGACAGCAGATCGCCGTCCAAGCGGATCTCGCCGAGGCGGTGCGGGTGCAGACCCGCGATGCAGCGCGCGAGCGTGGTCTTGCCGCTGCCCGAGCGCCCCACCACCGCCAGCTTGTCGCCCGCGCGGATGTCCAGCGTCACCTCGCGCAGCGTGTCCACCCTGCCGTGGCCCGCGGTCACCGCCCTCGCGGTCACCAGCGGTCGCCCTCCTCCGGTGCGGCCGGGCTCCGCAGGACGCCCGGGTTGCGCGGCGATCAGGCGGTTCGTGTAGTCGTGCCGGGGAGAACCGAAGACCTCCCGGAGCAGGCCGGATTCGACGATGCCGCCGCCGTTCATGACCAGCACCCGGTGCGCCAGCTCGCGCACCAGATCCAGGTCGTGGGTCAGCAGCAGGACCGCGATGCCCTGTGCCGCAACGGCTCTCAGCTCCCCGGCCAGCCGCGCACGGGTCACCGCGTCCTGGCCGGTGGTCGGTTCGTCGGCGACCACGACGCGCGGGCGGCCGACGAGCTCGTGCGCCAGCACGACGCGTTGCTGCTGCCCGCCGGAAAGCTGGTGCGGGTATCGCCGCAGCAGCTCATCGCCGTCCGGCAGCTGCGCCTGGCGGAGCGCTTCGAGCACCCGCGCCCGCACCAGGCGCCTGCGTTCCGCGCGGGTGCCGGCGCGGACGTGCAGTCGCGCGATCTCGTGCAGCACCGAACCGATGCGGCGAACCGGGTTCAGCGCCGCCGAAGGATGCTGCGGGATGTAGCCGACGAGGCCGGGTTCCGGCGGGTGGTCGGCATCCACCGCGACACCGGCGACTTCCACCGAGCCCGTGACGCTCGCCCCGGCGGGCCGTTCGCCGAGCAGCGCCAGGGCCGTGGTGGTCTTCCCGCTGCCGGACTCGCCGACCAGCGCGGTCACCTCGCCCGCCGCCAGGGCGAACGACACCCCGGAGACGATCTCCCGGCCGCCGGCGGCGACGGTGAGGTTGCGGACTTCCACGACGGTCAACGTGCCTCCAGAGCGGTCGGACGAGCGCGCAGCCACCGGTCGAACGCCAGGTTCACGCCCACCGACAGCAGCACGATCAGCAGTGCGGGCAGCGCCACCGCCCACGGCTGGATGAACAGGCCGGTCCGGTTGCGGTCGACCATCGCCGCCCAGTCGCTGGCACCCGGCGAGATCCCGACGCCCAGGAAGCTCGCCGACGCGACCAGGTAGATCGCCCCGGTGAAGCGGGTGCCCAGGTCCGCGGCGAGCGTCCGGCGCATCGCGCGGGCCACGTAGCCGGCGCCGATGCGCAGCCGGCTCTCGCCCTGCAGGCGCATCGCCTCCACCGCGGGCCCGCTGGCCAGCGAAAGCGCCGACGCGCGGCTGATCCGCACCACGTCCGGCAGGTTGATCAGCGCGACGATCCCGAGCAGCACCCACGGGGCGTCGGGGGCGATCGAGGCGAGCAGCAACAGCATCAGCATCGACGGGATCGCCAGCACCAGGTCCAGCGGGCGCATCAGCGCCTCGTCGAGCAGGCGGCTCTTCGTCATGCCCGCCGCCAGTCCCAGCGGGACCGCCAGCAGGTAGGTGCAGGCCGTCGCGGTCGCGGCGGTCAGCACCAGCGACCGGCCGCCCAGCAGCACCTCGTTCCACACGTCCCGGCCGACGAAGTCGGTCCCGAACCAATGACCGCCGCCGAGCGCGAAGGCCACGTCCTTGGCCGTGTCGCCGGTGGCGAACAGCGGCCCGAACAACGCCACCAGGACCGGCACGCCCACCAGCGCGGCGGGTAGCAAGTACTTGTTCACCGGCCCACCTCCGACGCCGGCGCCAGGCCGCGGGCCGCGATGTCCGCCGCCAGGTTGACCAGCACCGTGGTGCCGGCCAGCACCACCGCCAGGCCCTGGATCACCGGCAGGTCCCGTGCCGAGACCGCCTCGACCAGCGTCGTGCCCAGGCCGGGGATCACGAAGATCGCCTCGATCACGATCACGCCGCCGATCAGCCAGTCCGCGGTCCGGGCCAGCTGCTGCACCGCGGGAGCGATGGCGTTGGGCAGCGCGTGCGCGAAGCGGGCGCGGGCCGGCGAGATCCCGAGCCTGCGGACGTGGCGGACGTACTCGGCCCGCTGCGCGTCGATCATGCCCGCTCGCACCAGCCTGCTCAGCGAGCAGATCGGGCGCAGCAGAAGCACGAAGACCGGCAGGACCAGCACCGCCGGATCGCCCAGCAGCGAGCCGGAGCCGACCGCGGTGGGCGGGAACCAGCCCAGTTGCACCGCGAACACGGTCACCACCAGCACGCCCATCGCGAACTCCGGCGCCGAGTACAGGCCGAGCGTGCCGCTGGTGACGACCCGGTCCATCCGGCCGCCTTCGCGGTGCGCGGCGAGCATGCCCAGCGCCACCGACAGCGGCACGAGCAGCACGAGGGTCAGCCCGGCGAGCAGCAGCGTCGGCCCCAGCGCCGCGCCGATGATGTCGGCCACGGCCCGCGGCCCGACCAGCGACTGGCCGAAATCGCCGTGCAGCGCGCCGAGCAGCCACCCGCCGAGGCGCTGCCACGCGGGCTCGTTCAGGCCGAGCTGTTCGCGCAGCAGCGCGATGATCGCCGGGTCCGGGTTGTCCCCGGCGATCGTGACGGCCGCGTCGCCCGGCAGGGCCTCGGTCAGGAAGAACACCGCGGCCATCACCAGGACGACCTGCACCACGCCCAGCAGCACCCGCCGGAGGACGTAGCGGGTCACGCCAGCCACACCTTGTCGTAGCGGGCCCAGTCCAGCGTGTTGGCCGGGGCCCGGTCGTCGATGCCGCCCACGTTCTGCGCCGACGCGACGATCCAGTCCGACACGCCCCACCACAGGAAACCGCCCTCGCGGTGCAGCCGGTCCTGCATCTGGAAGTACAGCTGCTCGCGGCGGGCATCGTCCGCTGTGGACTGCGCCTCGTGGTAGAGCGCGTCGAAGTCCGGGCGCTGCCACTTGGTGTTGTTGGTGGTCGAGGTCGTCAGCAGACGCTGCGAGATGTGCGATTCGAGCGGCATCGCGCCGGACCGGTAGCTGGCGAGCACTCCGTTCTTCGCGATGTCGGACCAGTAGGTGTCCTTGTTGCCCAGCCGGACGTTGAGGTTCAGCCCGGCCTGCCTGGCCTGGTCGGCGATGGCCAGCGCCGCCTCCTTCAGCCCGGTCGAGGCGTCGGAGGTGTCGAAGTCGACCGCGAGGCCCTCCGCGCCGGCCTGATTGATCAGGGCGCGGGCCCGGTCGAGGTCCTGGGCGTGCTGCGGCAGCGCGTCGGCGTAGTACCGGTAGCCCTTGCCGTAGAGGTCGTTGCAGAGCTGCCCGGAGCCCTGCAGCACCGACCTGACCAGCTCGTCCCGGTTCACCAGGTGGAACATCGCCTGGCGCAGCTCGGGCCGGTCGAACGGCGGCCGGTCGGTCTTCATGACCAGCCCGTGGAAGTTGCTCAGCGGCAGCCGGTGCACCTGCACCCGGCCGGTGTTCTCGTGCGTGCGAGCGCTGGTCGGCGTCAGGTCGTGGGCGTACTCGACCTGCCCGCCCAGCAGCGCGTTGACCCGCGCCGCCTCGTCGTTGGTCACGACGATCTCCAGCTCGTCCAGGTGCGGCGCGCCGTCCCAGTAGTCGGGGTTGCGGGCCGCGACGAAGTTGCGGCCGGGCTGGAAGGAGACGAAGCGGAACGGTCCGGAGCCCACCGGCCGGTCGAAGTCCCGCGTGCCCTCCGGGACGATGTAGGCGCCCAGCGTGGCGAGCGCGTTGGGGAACTCCGCATAGGGCCGCTTGAGGCGGAACTCGACGGTGCGGTCGTCGAGCTCGCGGCTGCCGGGCAGGTCGATCACCTGCAGGCTGGCCTTGGCCCGGCGGCTGCTGCCCGGCTCCACGATCCGCGCGAAGCTGGCCAGCACGTCGGCCGGGCGCACCGGCCGCCCGTCGTGGAAGGCCGCCCGCCGCAAGGTGATCCGCCAGGTGAGCAGGTCCTGGCTGGGCTCCCAGCGCTCCGCCAGCCGGGGCCGCGGGGACATGTCCGAGCCGTAGTCGGCGAGCTTGTCGAACAGCGCCTTGGCGCGGGCGATCTCGATGTAGAGGTCGGTTTCGTGCGGGTCGAGCACCTCGGCCGCGCCGCCGCCGGAGAACGCCGCGCGTAACCGCCCGCCGGGGCGAGGCGGCCCGACCGCGGTGGCGCCGGTCCCACCGGCGCAGCCGGACAGCGCCACGGCGGCGCCCGCCGCCGTCAGGCCCAGGAAACCGCGCCGGCTCAGCCCGCGAGCGAGCCTGGATTCGTGTTGCATGCTGGGGTTTTCTCCATTCGAAGGCGTCCCGGACCAAGACCATCGACAACGATAATGATTTTCATTTAACTCGCCAAGAGACGCATCTCACTCGTTGCGGCGCAGCACCACGTGCAGCCGGTCGCCGCTGAGCCGGGTGGACAGCGCCGCATCGCGCCGCCACGGCGTCTCGGCGCGCGGACCGGGCTCGTCGAACAGCGCGACGACCGAAAACCCGTGCCGTGCCGCGAAGTACCGGATTTCCTGCGGGAACAGCAGCCGCCATGCCGAGCGCTGGATCAGCGGCTCGGCGCGCCCCGGCCAGTCCCAGTGGCGTTCCCGGCGCAGGAGCTGCTCCGCGTGGTCGATCCACAGCCGCGTGCGCGACCGGTACGCCACCCCTTCCCAGGCGACCACCTGCTCCCGCACCCCGTCGAGCAGCTCGGTGTTGCCCAGGAAGAACGCGCCGTTGCGCATCTCGGCGATCAGCAGTCCGCCCGGCCGCAGGTGCTCGTGGCAGCGCCGCAGGAAGGCGTCGACTTCGTCGTTGCCGTGGCAGTACAGGAAAGCGCTGTCCAGGCAGGTGATGACATCGAAATCCGCCGCCAGAGGCCCGAACGACCGCATATCGGCGACCACGAAGTCCGCCTCCGGGCAGTGCTCCTGCGCGTGCGCCACCATCTGCGGCGAGCAGTCCAGGCCCGTGACGCGGTAGCCGAGCGCCGTCCAGCAGCGGGCGTCGCGGCCGGTGCCGCAGCCCACGTCCAGCAGCCGCCGACCCGATCCGAAGCGGTGCACCAGGTCGTCGACGAAGCGGGCCGCGAGGTGCCCGGGATCCGGGAACCGCTGCTCGTAGATGGCCGGGTTGTCGGTCAGGAAGTTGGCGCTGACGATGTTGGGGTGCACTGCGAATCTCCCGTTCTCTGGTCCGGTCCGATGCCGCCGCGGCGATCCAGCACGAGCACCGCGAGCGCCGAGCCCCCTCCGATGAGGACGCACAGCGCCGAGGGCAGCCACGCCCACTCGTCGCCGGAGAGGTCGGTCAGCCAGCCGATCAGCGCGTTGCCCGCGGCCGCCGCGACACCGGAAATCAGGTAGAAGACGCCGAAGTAGGTGCCGGCGAGCTCCCTCCCGCCGAACGACGGGATCAGTTCGTAGACGAACGGCTGCGCGAGCATCACGCCGACCGCCAGGAACAACGCCGTGATCAGCACCGGCGCCAGCCGGGCGAACGTCTCCCCCGCGCCCGCCGGGGGCGTCGCCGGGACCGCGGCCGCGGCGATCGCGGTGGCGACGAAGCCCGCTCCCATCAGCCCCAGCCCGATCCCGATGGCCCGGCCGCGGCTCCACCGGCGCTGGGCCAGCTCGGTGATCCGCACCTGCAACGCCAGCGTCGCCGCCGTGGAGACCAGGAAGATCACCGCCACCGCGGCCGCGGACCCGGTGAACCGCTCGGCCTGCATCGGCAGCACCAGGTAGAGCTGGTTCTGCAGCACGAACATGCCGGTCAGCGCCCCGGTGAAGGCCAGGAACCGGCGATCGGTCAACACGCCCCGCCAGTCCGCCAGCACCGACGTCGCGGGCCGCTCGACGCGGCGGACCGGTAGGACCGCGACCTGCGCGACGGTCAGCAGCGCGAAGACCACCGCGGCGACCACCGCGGACAGCCGGAAGCCGACCACCATCAGCACGCTTCCCAGCAACGGCCCCAGCAAGGCCCCGGCGTTGGCGAAGATGTTGAACAACGAGAAGGCCTCGGCGCCCCGGTCGCCCGCCTCCCGCGAGAGGTAGGCGCGCACAGCCGGGTTGAACAACGCCCCGGCCAGCCCGCTGAGCACGGATGCCATCAGCAGCACCGAGAACGACGTGCCGAGGGCGAACAGGCCGAAGCCCACCGCGCGCAGCGCGCATCCGGCGACGATGACGCCCCGCGCGCCCAGCCGGTCCGCCGCCGAACCGCCCAGCAGGAACAGGCCCTGCTGGCTGAGGTTGCGCACGCCGAGGACGACCCCGACCAGGACCGCCGACATGCCCAGGTCGTGGGCGAGGTATCCCGCCAGGTACGGGACCAGCAGGTAGAAACCGGCGTTGACACCGAGCTGGTTGACCAGCAGCACCTGCACGGCCGGCGGGAAACCCCGGATCAGCCGCCACGTCTTCATAACGACACCACGGGGCGCACCCCCAATCCGCGATCGCCGGCGATCCGCAGCACCCCGTCGTCGCCGCCGATCCCGGTCCACGGGTCGTGCGCCAGCAGCAGGTGGCCGTCCAGATCGACCCAGCGGGCGAAGCCGGTGAGGTGCACGGCCGGGGCGATGCCGAGCGAACTCGACACCAAGCACCCCAGCATCACGTCCACGCCGTTGCCATGGGCGACGCCGATGATCTCCCGAGCGGCCCGGATTCCGCCGCACTTCGGCAGTTTCACGTTGACCCCGTGCACCCGCGAGCCCAGGACCCGCACATCGGCCGCGGTGGCGGCGTCCTCATCGGCGATGACCGGCACCGGCGACCGGGCGGCCACCTCGGCGAGCAGGTCCGGCGTGCCCGGCTTGATCGGCTGCTCGACCGCGTCGATCCCGAACTCCGCGACCGCCTTGAGCAGCCGGACCGCCTGCTCCGGCTCCCACGCGCCGTTGGGGTCCAGCAGCAGGCGGGCGCCCGGCGCGGCCTCGCGAATCGCCGCCAAGCGCGCGAGTTCCTGCCGCCCGTCCCCCGCCCCGAGCTTCACCTTGAGCACCGTGAAGCCCCGGCCGGTGAGCTCGCGCGCCGTCCGCACGGCACGCTCCACGGGCATGATGCCGATCGTGTAAGCCGTCGGGACGGGCTGCCAGCGCGCCGTGCCCAGCAGCTCGAAGACCGGCACGCCGCGGAGCGTCGCGACGAGGTCGTGCACGGCCGAATCCAATGCCGCCGACACGCCGGGCGACGCGCTGAACGCCGGGATCCGGCCAGGATCGCGCACCCCTGCCAGCGCTTCCCGGGCGGCCGCCAGCTCCGTCTCGATGCGCTCGACCGTCAAGCCGTAGTACGTGCTGGTGACGACCTCGCCGCGGCCGACGGCGCCGTCGTGCTCGATCTCCACCACGACCGCATCCCGCTCGGACATCACCGATCGCGAGATGCGGAACGGCTCGCGCAGCGCGAGGCCCCGCACCGCCCAGCTCAGCCTCATGCCGGAACCTCCATCGCCAGCAGCGGATCCGACACGAGCCGGCACCTCGTCCACCCCGTCGCCTCCACCGCGGGATGCGCGATCTCCACCGGCCGGGACGCCGTCGGGCCGGCCAGCAGGCCCCTCGCGCGGCAGTAGTCGTCGTCGAAGATCGTGCCGAGGTAGCGGTGCGGCCCGTCCGGGAACACGGTCACCACCTGCGCGCTCGGCTCGACCCGCGCCGCCCACGCCGACACCAGCGCCACCGCCCCGGTGCTCCAGCCGCCGGTGATGAACGCGTGCCGGGCCAGCGTGCGGCACGCCTGCACCGCCTCGCCGGGCCCCACCCAGTGCACCTCGTCGAACTGTCCATATGCGACGTTGCGCGGGTGGATGCTGCTGCCCAGCCCGCGCATCACGCGGGGCCGGGCCGGCTGCCCGAAGATCGTCGAGCCGACGGTGTCCACGCCGATCAACCGCACGTGCGGCCACCGGCGCCGGATCGCGCGGATCGTGCCCGCGCTGTGCCCGCCGGTGCCGACGCTGCACACCAGCACGTCCACCTGGTCGATCTGGCGGGCGATCTCCTCCCCCAGCGCCTCGTATCCGGCCGGGTTGTCCGGGTTGTTGTACTGATCGGGCCAGAACGCATCCGGCCGCTCGCGGCGGACCTGCTGCACCCGGTCCAGCCGGGCCTGCTGCCAACCACCGGCGGGATGCGGCCGGTCGACCACTTCGAGGCACGCGCCGTACGCCCGGAGCAGCGCCCGCATGGCCGGTTCGAGCTCGCTGTCCACGACCAGCACCACCGGATGTCCCAGCGCCTGCCCGGCGAAGGCCAGGCCGACGCCGAGCGTCCCGCTGGTCGACTCGACCACCGCCGCGCCCGGCCGCAGCTCGCCGCGGCGCCGGGCCCCGGTGAGCATCGAGACCGCCGCGCGGGCCTTCATCCCGCCCGCGCTCAGGCATTCCAGCTTCGCCCAGAACCCCGGCTGCGGATGCGGCAGCGGCGCACTCACCCGCGCCAGCGGGGTGTCCCGGAGCAGACCGAGCAGATCGGGATTGCCCCACATCAGCGCACCTCCGTGCGGTAGCGGTAGAGGGTGCTCGGACCGCCGTCGAGCCAGAAGAACGGATACGGCTCCGCCGAGACCGCGGTGACCCCGCCGCCCAGGAAGCACGGCAGGATGCCGCTCGCGGACTGGGCGAACATGACCAGCGGCTTGCCCGTGGCCCTGGCGTGGTCGAGCAGCGCCTGGAACGTGCCGTTGCCGACGACCATGCCGGACGCCAGCACGGCTTCGCAGCCGTCCAGCGCCGCGGCGGCATCGGTCGCGATCGGCTCGCCCCACTCGGTCTCGCCGCCCTTGAAATCGCACGCGACATAGCCGGTCCCGCGCTCGCGGAGGTGGTGCAGCAGCGAGTTCACGACGCCGACGACCAGCACCCGCCCGCTCCTGGGCAGCAGCTCCACCACGGATTCGGCGCGGTGCAAGGACTTCTGCAGCGAGTTGCCCCGCCCGATGACGACTTCCTCGGCGTGGTCGTGGTGCGGGCGCAGCCACTGCAGGTAGGCGTCCAGCGCCGCGATGCGCACCGCGGGCATCGGGCTCCGCAGCAGGTCGCGGACGGGCGTCCCGACGCAGCCGAGGACGACCTCTTCGGGCACCTCCCCCGGTTCCACCGCGCAGGAGCCCACCGCGTCCTCGACCCGCAAGCTCAGCACGTGGTTCCGGTACGACCGCGCCCGGTCCGCGTGCCGCACGCCCTGCTTCGTCAGGAAACCGACGCTGACCCGCGCTTCGTCCGCGCCGAAACGTCCGCTCAGGACCTGCTCGGTCAGGTCCGCCACCGAATGCGGCGTCACTTCCCCGCCTCCGCGTAGCGCACGTCCAGCCCGGCGACCGACGACTCGGCGCGGGCGCGCGCCGCCCCGCTGTCGGCGCTGGTGACCATCACGTGCCCGAGGTAGTTGTTGTTGCTGGTGGCGGCGCCGGCCCGGTGCCCGGGGTCCTTGACGACCCAGTCGACCACCGCCGGATCGGCCGCCAATTCGGCCACCCCGCCGATCTCGGCGATCGTCCCCTCCCGGGGCGGGAGCAGGAACGAGATGGCCGCGCTCGCCGCTCCGGTGTCGACGCGGTGCAGGTCCGGCTTCTCCCCCAACGCGATCTGGGCGTAGACGGCGGCCAGGTCGATGCCGGTCACCCGCCGGATGAGCTCGGTGATCTGGTTGCCCGCCGGACGTGGGTTCACCTCCACCACTCGCGGGCCGTGCGGCGTGAGCTTGACCTCGGTGTGCCCGACGACGTTGTCCAGTCCGAGCGCTTCGACGGCGGCGACCGCGGTTTCCGCCACTGCCTCCGCCGTCGCGGCGTCCAGCGCCGCCGGGAACATGTGCCCGGACTCGACGAACCAGGGCTGCCCGGCGACGCTCTTGTCCGTCACCCCGACGACCGTGGTCTCGCCCCGGAACGTCACCGTCTCCACGCTCACCTCTGCGCCCGTGAGCAGCTCTTCCAGCAGCACAACGGGATTGCGCCGCTGACCGCGCGCGTTCACCGGGAACTCCAGCAGCTCGTTGTACGCCTCGCGCAGCTGCTCCGGCCCGTCGACCCTGCGCACGAACATGCCCGCGCACAGGTCGACCGGCTTGATGACCAGGGGGTATCCCAGTGCTTCCGCGGCTTCCTCCAAGCCGGAGGCCGTCTCCGCGAGGGCGAACGCCGGGCCCGGGACGCCGGCTGCACGCAGGGTCTTGCGGGTGAGGTCCTTCGAGCAGGCCCGCTCGACGGCGTCCGGTGGTGCTCCCGGAAGTCCCAGCCGTTCGGCGGCTTTCGCGGCCGCTGGCAGGTAGTAGTCGCAGGAGGTCAGCACGCCGTCGAAGCCGAGGACCGGCTGCAGGCGCTCCAAGCGGTCCAGCAGGTCCGGCACGTCGTTGGTCTCGACGGTGAGCAGATTGTCCGCGCCCAGCAGCGGATGCGGCCCGGGGGCCGATCTGGCTCGGAGGTAGTGCTGGAGGTCGCGGGTCACGAAGCTGAACCGGTTGCCGCCCTCCCTGATGCTCCTCGGCAGCAACGTGCTCATCGCACCGACCCAGCTTTCCACCAACAGCAGGTGGCCCACTCCGTCTCCCTTCGGACGCCTTGTCGACCGGACACCTTGTCGACGATCGGCGATGATAATCGTTTTCAGTAGGATGGGCAATTCGCCCGGGGGTGTGATGTTTTTGGGGTGGGGTGAGGGCGCCTTGAGGTGAGGGCGCCTTGAGGTGAGGGCGCCTTGAGGTGAGGGCGCCTTGAGGTGAGGGCGCCTTGGAGTGAGGTTGGGACCTTTAGAGGTTCGGCATCTTTTGGGGCCATCCCCGCGATGGGTGGAGGATGGGGGCTGCGTGCCGGAAGTCAAGCCCGGCCTCGCGGCCGCCCCTTCGGGGTTTCAGGCTTGACATCCGACCCGCAGCCCCGGTTCGGCTATGTATCGCGGGGATGGCCCGGAGTGGGGCCGGCTCGTTGGCGGCTTGCGTTGCGGGGTGGCCGTTTTCGGGTCGGCCGGGGCCGGTGGGGTTCGGTTTCAGATTGATCCGTCACAGGGGTCCGGCTGCTGGGGATGGCTTAATTTTGAGGAAATTGACCCCTCAGAAGCCGGGCGCATGGCACGCGCGGCCGATGGCGGTGCGGGTTTGGTGGTGGAGGGGGTCGCCTTCAGCGTGTCGTGGCCGTTTCTCTTGGCGCGACTCGATTTTCGCCGTCTTTGGTGGGGTGTTTCACCTGATCAAGCGACCATTAAAACAATGCGAACACGAGTTCGAGTGCGGGACAATTGTGGCATGACACCGCTACTGAACACCCAGGACACGACTGTGCAGGCCATGCCTCAACAGTCGGCGGTGTCGTGTACTGATGCCAAACTTGCGGCCCGTATCCGAGAACTCGAAACCGAGATGCGGGTACTGCTGTGGGAACAACTGCAATACATCGCCGAAGCCGACCACCGCGCCATCCACACCGAGACCACCGCCCGATCACTGCAAGTCTGGCTGCAGGGGCTGCTCAACATCGACCCACGCGACGCGAAAACCCGCGTCACAGTCGCCCGCAACGTCGAAGACCGGCAAACCTTCCACGGCGAAACAATGCCACCCGACCTGCCCACCACGGCTCAAGCACTGGCTGAGGGTGCGATCGGGCTGGACCACGCGCGCGTCATCGTCAACGGAATCCGACGCCTACCCGACTACGCCCGCTGCCACCAAATCGCCGAAGTCGAATCAACGCTCGCCGGGTATGCGCGGACGATGCCGCCGAGAGAGTTGGAGAAACTCGCCGAACGCATCCGCTACCTCCTCGACCAGGACGGTGCCTACCGCGATGAGGAAGCCCAGCACGAAGCACGCGAATTGCACTACGCGACCACCCGGGACGGCATGACCATCATCAAAGCGAAACTGGACCGGGAAACCGGGGCGAAGTTCGCCGCGTTGATCGAGCCCCTCGCCGCACCCCACCCCGAGGTCGATGGAGAGAAAGATCCCCGGACTGCGGGGCAGCGGAACGCCGACGGCTTCGCCGCACTGCTGGACTTGGCGCTGGACCACGACGGAATGCCCCGCACCGGTGGACAACGACCGCAGATGACGATTGCCATCGACTTCGACGACTTGAAGCGGAATCTCGAGTTCGGCGGCGAGGACTGTATGCCCGGCACCCTCAACACCGAACGCGCCATCACCGCCCACAACGCACGCCGCATCGCCTGCGACGCCGAAATCCTGCCCATCGTCCTCGACGGCGACAGCCTCCCACTGGACGTCGGCAGGACGAAACGCACCGCACCCACCCACATCCGCACCGCACTACTCCGCAGAGACGGCGTATGCGCCTTCCCGGGATGCGACCGGCCGCCGGGGACTCCGGAAGCGCACCACATTCAGCATTGGGTCGACGGCGGCGCCACCGACCTCACCAACATGGTCATGCTCTGCGCACACCACCACCGCACCCTCCACAACCAACGCTGGGACATCACCATGCACGACGGGCGACCCCAGTTCATCCCACCGCCCACAGTGGACCCCAGGCGAACACCCAAACCAGGCGGCAGAGCACTGCCCTCGCAGCACCGCGAGTACCTCCGGGACCTCATCCCCACACCACGGGACCCGGCGGGCGAACCATGACGCCCAAATGCGATTCAAGTGGGCGGTCGCACGCCGCCGTCGCCCGCTTGAATCGCAGATTTTGTCGGAGCACCGCATCCCTTGCTGACCAACCACGCCGCTACCGCCCGCCTCGTCCGATGCCTTCGGAAACAGCGTCACCCGTGGCACAATTGATCGGTTTGCCGGGAGTCGTCTCAGCTTCGGTGCTCACGATGCGAAAACTCCCGGACCGCGTCGCAACCGTCGACGGGAGGTCGCACCGGCGCGCGTGAGGAATGACCTGGTCCGCGAACGGCAGCTGCCGGAAGGATGCTCATGGAGTGGACGAATGATGCGGCGATCCGCAAATGGGCCGCGATGCCCGAAGCGGTATTGGACCGGATGGAGCCGGAGGGCGACTTCTGCCGCCGCTACTTGCTGAACGCGTCCTTGCTGCGGTTGCTGGGGCCGCTCGATGGCGTTCGGGTGCTCGACGCCGGGTGTGGTCACGGGTATCTCAGCCGGATGCTCGCCGATCGCGGCGCCGAGGTGGTCGGTGTCGAACCTGCCCAGGCGCTCTACGACTACGCCGTCAAGAAGGAGGCGGCGCAGCCGCGCGGCATCCGGTACGTGCAGGCCGACCTGTGCGATCTGCCGGATCTCGGCGGGCCTTTCGATGCAGTGGTTTCCAACATGGTGCTGGCCGCCATTCCCGACTGGTCGACCGCGATGCGGGCCTGCGTCGAATCGCTCGCGCCCGGCGGCGTTTTCGTCTTCTCCATCAACCACCCGTGCTTCGAGCAGTTGGCGCCGACCTGGCGGCAGCACGGCGAGTACCGCGTCCGGGAGTACTTGCGCGAGTACCCGATCGAGCCGACCCACGCACCCGACTTCCACCGCACGCTGTCGACCTACCTCAACGAGCTGACGAGACTCGGCTGCCGACTGCGCGAACTGGACGAGCCGGGGCTCGACCCGTCCGTCGCGTCACCCTCCGACGGCACCGAGGCGTACGTCGAGCTGCCGAACTTCCTCCTGGTCGCGGCGGAACGCCGCTGACGGCCCGGTCAGTCGAGAAGTCTGCGAACGACGCCGTCCAATCCTGACCGGACGGCGTCCGGCAGGGCGTCGTCCAGACCGTGGACGACTTCGTGCCAGGGGCCGAGCCGGTGCCACAGCAGAGCTCGGTCGTGGAGCCGCCCGGTCACCCCGTACTCCTCCGCAAGCGCGGCGGCGAACTCCGGCGGTGTTCCGTGCAGGGCCCACGCCAGGTCGATCGCGCCATCGCCGACGTGCGCGTCCGAGAAGTCGATGACACCGGACAGACCGGCTTCCACGGACAACACGTGTTCTGGGCCGAGGTCGCCGTGGACCACGGTGTCGGCGGGCAACGCTCCGAAGGCGTCCAGCAGCGCCCGTGCCGCGTCACGGCGTTCGACGGGGACCAGCGGCAGTACGTCGCCCCGGAACCTCTCCACGATTTCGGCGAGCTCGCGACCTGCCGGTTCTGGCCCCTGCAAACCATTCCGGACCGCCTCTGCCGGGTCTACGGCGTGCAGCGCTCGCAGAAAGGCCCCCAGCTGGCGGCCGTGCTCGGCGGTGAGCTCGGAAAGGGGTCCACCGACCACCAATTCATGCCGGACCACCAGCGGTTCCGTCGCCACGACATGCGGCTCGGGCACGTCGAGCGGCAGCTGCGGCGCGAGCCATGGCATCAACTCGGTTTCCATGCGCAGCCGATCGGCGACTTCCGGTCGCCGGGGTCTGCGCTCGATCCAACGTCCTTCGACCAACGTCGCCGCGCTGTCCCAGCCACCGTCGATGTTCACCGGTTCCGCCGCACCACTTTCCACCGTTTCAGTAGAGCACGGGCATCCACCGATTAAATCCGGTTGCGGCCGTCGTCAATACTCACGACGACAGCGGGACGGCATCGCGAGAGCGGTCGCCGGAGGAAAGGGTTTCGAGCGTGGATACGACACCGAAGGCAGGACGCCGTGAGTGGATCGGGCTTGCGGTGCTCGCCTTTCCGACCCTCCTGCTGTCGTTGGACATGAGCGTGCTGCACCTCGCGGTGCCGCACCTCGCCGCCGACCTGCAGCCCACCAGCACCGAGCTGCTGTGGATCATCGACAGCTACGGCTTCATGATCGCCGGCCTGCTGGTCACCATGGGTACCCTCGGCGACCGGATCGGGCGCCGGAAGCTGCTGATGATCGGCGGCGCCGGGTTCGGCATCGCGTCGATCGCCGCGGCCTTCGCGCCCAGCCCCGCGATGCTGATCGCGGCGCGGGTGCTGCTGGGCGTCGCCGGGGCCACCCTGATGCCCTCGACGTTGGCGCTGATCAGCAACATGTTCCAGGACACCCGGCAGCGCAGCACCGCCATCGCCGTCTGGATGAGCTGCTTCATGGGCGGCATGGTGATCGGGCCGGTCGTCGGCGGCGTGCTGTTGGAGAACTTCTGGTGGGGCTCGGTTTTCCTGATGGGCGTGCCGGTCATGATCCTGCTGCTGGTGACCGCCCCCGCGCTGCTGCCGGAATACCGCGATGAGAACGCGGGCAAGCTGGACCTCGTCAGCGTCGGATTGTCGCTGGGCACGATCCTGCCGATCGTCTACGCGCTCAAGGAACTCGCCAAGTACGGCCCGCAGGTGCCGAACATGATGGCGCTGGTCGCCGGGCTCGCTCTCGGCGTGGTCTTCGTGCGGCGGCAGCGGCGGATCGCCGATCCCATGCTGGACCTGCGGCTGTTCCGGGTGCGCACCTTCAGCGCCGCGCTGGGCATCGTGCTCGTCGGCGCGATCACCATGGGCGGCATCTTCATGCTGGTCAGCCAGTACCTCCAGCTGGTCGCCGGGTTGTCGGCGCTCGAGGCCGGTGTCCTGATGGTGCCGCAGGCCGGCGCCGTGGTGGTCGGATCGCTGATCGCGCCGCAGCTGGCCAAGCGGTTCCGGCCGGAGTTCGTGCTCGGGTTCGGCATGCTCGTCGCAGCCGCCGGGCTTCTGCTGTTCGTGCTGGTCGACGCCGGGAACGGAACTGCGCTGGTGACCATCGGCATCGCGTGCGCGAGCTTCGGCATGGGCCCGCAAGGCGTGCTCTGCACCGAGATGGTGGTGGGCTCGGTGCCGCCGCAGAAGGCGGGCGCGGCGTCGGCGATGTCGGAGACCAGCGGCGAGTTCGGCATCGCGATGGGCATCGCGGTGTTCGGCAGCCTCGCCACCGCCGTCTACCGCGGCGTGGTCGTGCTCCCGCCGGACCTGCCGCCCGGCATCGCGGCCGAAGCCTCGGACGGGATGGCCGGCGCGGTGACCGCGGCGGGACGGCTGGCCGATCCCAAAAGCGTCCTCGGACCGGCCCGGGATGCCTTCACCAGCGGTTTCCAGGTGGTTTCGATCGTCAGCGCAGCCGTGGTCGCGCTGTTCGCGATCATCGGCATGGCGCTACTGCGCAAGCGGTCCGGCGCACAGGCGGAACCGAAGGCCAGCGCGCCGGAAGCCGCTGCGGTGTGAGGCGAGCTCAGCGGTCCGCGACGCGGTGGTCGGCCACCAAATCGCGGGCCCTGCCGAGCAGATCGTCCGTCAAGTGCGCCAGGACGAGGCCGTACCGCTCGTCGTAGGCCGCGACGACATCGGCTTCGAACTCGTCCAGGGACGCGCCGGGCGACTCGGCGACCACCGAACCCACCGAGTCGTCGTCGAAGGGCAGCTCCAGGTGCCGGTAGACGTCGGTCAGCAGCGGCCGCAGCAGCTCGTCGTCGCCGAAGATCGCCACCGCGCTGAACAACCAAGCACCGCGCACCATCCGCTGCGCGGTGCCGACCAGCTTCACCCGGCCTCGCGCGTTCACGCTGTGCGCGCCCGGGCAGTACTCCCCCGGCACCGCACCGACCTGCGCGCCGACGCCGTGCTTGCGCAGCACGTCTGCCCACAGCTCGGCGTAACCCACGAACCGCTCGTCCATGCCCGCCAGGTAGCCGGGGTCGGGGCCGACGTGGTCGACCACCAGCGAGCGCTCGGTGTAGGCCACCGCGCGGCCGCCGGGGGCGCGCAGGACCGGCGTGAACCCGGCATCCCGGACGGCACGGACTGCGGCGGGGAAACCCGGCAGCAGGGTGTCCCGCCTGCCGAAGGCGACGACGCGGGTGTCCGGCCGGTACACCCGCACGGCCGGCCCCGCCTCGCCGCCGCTGACGCGGCGCAACATCGCATGCGCGACCGCTACCTCCAGTGCCTGGTCCGAACCGACTTCGAGCGCGCCGCGAAAGAGCTCCACGCGCCGATTCTACTGGCCGGAAATCACCGGTCCGGCTACAGCGAGGCCGGGATGACCGGATGCCGCTCGAAGAGGATCGTGCCGCGCACGATGGCTTCCTTGTACAGCGCGGCCTTCCGGCCGGTCAGCACCGCTTCGCGCGGGCTGTCGTCGGCGTGCACGAACTGCACCAGCGCGTCTCGCCTGCCGAGGCTGATGCACTGGTTGAGGTAGCGGAACCGGATCGGCCTCGGCGCCCGCCCGGCCAGCCGGTCGGCGATCGCCCTGGCGGCGTGCTGCGCCGAAGGCAGCCCGGTCGCGCACGCCATCCGCAGCTTCTGCCCGCTCCGCATGCGCACCGCCGCCGCGTCGCCGATCCCGGTCACCTCCGGGTGCGAAACCGACCGCAGCATCTCGTCCACGACCAGCCTGCCCTGCTCGTCGACGGCGAGACCGGCCTCGCGGGCGAGTTCCGGCACCGTGAAACCGGTCGCCCACACCACGGTGTCGGCGCCGATGTGCCCGCCGCCGGCCAGCACCAACCCGTCCGCGCGCACTTCGGACACCCTCGCGTGTTCGAGCACCTCGACGCCGAGCCGGTCGAAGGTGCGCCGCAGGTAGTCGCGTCCGCGCCGGGAGAGCCCGGCGCCGAGATCGCCCCCTTTGACGAACCGGACCTTCAGGCCGGGATGCGCCTCGGCCAGCTCGGCGGCGGCTTCGATGCCGGTCAGCCCGCCGCCGACCACCGCGACGACGGCGCTGTCGTCGATGCGTTCCCGCAGCCGGACGGCCTCGTCTGCGGTGGCCACGGTGTAGGCGTGCTCCGCGACGCCGGGCACCGAATCCATGTCCGCCGCACTGCCCAATGCGTAGATCAGCACGTCGTACCGCACGGCATGGGCCGAGTTCGCCAGCCGCACGGCCTTCTCCTCCGCGTCGATCGCGGTCACCCGGTCGACGACCAGGTGCACGCCGGTGCCCGCGATCAGGTCCGCCAGCGGCAGGTCCCGCAGGCGCTGCCCGGCGGCGAGCTGGTGCAACCGGACCCGCTCGACGAACCGGTCCTCGGCGTTGATCAACGTCACCGCGGCATCGGTCCACCGAGCCACGAGCTTCGCGGCGGCCAACCCGGTGTAACCAGCCCCGACAACCACAACCCGAATAGCCATGATCCCGTCCTCCCAAGATCTGCGCTGCGACGCGCGAAGAAGGAACGGAACACCGGACCGAAGTGTGACATCCTGTGACTCAGATCACTCGCACTGACAATAGCCGGATTGTGTCATTCCCCGGATTCGCCGATGCGCGGCGCAATTCCGGCGTTCGGGGTAATGGTTGCGGCGGTCGTGTTGTCCGGGTGCCGAAATCTTGATCTCGGTCGCGCGCCACTTGTACGGTTCGGGTTCGCTTGTTCTCCTTGCGAATTGGAGGTCTCGTGATGGCCGCTCCTTCCGAACCCGTCCCCGCTCCCGCGCCGCCGAACTGGACTCCGCCGCTGGTCGAGCAGTACGAGACCCGTCCCGAGGTCACCGCTTACGCGCACGACGGCAATCGGTGACGCAGCCGCTGGCCGAATCCGAATTCCGGGAATCGCTGCAGCGGCTGGCGAATCGCTACTGGGCGCACCACCCCTTTCACCTGCGGCTGCACGATGGCCGCTGCAGCGCCGCGGAAGTCCGGCTCTGGGTGGCCAACAGGTGGTACTACCAGCGGCATTTGCCGCAGAAGAATGCCGCCATCGTGGCGAACTGCCCGCTGTCCGAGGTGCGGCGGATCTGGGTCGAGCGGATCGCCTTCCAGGACGGGGCCGGCGACGCCGACGGCGGCCTGCACGACTGGCTGGTGCTCGGCGAGGCCGTCGGCCTGCAGCGGGACGAGGTGGTCGACGAGCGACACGTGCTGCCCGGTGTTAGGTTCGCCGTCGACGCGTACCTGGACTTCTGCCGCCGGAAACCGTGGAGCGAGGGCGTGGCCGCGGCGCTGACGGAGATGTTCTCGCCCGGGCACATGGCCGACCGGATGGCGGCCTGGAAGCGCCACTACGACTGGATCGAACCCAGCGGCCTGGCCTACTTCGAGCGCCGCATCCCGGCCGCCCGCGCAGACAGCTCCGTCACGCTCGGGGTCGTGCTGAAGCACTGCGTGACGCGCGAGCAGCAGGACGCCGCGGTGCGAGCCCTGGCGTTCAAATGCGATGTGCTCTGGGCGATGTTGGACGCCATCGACTACAAAGGACAGTCATGGGCGTGACCGTCGACAGCCGCCCCGGGTTGCGGCGCGGGGTCCGGTTCGTCCGCGACCGGGTCCGCGGCAAGCACGCCTTGCTGTACCCGGAAGGCGTGCTGCTGCTCAACGACACGGCGGCCGACATCGTGCGCCGGTGCGACGCCAGGCGCACGGTCACCGACATCGTCGGCGAGCTCGCCGACGCGTACCAGGGCGCCACCGCCGAATCCGTGCTCGAACTGCTCTCGGACCTGGACCGGCGCCGCGTGCTGGGCGCGGAGCCGGTCGGCATCGCGGAGTCCGGGCAGCAGCCGGGAGCGGCGCGGGCCGGTTTGCCCCTGGGGCTGCTGGCCGAGCTGACCTACCGGTGCCCGCTGCAGTGCACGTACTGCTCGAACCCCCTGAACCTGGCCGACTACCGGGACGAGCTGGACACCGAGACCTGGTTGCGCGTCATCGAGCAGGCCCGGTCCATCGGCGTCCTGCAACTGCACCTCTCCGGCGGCGAGCCGGCGTTGCGCCGCGACCTGGTCGACTTCGTCGCGGCCGCCCGCGAGCACGGCATGTACACGAACCTGGTCACCAGCGGGTTTTCCCTGCCGCTGCGGCGGTTGCAGGAGCTCGCCGCCGCGGGCCTCGATCACGTCCAGCTGTCGGTGCAGGACTCGGCCGCGAGGTCCGCAGATGCCATCGCCGGGCGCCGGGCGCACGACCGCAAGCTGGACGTCGCGCGCGGCATCGTGGCGGCCGGGCTGCCGATGACCGTCAACGCCGTGCTGCACCGCGGCAACATCGGGCGGCTGCTCGACATCGTCGAACTCGCGGTGGGCTTCGGCGCCGGACGCGTGGAGCTGGCCAACACCCAGTTCTACGGCTGGGCCTTGCGCAACCGCGCCGCGCTGATGCCCAGCCGTGAACAGGTGCAGCGGGCCGACGCGGACGCGGCGGTGGCCCGCGAGCGCTACGGCGACCGGCTGGAGATCGTGTACGTGGCCGCGGACTACTTCAGCCCTCGCCCCAAGCCGTGCAACTACGGCTGGGGCAACCGCCAGCTCGCGGTGGCGCCCAACGGCGACGTGCTCCCCTGCCCCTCCGCCGCCCAGCTGCCCGAGCTGGACACACCGTCGGTGCGCGATTCGGCGCTGGATTCGATCTGGTTCGATTCGGCGGCGTTCAACCGCTTCCGCGGCACCGGGTGGATGCCGGATCCCTGCCGCAGCTGCGCGCTGAAGGACGTCGACTTCGGCGGCTGCCGCTGCCAGGCCTACCAGCTGGTGGGCGACGCGGCCGCGACCGATCCGGCCTGCTCGCTGTCCGAGCACCACGACCTGGTCCGCGCCGAGTTCGAGCCCCGGCCCGCCGTCCCGAGGCGGATGTGATGCGGGTCCGCATCCTCGGCACCGCCGCGGGCGGCGGCCTTCCACAGTGGAACTGCGGGTGCCGGAGCTGCCGCCGGGCAGCGGAACTGGGCGTGGCGCGCAGCCAGGACTGCCTGGCGATCAGCGGCGACGGAACCTCCTGGTACCTGGTGAACGCCTCGCCCGACCTGCGCACCCAGCTGCTGGCCAGCCCCGAACTCCGGCCCGCGCCGGGCACCCGGCGCACGCCCCTCGAAGGCGTCCTGCTCACCAGCGCCGAGCTGGACCACATCCTCGGCCTGCTCACCCTGCGCGAAGCCGCCCGGCTGCCGATCTACGCCACCGCGACCGTCCACCAGGCTCTGCGGCAGGCCTTTCCGATCACGGACGTCATCGGCAACTACACCGAGGTGCGGCAGGAGACCATCACCGACCGCCGGCTGCTGGCCGGCGATCTCGCGGTCGAGGCCGTCGGCGTCAGCGACAAACGCCCCCGCTACGCCCGCGAGCTGCCGGGAACCGGCTGGGCCGTCGCCTACCGGTTCACCGGCTCCGGCCGCAGCCTGGTGTACGCGCCATGCCTGCCCACCTGGAACGACGCGTTCGAGCGGATCATCGACGGCGCCGACGTCGTGCTGCTCGACGGCACCTTCCACACCGAGGACGAGCTGACGCACGCGTCCGGCAGCGATCGCCCCGCGCGCAGCATGGGGCACCTGCCGATCCGGGCCGCCCTGCCGGAGATCGCCCGCCACCCGGCGACGCGCTTCTTGTTCACCCACCTCAACAACACCAACCCGCTGGCCCACCCCGACGCGCCAGAGCTCGCCGACGTGCACGGGGCCGGCGCGGAGATCGCCGCCGATGGCCAGGTCCTGGTGCTGGACTGACCGTCCCCGATTTTTGCTCGCGCCCGATATCGGGTATGTGGGAGACGTGACCGACGAGCGGCTGGCGAAGTACCGGGAGATGCGCGACTTCACCCGCACCGCCGAACCGAGCGGCGACGGCGAGGTGCGCGCGACCGGTGACCGGTTCGTCGTGCAGCGGCACCGGGCCCGCCGCCGGCACTACGACCTGCGGCTGGAGCTGGACGGCGTGCTCGTGAGCTGGGCCGTGCCCAAGGGGCCGACGCTGGACCCGGCGGCGCGGCGGATGGCGGTGCAGGTCGAGGACCACCCGCTGGAGTACGCCGATTTCGAGGGCACCATTCCGGCCGGCGAGTACGGCGGTGGCGACGTCATCGTCTGGGATCGGGGCACCTGGGATTCCGTGGACGAGGATCCCGCCGCCGCGATCGAGGCCGGGACGCTGCACTTCGACCTGCACGGCGAGAAGCTCGCGGGCCGGTTCGTGCTGGTGCGGCGCGGTGAGAAGCAGTGGCTGCTGCTGCACAAGAAGGACGAGCACGCCGAACCCGGCTGGGACCCGGAGGACCACCCGCGGTCGGTGAAGAGCGGGCGCACCAACGAGGAGGTCGCCGTCGCACCGGAGGCGATGTGGCGCAGCGACCTCCCGCCATCGGAGGCCGAAATTCCCTTGGGCACCAACAAATCCCGCGCGGCGGCGGAGCGGTGGGAACCGCCCACCGCGGGCGAGCTGGCGGCGCTCGCCGAGCTCGGCGCCAAGGGCCGCTGGCGGCTGGCCGGGCGGGATCTCGCGCTGACCAACCTCGACAAGGTGCTGTTCCCGGGCCGCGACGACGAGGCTCCCGTGACCAAGCGCGACCTGATCCGCTACCACGCGCTGATCGGCCCGGTGATGCTGCCGTACCTCGCCGACCGTCCGCTGAACTCGCACCGCTTCCCCAACGGCGTGGACCAGCCCGGCTTCTGGCACAAGGAAGTCCCGAGTCACGCGCCCGGCTGGCTCCGCCGCTGGCGCTACGAGGACGCCGAGCCGGGCGACACGCAGCGGTACCTCGTGCCGGACAGCGTTCCCGCGCTCGCCTGGCTGGCCAATTACGCGGCGCTGGAGCTGCACGCGTGGACCTCGCGCGCCGCCGACGTCCACCACCCGACCTGGGCGCTGTTCGACATCGACCCGGGCAGCCGGACGACCTTCGACGAGGTGCTCGTCCTCGCCCGCCTGCACCGGACCGCGATGGAGCACCTCGGCGTCGAGGCCCGCCCGAAGGTGACCGGGCAGCGCGGCATCCAGATCTGGGTGCCGGTCGAGCCGCGCTACACCTACGCGGAGACCCGGGCCTGGGTGGAGAAGGTGTCCAAGGCCGTCGGCGGCATCGTCCCCGAGCTGGTCAGCTGGGCGTGGACGAAGCAGGACCGCCGCGGCCTGGCGCGGCTGGACTACACCCAGAACGTCATCAACAAGACGCTCGTCGCCCCCTACAGCGCCCGCCCGCGGCCGGGCGCGCCGGTGTCCGTGCCGCTGGAGTGGGACGAGCTCGACGACCCGGACCTGGCCCCGGACCGGTGGACGATCCGCACCGTTCTGGACCGGATCGCGGCGGTCGGCGACCCGTTCTCCGCGCTCCTCGGCGTCGAACAGCGGCTGCCGCCGGTCTAGCGGGCGGCCGCGACCTCCAGGGCGGCCGGCTCGTGCAGGGTTCGCCCGAGCAGCCACGCGATGACCGGGAACACCAGCAGCGTCGTCAGCGCCGTTTGCAGCGACGTCGCCTCGGCGATCGCGCCGAGCACCGGCGTGGCGATGCCTCCGACGCTCACCGCCAGGCCGAGCGTCACGCCGCTGGCGGTGCCGACCCGGTTCGGCAGGTAGTCCTGGCCCAGCGTGACGTGCAGCGAGAACGGGATGTACAACAAGATCGCGGCGAGCGCCACGAAGACGTACACGGAGACACCGGGCGCGTAGACCACACCGGCGACCGCGGGAACGGACGCCGCGTACGACAGCCGCAGGGCGCGGATGCGGCCCCACACCGTGGCCAGCTTGCCACCGAGCACGGTGCCCGCCGCTCCGCCGGCGAACAGCACGAACAACGCCGCCGCGCCGGCGGTCTCGCCGCCGCCCACGCGTTGCTGCACCCACAGCGCGACGAACGCGCTCAGTCCGATGTAGACGATAGACCGGGCGATGACGATTCCCGTCAGGCGGATGAAGACCGGCCAGTCGTCGCGGCCGCGATCGGCCTTGGCGCCGCCGGTCGCCGCGGACCCGGCGATCAGCGAGCGGAGCACGGCGGTGGTCACCAGCCCGCCCAGCAGGGCCGGGATGATCAGCCACGGCGAGGCCGGCAGGCCGCCCGCGGCGAGGATCGGGGTCACCACGATCGGCGCGAGCGCGAAACCGATGTTGCCACCGAGGGAGAACCAGCTCATCGCCAGGTGGTTGCCGCCGGAGGCGGCGCGCGCGAGCCGGGCCGCCTCCGGGTGGTAGGCCGCCACGCCCAGCCCGGACAGCGCGACCGCCAGCCACGTGAGGACGTAGGAGTCGCCGACCCCGCACAGCGCCACGCCCAGCCCCGCGGTCACCATGCTCACCGGGATCAGCCACGGCATCCGCACCCGGTCGGTGAGCGCCCCGAACACCGGCTGGACGACGGACGACAGCAACGTCGCCGCCAGCACGATGCCGGACACCGCGACGTAGCCGTACTGCCGCTCCAGCACCAGGAACGGGACGACGGCAGGCACCGCCCCCTGGTAGATGTCCACGCCTGCGTGCCCGACGGCCAGCAGACCAACAGATCGAGTTCTTCCTTGCGTCACGGTGCGATCGTCCGGCAGGCGGCGGTTGTCCCGCTTCCGATAAACTGCCATGTTGTGTCGAGAATCCGCCATACCCCGCGGGCGCCCACGGCCCTGCGGTTCCTGCCGCCCGGCTCCGAGGTGGATGCGCACCGGCACGACGACCACCAGATCGTCTACGCCGGGCGCGGCGTCCTGTCGGTGACGACGGACGCGGGCAGCTGGATCGCCCCTGGCACCCGCGCGGTGTGGGTGCCGGCGGGGACGGTGCACGAACACCGCGCCTACGGCGAAACCGACCTCCACACCGTCGGCCTGCCCACCACCGACAACCCGCTGGGGCTGACCTCGCCCGCGGTGCTGGCCGTCGGTCCGCTGCTGCGCGAGCTGATCCTGGCCTACACCAGGGAGAACGACTACGACGCCGCCGAGCGGGACCGCATGCGCTCGGTGCTGCTCGATCAGCTGCGCCGGGCTCCGCAGCAGCCGGTGCGCCTGCCGACCGCGCGCGACCCGAGACTCGCCGCGGTGTGCGCGATCCTCGCCGGGAATCCGGCCGATCAGCGCACGCTCGCCGCGCTGGGCGCGCAGGTCGGGGCCAGCGAGCGCACGCTCAGCCGCCTGTTCCGGGCCGAGATGCGGATGACCTTCCCGCAGTGGCGGACGCAGTTGCGGCTCCACCAGGGGCTGCGGCTGCTGGCCGAAGGCGAAGCCGTCACCACGGTGGCGCACCGGACGGGCTGGGCGTCCACGAGCGCCTTCATCGAGGTGTTCCGCCGCACCTTCGGCCACACGCCGGGCGATCGGCGCAACCGCTGAGTCATTCGGGCAGCCGGGCGCCCTGGCGGTTGAGTTCGGCCCGCACCGCCTCGGTGCCGGCGTCGCCGCCGGCGGCGGTGAAGGCGGCCGCGACACCGGCCGCGTGCCCGGTGGCGAACGCCGTGCCCATGGCGCGCAGCGACGCGCCCGCACCGCGGTCGCCGTCGACGGTGCGCCCGGCGGCGAAGAGGTTCGGCGTGTCCCTGCTGTGCAGGACGTCCAGCGGAATCCCGTAGAAACCCGGGTCGCCGATGAACTTCCACTCCGACGGGATGCCCGGGCCCGGGTGGTACTCGATCGGCCAGGCGCCGATCGCGACCGCGTCGTCGACCGGGCCGGGCTGGAGCACCTCCTTCTCCGTGAACCGGTACCGGCCGACGAGGTGCCGGGACTCGCGGGTGCCCATCTCCGGGCCGGTGCTGACGATGTACGCCCCGCCGCAGCCGGGCAACGAGCGGACCACCCGCAGGTACGCCTGCGCCTGCCGCCGGGCGCCGATCTCGGCGCGGGTGGTGTCCGCCGCGCTGCGCGCGTCGTAGCCCTCGTCGGCCAGGTAGGTGATGAGGTCGCCGGAGATCGGCATCCGCGCGATGAGCCCGCTTTCCGCGGTCAGATCGGGCGCGCCGGCCTTCTTCGCCGCGCGCACCGCCGCGCCGATGGCCTCCCTGGTGACCTCGGCGCCCGCGGGGATGCCGCCGAAGCGCACCCCGAGCGTGCCGTTCTGCACCCAGCCGTCGTTTCCGTAGCGGACCTCCGCCCCGGCGTGGTGGGCCAGGTCGGCCTCGCCGGTGGCGTCCACGAAGGCCTTCGCGGTGAACTCGTGGATCCCCGAGTGGTCGGCGACGCGCACCGCGGTGACCTGGTCGCCTTCGCGGTCGGCGCCCAGCACGTGGGTGTGCAGCAGGACGTCGACCCCGGCCTGCGCGCACAGCTCGTCGGAGACGCGCTTGACGCTCTCGGGGTCGAAAACCGCCGCCACCGCGGTGAACCTGGTCGGCTCGCTGATCGCGCCCATCTCGCGCAGCGCGGTGATCATCTCGTCGGCGACGCCGAAGACCGCCTGCTGCTTGTCGTCGCGCGTGTAGAGGCCGCAGTAGGTCACCACGTTGCGGAGGGTCGCCGCGCCGCCGAGGCACGGCCCGCGCTCGATCAGCAGGGTCCGGGCACCGGCGCGGCTGGCCCCGATCGCGGCCGCCACCCCGCCGGATCCGCCGCCGGCCACGATCACGTCGTAGTGCTGGGTCACGTTCGCTCCACTTTCCTCGTCAAGCAACAGCTTTGGCGGTGTCGCCGGTCTTGTCGTCGGCCGGCGGGGCGGCGCCGTGCTCCCGCACTCCGAGCATCAGCACCATGCCGAGCAGCGGCCCGGCGGCGAGCGTGACGAAGGCCAGAAAGAACGAGCCGGTCGCCTGGAAGACGACGCCGAGCACCACCGGCACGATCGTGCTGCCGAGCTGCCAGAACGCGTTGGTTGCGCCGGCCGCCGAACCGGCCAGCCGCACCCCGGAGAGGTTCGGGATGAGCGCGACCATCAGCGGGCTGTAGACGTAGGCGGCGATGCCGAGGAACGGCGCGATCCACATGAACGCGGTCAGGTTGGTCGCCGTGCCGAACAGCAGGAGGGTGACCACGAAGGCGCCGAGGACGATGATGGTCAGGACCTTGCGCTTGCCGCCGAACACGTCGCTGATCACACCGATGAGCGGCTTGGCCACCACCGCCGCGATGCCGAAGATCGCGACGACCGCGCCGGCCTGCACCGGGGAGACGTGACTGCCCTTGATCATCAGGGCGTTGGACCAGGTGATGAAGCCGTAGGTGCCCCAGAGCCCGCCGAACCCGGCCAGCCCGAGCAGGAAGAGATCCCGGTTGCGCAGCAGCGAACCCAGCTTCGGCACCTCCCGCGCCGAGGATTCGGCGCTCTCGGATCCGTTGCGCAGCAAGAAGAAGCACAGCACCGCGACGACCATCGAGGCCGCGCCGAACACGTGGTACGAGGTCTGCCAGCCGGAGGACTCGATGAGGCTCGGCACGATCGCGTTCGCGATCACCGTGCCCAGCGAGGTGGCGGTCATGAAGATGCCCATCGCCAGCCCGCGGTCCTTGGCCGGGAACCACTGCGAGATCAGCTTCACGCCGGCCGAGTAGTCGCACCCGGCGAACACGCCGATGCAGGCCTGGAACGCGATGCCCATCGCCACCGAGGTGGTCTCGCCGAACAGGATCATGAACCCGCCGGCCACGAACAGGGTGGAGGCGATGACCATCCGCCCGCCGAGCCAGTCGGTGAGGACGCCGCCGCCCGCGTTGGAGATGACGTAGCCGACGTAGTAACCGGTGGCGAAGACGCCGAGCCCGGCCAGCGAGACCCCCAGGTGCTCGCCGACCGCGACAGACGCAGGTCCCCACGTGGAACGGTCCACCGCGGTCATGGTGAACGCCGCCCAGGACAACAGGAGCACGACCCACCGGTACGGGTGGCGCACTCCGCTGGCGGTCGGGATGGGACTCATCGTTGAGCGCTCGCTTTCTGCGATCCGGTTGCGACGTCCTGCTCATGAGGCAGAGGTTCGACGCGCCGAGGCTGGTGCGCCGCCCTGCCACCGACGAGGATTCCAGATAGGACGTGCGACTTCGGGAAGTACACCTTCTTGACAGCGTGACGTCCAATACCACCTAATCAGATAGGCCATGCTTCGCAGGCATGACTACTGCGTGGAGGTGAAATGGAACTGCGCCATCTGCGGTACTTCGTCGCCGTCGCGAGCGAGCGCTCGATGTCCCGCGCCGCGGAACGTCTGCACCTGACGCAACCATCGCTGAGCAGGCAACTTCGCCAGCTCGAACGGGATGTGGGCGTCACGTTGTTCGAGCGCACGCCGACCGGCACGACCCTGACCCCGGCGGGCATAGCCCTGCACCAGCACGCGCTGCTCCTGCTGCGCCTGGCCGACGCGAGCCGCGACGCGGCACATTCGGCGAGCGAGCACACCCGCGAGGTTGTCGACATCGGCATCCCGCCGGGGCTGGCCGCCGACTGGGTCCTGGAGACGCTGGCGGCGCTGCGCGCCGAGATCCCGCACGCCTCGGTGACGCTGACCGAGGCGAGCAGCACCGACCAGCTGCGCATGGTCCGGGAGGGGCGGCTCGACCTGGGCCTGGTGCACGAGCGGCCGCTGGCGCTGCGCGGCACCCGGCTCTTCGATCAGGCCTTCGGGATCGCGGTGCGGGCCGGGCACCGGCTGGCGGGGCGCAGCACCTGCCGCGTCCGGGATCTCGACAACCTGCGGCTCCTGGCGCACGGCCGCGAGCAGGTTCCGGTCGCGCACGACCGGCTGATCGTCGCGGCGCACGACGCGGGCGCCGTTCCGCTGTGGCGGTTCGCGCAGTTCTCCGAGCACGCGCTGGCCTGCGCCGAGGCGACCGAGGCCGAGGCGGTGCTGCTCACCGAGCACTCCGCCCTGCGGCTGCTGCCCGGCTGGCCGTGGGTGCCGCTGGTCGACCCGCCGCTGGAGCTGACCACCTGGGTGGTGTGGCAGGCGAGCACCCGGCCGGTCGTCGAGCAGGTGGCGGAGTTGATCTCGCGCCGCGCGGTTCGCCCGGTGGAGTGATCGAGCTGGCGCTGCCGATGGGCGCCCGGTTGGCTGCTGATCATGCGAACCCGAACCCCAGCGGCGGTGCTCGCCGCTGCCGCCGCGCTGTGCCTCGTCCCCGCCGCATTCCCCGCCGCAGCAGCGGAATCCGACTCGGCCCGGTTGCTGGGCACCTACGTGGTGCCGCACGACCTGCGGGTGGACGGCACGCCGGTCGGCGGCCTGTCCTCCGTGGACTACGACCGCCGCAGCGGGGACTTCGTCTTCGTCAGCGATGACTGGTCGGACTACGCCCCCGCCCGCTACTACCGCGCCACCGTCTCGGTGACCGAGGACGGCGTCGGCGACGTGACGTTCACCGGCGCCCGGATCTTCCGCCGCCCGGGCGGCACGACCTACCCGACGATCGACACCTGGCGCGAGGAGCAGCACCGGACGCCGCGCGCCCTGCGGAACGTCATGGGCACCGTGGACCCGGAGGAACTGCGGGTCGACCCGCTCTCCGGCGACGTCGTCTGGACCAACGAGGGGCAGCGCAACGTCCCGGCCGACGGCTCGGCCCGCGGCACGGTGCTGCTCGACCCGGCACTGCGGATCTCGCACCGCGACGGCTGGTACGTGCGGGACCTGCCGACCGCGCCGAACGAGAAGATGACGATGGGCGGCACGGGCCCGCGCGTCAACGAGACCTTCGAGGGCCTGGCCTACACCGCCGACGGCATGCGGATCGTCTCCGCGCTGGAAGGCCCGCTGGAGCAGGACGGGCCGCCGGCCAACGCCGACCACGGCGCCTTCAGCCGGATCACGGTGCACGACCGGGCGGGCCGCCCGATCGCCCAGCACGCCTACCCGGTGGAGCCGCTGTTCGCGCAGCCGCAGCCGCCGAACGACTGGAACACCAACGGGATCTCGTCGCTGCTCGCCGACGAGCAGCCGGGCCGCTTCCTCGCGCTGGAGCGCGGCTACGCCGCCGGCGTCGGCACCAAGGGCCGCATCTTCGAGTTCAGCACCGACGGCGCCGACGACGTGATCGACCGGCACTCGCTGGCCGACGGCGGATTCCGTCCCGTGCAGAAGAAGCTGCTGGTCGACCTCGACGAGATCGGGCTGCCCTACACCGACAACGTGGAGGGCATCAGCTGGGGTCCGCGCCTGCCCACCGGCGAGCGGGTGCTGCTGGTGGTCAGCGACAACAACTTCTCGACCCGGCAGCAGACCCAGCTGATCGCCATCGCCGTCCCCTGACCTGGTTCACGACTTCAGGTGCTCGGCGAAGAAGTCCTCGATCCGCCGCCAGGCGTCGGCGGCGGATTCGGGGTTCGGGCCGGCGCCGGAGATCCGCAGGAGCGGACGCATGATCCTCGGTGCGTTCTCCGCGTCGTTGAGGAACGAGTGGCCCGCCTCCGGGTATTCCTTGACGTCGTGCGGGATTCCGGCCCGTTCGAGGGCGGCGTCGAGCTTCGCCGCGGCGCCCTTCAGCATCCCGTCGCGGCCGCCGTAGCTGCCGACGACCGGGCAGGCCTCGGCGAGCGCGCGGTCGATGTCCTTGGGCAGCTGGCCGTAGTTCGCCGAGGCCGCGTCGTAGATGCCGCGGCCCGCGGCGACCAGTGCGAAGGAGCCGCCCATGCAGAAGCCGATGAGGCCGACCTTGCCGGTGCAGTCCGGCCGGTCGGCCAGCTCGGTGCGGGCCGCCTCCAGGTCGGCGTAGGCGCGGCCGCGGCCGGACAGCGCCGCGCGCATGGTCGGGACCAGGCAGCGCAGGGTTCCGCCGTCGGTGAACAGGTCCGGCAGCAGCGCCAGGTAGCCGGCCTCGGCCATCCGCTCGGTCTGCCGCAGCATGACGTCGTCGACGCCGAACGCCTCGTGGACGACCACCACGCCGGGCCACGGGCCGGGCCCGGCCGGCTTCGCGAGGTGACCGGTCAGCTTCGGGGAACCGCCGAGGGCGGTGCTGCGCGGGGTCAGGTCGATTGCCGTGGGTGCGGGCACGGAATCCTCCGGGAATCTGCGGTGCGCTGGCTGATCGACACGACGATACGGCGGATCCGGCCTGCGGGTGACGCGCGTCGCACTCCGATCTCCGGCGTCCGGGCACATCCGGTTGGCATGCTGATGTTGTCCCGAGATCCCGACCGGAGGGAAGCATGAGCACCGAACCCGACCGTCCCAGCAACGAGGCCGAGACGGGGAGGCCCAGCCACGCCGCGCCGGAAGGCGCCGGGGTGCACCCGCTGATCGACCTGTCCCGCGATCCGCACCCGGGCGTGCCCGACCACGCCAAGCCGGACGAGGACTGACCAACACCACGAGGGGGGCATGCGATCGCGGCTGGTCCCGCGGTCGCCGCCCTGGTCTCACCGCCGCCGGGCGGCCCGCGACCAGGCGTCGAGCAGCCGGCGCGCCGAGCCGCCGATCGGCCCGACCGCATCGGCCAGCACCGCCGGCGCGATCTTGGGATCGGAACCGATCACGGACGTCCATCGTGGACAGTTGCGGCCGGCGACCGGCCGCGGACCGGTAGGATCCGGATCATGCACAGCACTGGTCGGCTGCTCGCCGTGAGCGATTTGCACGTGGCGTTCCAGGACAACCGGGCCATCGTGGCGGAACTCCGGCCGGAATCCCCGGACGACTGGCTGATCGTGGCCGGTGACGTCGGCGAGTTCGCCGCCGACATCGAGTGGGCGCTGCGGCTGCTCGGCGAGCGATTCGCCACCGTGATCTGGGTGCCGGGCAACCACGACCTGTGGACCCACCCGAAGGACCCGCTGCAGCTGCGCGGTGAGCAGCGGTACCGGCACCTCGTCGAGCTGTGCCGCGGCCTGGGTGTGCTGACCCCGGAAGACCCGTACCCGGTGTGGACCGGCGACGGCGGTCCGGCGCGGATCGTGCCGATGTTCCTGCTCTACGACTACTCGTTCCGGCCGCCCGGGGCGACGAACAAGGCCGAGGGGCTCGAACAGGCCCACGCCAAGGGCGTCGTGTGCAGCGACGAGTACCTGCTGCACCCGGACCCGCACCCGAGCCTGGACGCCTGGTGCCGGGCGAGGGTCGCGGAGACCGAGCGTCGGCTGGCCGAGCTGGACGACGGGCTGCCCACCGTCCTGGTCAACCACTACCCGCTGGTGCGGGAGCCGACGGACGTGCTGCACTACCCCGAGTTCGCGCAGTGGTGCGGCACCGAGCTCACCGCGGACTGGCACCGCCGCCACCGCGCCTCGTGCGTCGTCTACGGGCACCTGCACATCCCGCGGATCACCCGGCACGACGACGTGCCGTTCCACGAGGTCTCCATCGGCTACCCCCGGGAATGGCGCCGCCACGGCCACCCGCACGGCCTGCTCCGGCAGGTGCTCCCGGCGGGGGCCCCGTCTTGATCGGCGAGATCCTCCCGGGCGAGGCCCGGTTCGCCGAGGCCTTCGACGATCGCGTCGAGGTCGAGCTGTTCCCCGAGGAAGAGGCCGTCATCAGCCGCGCGGTCGCCAAGCGCCGCACCGAGTTCGCCACGGTCCGGCACTGCGCGCGCGAGGCGCTCGCCGCGCTGGGGCATCCGCCGAGCCCGATCCTCCCGGGCGAGCGCGGCGCGCCGGGCTGGCCCGGCGGTGTGGTCGGCAGCATGACCCACTGCGCCGGATACCGGGCGGCCGTGGTCGCGCGTGCCGCGGACCTCGTCTCGGTCGGCGTCGACGCGGAGCCCGACGCGCCGTTGCCGGACGGCGTTCTCGAAGCCATCGCCCGCCCGGAGGAGCTGGACCACCTGCGGGGCTTGCCGCCGGGGCCGAACTGGGACAGATTGCTGTTCAGCGCCAAGGAATCCGTCTACAAGACGTGGTTCCCGCTGACCCGGGCCTGGCTGGACTTCGCGGAGGCGTCCATCGAGCTGCACCCGGACGACGGCTCCTTCCACGCCCGGCTGCTCGCCGAAAGCCCGGGCCCGCCGCTGCGGGAGTTCCACGGGCGCTGGCTGGCCGCCGGCGGCCTGGTCGTCACCGCGATCGCCCACGCCGGGTGAGCGGCGGAAACCGGTAATCAACTCGTTCGGTGGATCGAGGCGCCACGTCGCCGGAACCAGAATGCGCAGCATGGAGTCCTACGACGTGGTCATCGTCGGTGCCGGGTTCGCCGGGCTGACCGCCGCTCGCGAGCTGTCGCGGCGCGGCCGCTCGGTGGCGGTGTTCGAAGCACGCGACCGCATCGGCGGTCGCACCTGGACCGATGAGCGGCTCGGCCGGCGCCTGGAGATGGGCGGCACCTGGGTGCACTGGCTGCAGCCGCACACGTGGAGCGAGATCACCCGCTACGGCCAGGCCGTCGAGCAGAGCCCGAGCTCGGAGGAGGTGTACTGGATCGCCGACGGGGCGGTGCACCGGGGCAGTCCCGCGGAGTTCGACGCGCTGATCGAGCGCGGCATGGACCGGCTCGCCGCGGACAGCCGCACCTGGTTCCCGCTCCCCTACGAGCCGCTGCTGCGCGAGGACCTGGACCGCATCGACCACCGGTCGGTCGCCGACTACTTCGGCGGGCTCGACCTCCCGCCCGCCGAGCGCGAGGTGAACACCGGCGTCTGGGCGGAGCACTTCAACGGCCCCGCAGCGGTTTCCGGGCTCAGCCAGGCCATGCGGTGGTGCGCGGCGGCGTCGGGCGACTGGCGGCTGCTGCACGAGGCGACCTCGGGGTACCGGCTCGTCGAGGGCACCGCCTCGCTGGCGGCGGCGATGGCGGCCGACAGCGATGCCGACGTCCGGCTCGGCTCGGTCGTCACGGCCATCGCCCAGGACGACGGCGGCGCGACGATCACCACGGCCGACGGCACCCGCCTCGCGGCCCGGCAGGTGATCTGCACGCTGCCGCTGAACGTGCTGGCCACCATCGACTTCCGGCCAGCGCTCCCGGCGGCCAAGCTGGCGGCGAGCGCCGAGCGCACCGCGTCGCAGGGGCTGAAGACCTGGATCCGGGTGCGCGGCGACGTCCCGCCGTTCACCGGCTACGCGCCGGACGACCACGACCTCACCTTCGTCCGCCCGGAGTACGCGGTCGACGGCGACACCGTCCTCGTCGCCTTCGGCACCCGCGCCCACGACCTCGACCCCACCGACAAGGCGGGCGTCGCCCGCGCGCTCGCCGCGTGGCGGCCGGACCTGGAGGTCGTCGACGTCGCCGGGCACAACTGGATGACCGACGAGTTCTCCCGGGAAACCTGGCCCATGCAGCGCCCGGGCCAGCTCACGAAGTACCTGGCCGCCCTGCAACGGCCGCACGGCGCGGTCCACTTCGCGGGCTCCGACCTCGCCACCGGCTGGGCGGGCTTCATCGACGGCGCGGTGGAATCCGGCCTCCGGGCCGCCCGGGAGGTCGCCACCGCGCTGCGGGGTTCCTGAGCCACCGGTCAGCTCCGCGGCTGCGGGATGTGCGCGCGCTGGCGGCCCTGCGGGCCGTTCTCGACGAAGTCGGCGGCGAAGCGCATGCCCTCCTGGTACGCCTCGACCCGCGCGCGGCCGATCTCGGCCTCGATCTGCTCGGGATGCAGTTCGTCGGCCAGTGAACGCACCTCGGCGAGCCGCCGGCTGGTCTCGTCGTCCATACCAGTACGCCCTTCCTCGTCGGGTCCTCCTGATCCTCTCGGCTTCCGGCGAGTTCTGCACGATCGAGTGGCGGCCGGCGCCCGGATCGGCCGCGCACTATGGCCACCGTCACTGTCCCGGCGGCGAACTCGGCAGTAACCGCGATGATCATCCGTCGTTGATCACGGTAGTGCAGGCGCGATCAACGTCGATCGCGGACGAATCCGGCGTTGGCGAGCTTTGCACGTGGAGAGGAACTTCATGAGCGCAGCGGAAGTCGAGCTTGTGGAGCAGGTGGTGGACACGGCGCGCTACCCGCTGTCGGACCCGGCGAGCGCCGCCTGGCGGGAAGCCGTCCACCGGGCCCGGCACGACCTGCGGGAAGACGGCTGCAGCGTGCTGCCCGATTTCATCCGCCCGTCGCGGCAGGAGGAGCTGCGGCGGGAAGGCGCGAAGATCGCGCCGCTGGCGCACTACGACGTCGAGGTCGTCAACGCCTACAACATCGACACGAACACCGAGCTGCCCGCGGACCATCCGGCCCGAACCACGATGACGCGCGGCAACGCGTTCGTGGCCCGCGACCAGATCCCGCCGCACTCGATCATCCACCGGCTCTACACCAGCTCGCTGTTCAAGCGCTTCATCGCCGAGTGCGTCGAGCTGCCAGCCGTCCACGAGCTGGCCGATCCGCTGGCCGGGCTCTGCGTCAACGTGGTGCGGCCCGGCATGGACCACCCGTGGCACTTCGACACCAACGAGTTCGCGGTCAGCATGCTCACCCAGGAGCCGGAGGCCGGCGGGATCTTCGAGTACTGCGCGAACATCCGGTCCGGCCACTCGGAGAACTTCGCCGACGTCCGGGCGGTGCTGGCCGGTGACGGCGAGCGGCTGATCCGGCGGCTGGCGCTGCGCCCCGGCGATCTCCAGCTGTTCAAGGGCCGCTTCTCGCTGCACCGCGTCACCACCGTGCAGGGCCGCGAGCAGCGCCATTCCGCCATCTTCGCCTACAGCGAGCGGCCCGGCGTGATCGGCAGCGTCGCCCGGACCAAGCAGATCTTCGGCCGGGCCCTGCCGGAACACCTGGCCGCCGAGGGCCGCGCGGTGCGGGGCGATCGGCTGCTGGACTGACGAGTCGACCGGTCGAACCAGGAGGAGCACCGTCCGTGCAGTTCGATGCCACCGGCAAGGTTTCGCTCGAGCAGATCTACACCCGACCCGATCCGCGCGCCTACTTCACCACCCTGCGCGAACTCGACTACTGCATCCCGCAGCTGGCCAAGCCCTACTTCCTGAAGCTGATCCAGGAATACCGCGAGGCGACCGGCATCGAGGTGCCGACCGTCCTGGACCTCGGCTGCTCCTACGGCGTCAACGCCGCCCTGCTGCGGTGCGACGCGACCATCGACGAGCTCTACGAGCACTACGGCGACGCCGATGCCCGCGACGCCGACCGGGACCGGCTGCTGGCCCGCGACCGGGCCTGGGTCCGCTCGCGCGGTCAGCTCGCCCGCACCCGGTTCGTCGGCCTGGACAGCTCGGAACCGGCGCTTTCGTACGCGCTCGCGGCCGGGTTCATCGACCACGCGGTGCACGCCGACCTGGAGAACCACGACCCCACCGCCGCACAACGCGAGCTGCTGGCCGAGGTGGACCTGGTCATCTCGACGGGGTGCATCGGATACGTCGGCGAACGCACCCTCGGCCGGATCGCCGAGGCGGGAAGGCGGCCGTGGATGGCGCATTTCGTCCTGCGCATGTTCCCCTTCGACCCGATCGCGCGCCGACTGGCAGACTCGGGTTACGAAACCGTGCCGATGCCCGGCGTTTTCAAGCAGCGCCGGTTCATCTCCGAGCAGGAGCAGTCGTTGGTCCTGGAAACGCTCTCGACCGCCGGGGTCGAGCCGCGGGGCATGGAGGCCGACGGCTGGTTCTACGCCGAGCTCCACCTCTCCCAGCCGCGAGAACACCGAGCGATCCAGCGAAGTCGAGGATGACATTGAACAGCAGTGAGACGTGGTCGACCAGCACCTTCGGCAACGAGGACCGGCTGCCCCGGGTGCCGCTGCCGACCCTGGCGGAAAGCTGCGAGCGGTTCGTCGAGTGGTGCGCGCCGCTGCTCGGCGCGGACGAGCTGGCCGTCACCGAGGCGGCGGTGCGGGCGTTCCAGAGCCCCGGCAGCCCGGCCCATGCCCTGCAGGCGGCGCTCGAACGCTACGACGCCGAGGAGGGCGTGCACAGCTGGCTCGACACCTTCTGGCCGTACCGGTACCTGGGGCGCCGCGACCGGATCGCGCTGAACGCCAACTTCTTCTTCCTGTTCCGGGAATCGGCGCAGGAGCAGGTCGGGCGGGCGGCCGGCCTCATCGCCGCGGCGGTCGACTACAAGCAGCTGCTCGACGCGGAGGCGATCCCGCCGGTCGTCCAACGTGGACAGCCGCATTCGATGGCGCAGCAGAAGTTCCTGTTCTCCACCACCCGGATCCCCGGCGCGGTGCAGGACTCGGTGCGCGCGCCGTACTCCGCGGAATGGCCCGGGCCCTCCGATGCCCGCCACATCGCGGTGTTCTACCGCGGCAACCTGTTCCGCATGCAGGTGCTGAGCCCGGAGGGCCGGCCGCACACGCCGGAGGATCTCGCGGCGGGCCTGCAGGCGATCATGAAGGCCGGCGCGACGCGAGCCGCGACGGACACCTCCGTCGGGCACCTCACCACCAAGGCGCGAGCGGAGTGGGCCGCCAGCCGACAAGCGCTGCTGGCCGCCGATCCGGGCAATGCCGCTGCGCTGGATGAGATCGAGACCGCGCTGTTCTGCCTGTGCCTCGAGGACTTCACGCCCGAGAACACGCTGGACGCCTGCGACCACCTGCTGCACGGCGACAGCGGCAGCCGGTGGTTCGACAAGGCCGTGTCGCTGATCGTCTTCGCCGACGGCACCGCCGGCATCAACGTGGAGCACTGCGGCCTGGACGGCACCACGATCCTCAACTTCGTCGACACGTTGCTCCAGCACGAACCGGAAGCGGGGCGGGCGGCGCAGGGCCTTCCCGCCGTGGATCCGATCGAGTTCGTGCTCGACGCCGACCTGCGCGCCGACGTCCGCGCCGCGGCCGGCGCGTTCGCGGAGTACGCGGACAACACCGCGACCACCACGCTGTCGTTCGAGGACTTCGGGGCGAACCAGGCCAAGCAGCTGGGCATGTCGCCCGACGCGTTCGTGCAGATGGCGTACCAGCTGGCCCACAAGCGTTCCAAGGGCCTGACCGGCGCCACCTACGAGTCCATCGCCACCCGCCAGTTCCAGAACGGGCGCACCGAGGCCATGCGCGTCGTCACGCCCGAGGTCCTGCGGTTCGTCGCGGCGATGGACGATCCCGGCGCGGACGCGGAGACGCGCCGGGCGGCGTTCCGCGCCGCCGCGGAGAAGCACGTGGCGCGGGCGAAGGAGTGCCAGGCGGGGCAGGCGCCCGAGCAGCACCTGTGGGAGCTGCAGCTCATCCAGCGGCGGCGGGGCGCGGAACTGGGCGCGACCGAGCCGCTGGACCTGTACGAGACGCCGGGCTGGCTGAAGATGCGCGACGACTACCTGAGCACGAGCTCGGCGCCGTCGACGAACATCCAGTACTTCGGTTTCGGTTCGACCAGCAGCCAGTGCATCGGCGTCGCGTACGTGCTGCTCCCGGATCGCTTCAACCTCTACCTGAGCACGCCGGAGCCGGTGGCCGACGAGATGCACTCCTTCGCCGAGCACCTGACCCGGGCGGTCCGCGAGCTCCAGGAACTCCTCGCCTAGGAGAGCATTCCGGGCAGGACCAGGAAGGCGCAGGTGACGACCGGACCGACCAGGACCATCGAGAATCCCCAGCGGAAGAAGAACTTCCGCATCGCCGCGCGGATCCGCTCCGGGCCCGAGGCCACCACGGTGGCGCCGATGGTGGACATCGGATTGATGTCCACCAGGGACGACGACAGCGCCAGCGCGCAGATCACCCCGGCCGCCGGCACTCCGCCGGCGGCCACCAGCGGCAGCGCGAGCGGGATGATGATCGCCAGCAGCGCGGTCGTGGAGCCGAACGCCGAGATCAGCCCGCCGCACAGGCAGAGGATGAACGCCGCCAGCAGCGGGCTGGGGATCGCCGCGCCGACCTCGGCGACGAGCTGGACGGCACCCATGCCGTCCAGCACGCCGACGTAGGTGGCGATGCCGCCGACGAGCAGGATCGTGGACCAGTCGATCTCCTTGACCGCCTGCGCCGTCTCCTTGGTGAAGCACAGCGACAGGACGACGCCCAGCCCCAGCGCGACCACGCCGACGTTCACCTCGAGGCCGACGGCCGTCAGGACGACCACGAGCACGACCAGCAGCGCCAGCATCACGATCGTCAGGCGCTGGAACACCGAGAGCCGCATCGCGGTGCCGGTCCTGGTCAGCAGCGCCGTTTCCCCCGCGCCACCACCGGAATCCGGCGCGGCGTCGGGCTCTTCATCGGGCGCCGCCTCGGCCACGAGCGCGCGCCGGAACAGGACGGATCCGGCGGCGAAGAGCACCACGTTGATCCCGATCGCCGCGCCGAACAGCAGCAGCGGATTCACCTCGATCCCACTGCGCCCGGCGATGCTCGTCGTGATGAGGCCGAACAGGCTGATCGGCGCGAACGACCCGGCCGAGCCGCCGGTGGCCATCGCCAGGCCCATCACCACCGGACTCAGCCCGTTGCGGCCGGCGAACGACAGCCCGATCGGGATGAGCACGACCGCCGCCAGCGGCGACCCGAAGCTGGCCACCGCCAGGGAGAGCGCGAAGAACAGCGCGGGCAGCAGCGCGACCCGGTTGCCGGTCGCGCGGACCAGCCTGTCGATCATCCAGTCGAGGGCGCCGTTGCTGCGCGCGATGCCGAACAGATAGGTGACGCCGAGCAGCAGGAGCATGATGTCGACGGGGAAGCCGCTGAGCACGTCGTCCAGCGACGCGCCGCCCAGGGTCGTGCCGACGCCGAGCGCCGCGGCCAGGGCGAGGACTCCCATGTGGACCGGTCGCACGGTCGCGACCAGGAACGCCACCGCCAACACGAGCAAAGCCAGCACCTGCGACGCCATTTCGCTCCCCGTCGAGCCCGGACCGCATCGTGGTCCACCTGACTGCATTGTGGTCCACGGCACCGTAGGGTCGTGCTCCCGGACACGTCAAGGTGCGATGCCGGAATTCGTTGGCGCGGCGTCGATCCGCTACGGCAGCGGGGCGACCGACGACGAGAGCCCTTGGGAGATGCGGAAAGCCGTGTCGCGGACCTGCCGGCCGACGGTCGCGTAGCGGTTGCGCGTGAGCCGCACCTTGGGCGCGGACACCGACAGCGAGCCGACCGCACCCGCGCCGGGCGGGCAGATGGCAGCGCCGATGGCCACGATGCCGGGCTGGTGCTCCTCCTCGTTCACGGCGTAGCCCTGCCTGCGGATGGTCGCCAGCTGGGCCAGCAGCGCATCGGGGTCGACGATCGTGCGATCGGTGACCCTGGACAGGTACTTCGCCAGGTAGTCGGCGACGTCGTCGTCCGGCATCGCGGCCAGCACGGCCTTGCCGTTGGACGTGGCGTGCAACGGCGAGCGGAGGCCCAGCGAGTAGAACGTGCGCAGCTGGTGGGCGCTGTCGAGGCGCTCGATGAGCACCACCTCGTTGCCGTCCGGCACCATCAGGTGCACCGTTTCGCCGGTGGCCGCCTGGAGTTCGCTGAGCAGCGGCAACGCCACCGACCGCAGATCCCGGTCGTTGGCGGCCTGGCTGCCCACCGAGAACGCCCGGCCGGTGATCGTCCAGCGGCGCAGCTCGTGCCCGGCGGGTTTGATCCACCCCGCCTCGTGCAACGTGGTCAGGCAGCGCTGGACGGTGGTCTTCGGCAACCCCAGCCGCTGGGTCAGGTCGCTGAGCCCGGCGGGCTGGTTCTCGGCCACCGCTTCCAGGACGCGGAGGGCGTTCTTGACGCTCTGCATGGACATGATCCACCTCTTGACGCGATGTGCGGCGCATCGTAGCGTCCAGATCCGTTCGGTCCACTGTGCGGATCGACGGACCACATCGTGGACCAGAGAACCGGAGGTCGCCCCATGACGCACGCGCCGCTGACCGGGATCCGGGTGATCGACCTGACGCGCGTGCTCGCCGGTCCGATGTGCACCGCCCTGCTGGCCGACCTCGGCGCCGAGGTGATCAAGGTGGAGCCGGTGCCGCACGGCGACGGCTCCCGCGCGTTCGGCCCGTTCGACGGGGACCGGAGCCAGTACTTCGCCGCGGTCAACCGGAACAAGCGCTCCCTCGCGCTGGACCTGCGCAGCCCGGCGGGCCAGGACGTCCTGGCCCGGCTGGTCGCCGATGCGGACGTGCTGGTGGAGAACTTCCGGCCGGGCGTGCTCGCGAAGCTCGGCCTGGATCCCGCGCGGCTGCGGGCGGAGCACCCGCGACTGGTGATCGCCAGCATCAGCGGCTACGGGCCGACCGGACCGGAACGGGAAACACCCGGGCTCGACCAGATCGCGCAGGGCATGTCGGGCCTGATGTCGGTCACCGGCGCCGGCGCGGAGACCCCGATGCGCGTCGGGGTGCCGATCATCGACACGATCACCGGGATCGTGGCGGCCCTCTCGGTCGCGGCGGCGGTCGCCGGGCGGGAACGCACCGGGGACGGCGCCCACGTGCAGACCTCGCTGCTGGAATCGGCGCTGGCGGCGCTGACCTTCCACGCGCAGGGCTACCTCAGCACCGGCGAGATCCCGCAACCGCAGGGCAACGATCACCCGGTGATCAGCCCGTACGGGATGTTCGACACGGCCGACTCCCCCATCAACATCGCCGCCGGTTCGCCACGACAGTGGGAGGCGCTCTGCGCCGCGCTCGGCGACCCGGCCCTGGCCGAGCGCCCGGAGTACGCCGATGGCGCGAGCCGCGTCGAGCACCGCGCCGCGCTGCGGGCCGATCTCGAACGACTGCTCCGCGCCGAGGGTTCGGCGCACTGGGTGGCGGCGCTGCGCGAAGCCGGTATCCCCTGCGGACCCGTGCACCGGATGGATCAGGTCTTCGCCGACCCGCAGGTGCAGGCGCTCGGTATGGTGCAGCAGGTCATGTCGACGGCCGGAGCCTCGATGCCGTTGCTGCGCGCGCCGATCTGGATCGACGACCAGCCCGCCGCGGTGCACTCCCCGCCACCGGAGTTCGGCGAGCACTCCGCGGCGATCCTGGCCCCGCTGTTCAACGAAGACGAGATCGAGGATCTGGACCGCCGCGGCATCACTCACCTGCCGACGACCACGGGAGCGACCAAGCGATGAACGACCTCACACCGGGCCGGCTGGACCTGCACATCGCCGAGCACATCGCATGGATCACCATCGACAACCCGAGCAGGCGCAACGCCATGAGCGCGAGCATGTGGCGGCAGGTCCCCGACCTGCTGACCAAGGTCGCCGACGATCCCGCCGTCCGGGTCGTCGTGCTCACCGGCGCGGGCGACGCGTTCTGCGCCGGCGCGAACATCAATGAACTGGACGAGATCGAGGGCGGCCGAGACGAGAGCGTGACGGTGACAGCCGAGCGGGCGCTGCTCACCTGCCCGCTACCGACGATCGCGCTGATCAACGGGCTCTGCATCGGCGGCGGCTGCCAGCTCGCGGCCGCCTGCGACATCCGCATCACCGACACCGGCGCCACCTTCGGCATCACCCCGGCCAAGCTCGGCATCGTCTACCCCGCCTCCAGCATCGCCCGGCTCACCGAGCTCGTCGGGCCGGTGAACGCGAAACTGCTGCTGTTCTCCGCGGACTTCTTCGACGCCGCACGCGCGCTCCAGATGCGACTGGTCGACGAGATCACCGACGACGCCCGCGGCCGCGCGATCGCCCTCGCGACGACCATCGCCGGGCGCTCCCAGCTGACGGTCCGGGCATCCAAGCAACTCATCGACATGGCCAGCCGAGGCGAGTCGCTCGACGAACGCCGCCAGTACTGGCAGGACCTGTCCACTGAAAGCGGCGAGAGCGCCGAAGGGATCAGCGCCTTCCTCCAGCGCCGCCCGCCGGAGTTCCCGTACCGCGGCTGACCACAGTGGACACCGGCCGTTCCCGGACGGCGCGGGCGGGATCGACGATGCGGCGACCTGTAGGCTTCCCGCAGGTCGCCGCACGCGAAGGGAACGCACGATGCCCGTTGGTACGAACGCCGAGACAACCTCCACACTGGTCGAAACCGCCCGCCGCGATTACCGCGAACTGGTGGACGCCGGCCTGTCGTTCGACCTGACCCGCGGCAAGCCCTCGCCCGAGCAGCTCGACCTGGCGGCCGGCCTGCAGGAGCTGCCCGGCGCCGGCCGGCCCACCGCCGCGGACGGCACCGACTGCCGGAATTACGGTGGCCTGCAGGGCCTGCCGGAGATGCGGGCGCTGTTCGCGGACTTCCTCCAGGTGCCGGTGGAGCAGCTGCTGGCCGCGGGCAACTCCAGCCTGGAGCTGATGCACGACTGCCTGGTGCACGCGCTGCTGAGCGTCCTGCCGGGCGCCGAGTCGCGCTGGGCCGGCCAGGAGCGCATCGCCTTCCTGTGCCCGGTTCCCGGCTACGACCGGCATTTCTCCCTCTGCGCGCGCTTCGGCATCGAGATGATCCCGGTCGCGATGACCGCCGACGGGCCCGACATGTCCGAAGTGGAGCGGCTGGTCGCCGAGGACCCGGCGATCAAGGGCATCTGGTGCGTGCCGAAGTACAGCAACCCGGACGGCACCTGCTACTCGGACGAGACGGTGCGGCGGCTGGCCGGGATGCGCACGGCCGCCCCGGACTTCCGGATCTTCTGGGACAACGCCTACGCGGTGCACCACCTCACCGACGAGCGGGTGGAGATCGCCGACCTGCTGGCGGCGTGCGCCGAGGCCGGAAACCCGGACCGGGCCTTCGTCTTCGGCTCGACCTCCAAGATCACCTGGGCCGGGGCCGGTGTCGCGTTCTTCGGTTCCTCGCCGGCCAACCGCGACTGGCTGCTGGCCAACAACTCGAAGCGCTCGATCGGCCCGGACAAGGTCAACCAGCTCCGGCACGTGCTGTTCCTCGAGGACGCCGACGGGGTGCGCGCCCACATGGACCGCCACCGCGCGCTGCTGCAGCCCAAGTTCGAGGCGGTGCTGCGCATCTTCGACGAGGAGCTCGGCGGCACGGACCTGGCCGAGTGGACGTCCCCGAAGGGCGGGTACTTCATCTCGCTGCGGGTGCCCGACGGCTGCGCCAAGGAGGTCGTGCGCCTGGCGGGCGACGCCGGGATCGCGCTGACCCCGGCCGGTGCCACCCACCCGCACGGCGTCGATCCGGACGACGCGGTCATCCGGATCGCCCCCAGCTACCCCGGGCGACAGGAGCTGGAGCAGGCGATCCGCGGCCTCACCACCTGCGTCCGCCTCGCCGGGTACGAGAAGCGCCTGGCCGGCTAACGACCGGTGACCGCGGCGAACGCCTTCCGCAGCGTCGCGGGATCCGCGCTTCCTGGTGCGCGCCAGGCGATGAAACCGTCTGGCCGCACCAGCAAGGCGCCGTCGTGGTCGACGTTCGCCGAGGACGCCCAGTCCGCGTCGAGCTGCACGGCCGTCAGCCCGATCTCGCGCGCCGCCTCCACCCAGTGGCCGCCGCCGGGGCCGGTCAGCACCGCGAAGCGGGATCCGACCAGGTCCAAGGTGGACACGCTCGTCCCGGCCACCCAACGGTGCGGCAGCCGCGAGCCGGGCGCGCCGTCGAGGCTCGCGTCGACGTCCTCTGTGGACGGCACGTCGACCACCGGGTCGATCACCGCCGAGGAGTCGTACCGGTGGGCCATGAGCACCACCGGGGCGTTCCACATCCCGGCCGCGGCGCGCTCCGCGGCCGCCGCCGGATCCCAGTGCAGGCGCGGGTGCTCCCAGCGCAGCAGCGCCTGCCGGGTCACCAGCTCGGCGACCGCGTGGCGTTCCTCGTGGTAGCTGTCCAGCAACCGGTCACCCGCCTGCCCGGCGAGCACCATGCCGAGTTTCCAGGCGAGGTTGTGGGCGTCCGCCACGCCGGTGTTCAGCCCCATGGCCCCGAGCGGCGAGATGGCCCGCGCGGCGTCGCCGACGAGGAAGGCGCGGCCGGAGCGGAATTCGTCCGCCATGCGCACGGTCGCCCGCCACGGCAGCGCGTTGACGATCTCCACGGGCACGTCCGCGCCGAGCGCAGTGCGGACCGCCGCGGCGCACTGCTGCCCGGAAAGGCCTCCGACCGCATCCAGGCCGACGTGCAGCACCCAGCGCTTCTCGCCGACGGCCAACATCATGCCCGGGGCGTCCGGATGGCTGACCTGCACCATGACCGGCATCGAACCGAAGTGGCCCACCAGGTCGGCGTTGAACAGGATGTTCACGGTGGTGTCGCCGATTTCGCCCGGCCCCGTAGTGGCGATCCCCAGCGCGTCGCGCACCGCGCTGTTCACGCCGTCCGCGCCCACCAGGTAGTCGGCGTGGATCACGCGCCCATCGGACAACGTCACCGCCACTCCATCGGCGTCCTGCTCGACCTCGGTCACGGCCACGCCGAACTCGACGGTCGCCCCGCGTTCGCGGGCCGCCGGCAGGAGCACCGTGTCGAGCCGATCTTGCGGGTAGTGCCCATGCGGCATCTCCGGCGAGATGCCGGAGGAGATCGGCGGCTTCACGAATCGCGGCGCCCGGCTGCGGTCGATCTCGGCGACCGTGCGCGCGTCCGCCTTCCACATCTCCGCAGACCGGACGGCGACGTCGTCGATCGCATCGCGCAACCCGACTTCGCGGAAGAACTCCAACGTGCGCTGGCTGATCCCGAGCGCACGGGGGTGGTTGGACGGCGCAGCGCGGCGCTCGACGACCAGTGATGGCATGCCGTGATGGCCGAGGAACACGGCAGCGGCCAGGCCGACGGTGCCGCCGCCGGCGATGAGGACCGGTATCCGGGACATGAGAGCCTCCTCGAACTCGGGAACAGTGTTCCCATTTTGGGCACACTGTACCCGACGCGTACACTGTGCCCATGTCTGCTCGATCACAGCCCTCGGCCCTGGTCTGGATGCGCGACCGGGAGCGCGGCAGCCGTCCGGCGCTCAGCGAGGAGCAGATCGTCCGCACCGCGATCCGGATCGCCGACGCCGAAGGCATCGATGCGCTGTCCATGCGGCGGATCGCGGCCGAGATGGGTTCCGGCACCACCTCGCTGTACCGCCACATCACCAACAAGGACGAGCTGATCGAGCTGATGATCGACGCGGTGCACGGCGAAATGCCGCTGCCGGAAGGGCGCGGCGAGGACTGGCTCGCCGAGCTGGCCGCGTGCGCCAGGACCTTCCGCGCCGGGCTGCTGGAGCACCCTTGGCTGGCGCAACAGGCCGCCCGGTGCCCTGCGCTCGGCCCGAACGTGATCAAACGGGGCGATCACACGCTCGGCGTGGTGAGCCGGGCGACCGCCGACGCGACGCGAGCGGGCATGGTCGTCGACGCCGTCAACACCTTCGTGCTCGGCTCGGTGGCCGCGGAACTGGCCGAGCTGGAGGCGCGGCGCACGACGGGCATGACCGTCGACGAATGGCGGAACGCGGTCGGCGCCTACGTGCGGCAGGTGGTCGAGTCCGGCGAGTTCCCCCACTTCAACCGCGGAATCCTGGAGTCCGGCGACCCAGATCCCGACGACCGCTTCGAGTTCGGCCTCAACTGCCTGCTCGCCGGCATCGCCGCCGCGCTCGGCCGCCCGTGAACAGCGGAACTCCCGCCCCGGCGGGGCAGGAGTTCCCGGGTCAGCCGAGGTCGGCGACCTCCCACAGGCCCAGCGCCTTGTCGGCGTACCGCCCGTCGCCTTCGACGCAGCCCTCGACGATGAGTTCCAGCGGGGCCGGGAAGCCGAACGGCGCCAGCTGCAAGTTCAGCGGGCGCCAGTCCCCGGTCTCCACGTCGACGTTCACCGCCAGCTCCGGGAACGTCGTGGTCAGCAGGTACCGCGCCCCGCTGCGCCGGATGTTGCGCAACGCGGCCCGGATCTGGTCGAAGGTGAGGTGCACCAGGCAGTCCCGGCACAGCACGAGATCCGCCGCGGGCAGCGGATCCGCGGTGAGGTCGAGGATCTCGAACCGGCGTTGCGCGCCGCCGTAGCGATCCCGGTTGTGCGCAACGAGTTCCGGCACGATGTCGGCGCCGACGTAGGTTTCGACGCCCAGGTCGGTGGTGCTGAGCCAACCGAAGTCCCCGCAGGGGACGTCCGCGACGGTGCGCACGCCACGCCTGCGCAGCAGAGCGGGGATTTCGGTCCGGATGTGCTCGGTCGCGGTGCTCTCCGAACCGTGCCCGGAAACCGATTCCTCGCTCCCCCACAGGTTGTGCTCGTAGATGTAGCGGAACACCGCATCGGTCTCCTGCCGGCGGAGGTTCTCGCGGTGCTTCCGGTAGTTGACGTTCGACAGCAGCTCCGGACGCCCCCAGCCCATCCCGGACTCGCTCATCCTCGTCGTCCCTTCCACAGCTCCACGGCCGCCGCCACCGACGGCCCAGCACCCGACCTTGGCACAGATCGCGGAGCGCGTCAGCCGCCGTACACGTCCTCCACGTATCGCCCGTCGGCGATGAGTCCCCGCAACCAGGCGTCGGCGGTTTCCGCGTCGCTACCGGGAATTCGCTCGCGGTACACCGTGCGGAACGCCTCGCGCACCCCCGGCGCCATCCGGTTGCCGTCGCCGCAGACGTAGACCTTCGCCCCGTCCTGCAACAGGTTCCAGACCTCGTCGACTTCCGCCGCGATGCGATGCTGCACGAACCGGTGCCCGCCGACCGGCGCTTCGCTGAAGACCGGACGGACGGCGACCGCGCCGGCCGACTCGGCGGCGGCGAGTTCCGCCGCGTGGAGGTAGTCGGCATCCGCCGCGTCGCAACCGAAGTAGCACACCGCGGGGGCGAGCCGGGCGCCGCTTTCGACGAGGCCGCGCCGGTCCGCGATCGCGCCCCGGAACGGCGCCAGGCCGGTGCCCGCGGCGATCATGACCACCGGGACGTCCGTGCCGATGCGGAACGCTTCGCGGCACGGCTGGACGCGCGCCAGGATGGTGTCGCCCGGCCGCACCGCGTTCAGGTATCCCGAGCCGGTGCCCCGGAACTCCCCTCGCCCGGAGCGCGCCGGACCCTGCAGCAGGGAGACCATCAGGTCGGCGTGGCGCGGATCGGCCGCCGGTGAGGAGGAGATCGAGTAGTGCCGCGGCCGCATCGGCGGCAGCAGGTCCAGGATCACCGGCCAGGTCAGGACTTCGCGCAGCGCCGGATGGTCCTCGATCACGTCCAGGAGCGTGCGCTGGTCAGCGGCGTCGTCGGCGAGCGCCCGGAGAGCGGCCTGCTCCGGCGGGCACGGGTTGAGGTCGGCGAGGACGCCGAGCTGTTCGGCGGTCGGGCGGTCCTGCAGCTCCACGTGCCGGGCCAGGAGATCGCGCACGGCGATCGGCCGGTCGATCGGGAGGGCGTCACGGCCCGGGCGGCCCGGGGTGATGTTGAGGACCGCGTCCGGATCGACGCCCAGCAGCTCGGCGGCCCGGGCGACCAGCGCCGGGTCGTTGGCCGGGAGAACCGTCAGGTGGTCTGCGGTCCGGTAGTCGCACCCCTCGGGCAGCGCCACCCGGACGAGGCGCTTGACCCGCGGGTACGCCGGCTCGGTGAGGGTGGCGACCTCGGTCACCACCATCTCGGCCACGTCGTGCCGGGCGGCGAGCGCATCGAGCGGACCGCCGGTGATTTCCGCGACCGCGTAACCGGTTTCGCGCTGCGGCGCCGCCCCGGCCGCGGCGGGATCACCGTGCCGTTCCAGCAGCGCGCTTCGCAGCGATGCGGTGAACTTCCGCACCGCGCCGGTCAGATCACCCGCGGCGTCCGCCGCCGCGCGCTCGACGATGCGGGTGCCGCCGAGCTCGGCGAGCCGGGCGTCGAGGCGCGTCGGAACGTGCTGGTAGGTGGCCGCCCAGTTGCGGTCGCCGACGCCCAGCACCGCGAAGGCCACGCCCTCGGCCGCGCCGGGTTCGGCCTCGTCCAGCCAGCGCGCGAACGACACCGCGTCGTCGGTCGGGTGGCCGTTGTAGGAGGCGGCGACGATGACGACCGCCCGGTCGGCGGGCAGACCGCCCGCGTAGGCGTCCAGCGGCGCGACTTCGACCTCGCAGCCGAGGTCGGCGCCGGCGTCGGCGAGCCGGCCGGCGAAGTCGCGGCAGGTGCCGTAGTTCGAGCCGTGCAGGAGGAGCAGCTCGGTGCCCGGCAGCACGCGGCCGGGCAGCCCGGCGTCGGCCACCGGTTCGTCGGCCGCTCCGGAAGTGCCGGCAGGCAGCGCCGCGCGATTCGCCGCGCGGTCCGCGGCGGTGCGCGGCAGGAGGGTCAGCGTCAGCCCTTCCGGTTTGAGCGTCAGCGTTTCCTTCACGTCGAGCCGGTAGCCGGCTTGATCGACCAGCCGGTACCGGTGCACCAGCATCCCGAGCAGCATGGTGGCCTCGTGCAGGGCGAACTGCCGCCCGATGCACGCGCGCTCACCGGTGCCGAACGGCTTGAACGCGTGCGGCGACCGGGCCGCCTCGGCCTCGGGGGTGAACCGCGTCGGGTCGAAGAGCTCGGGGTTGTCGCCCCACACCGGGTCGCGGTGCAGCACCGGCGTCAGCACCGCCACGGATTCCCCGGCGCGCAGCGGAATCCGCCCGCCCAGCAAGGTGTCCTCGCGCGCCACTCGCCCGAAGGCCGGCGCCGACGGCCACAACCGCAGCGCCTCGTTGAGCACCTGGCGGGTGGCGGTCAGGCGGCCGACGTCCTCGAACGTCGGGTCCGGTTCGGTGTCGCCCCACAGCTCGTCCACCTCGCGCTGCACCACGTGCAGCGCCGTCGGGTGCTTGGCGAGGAAGTGCAGCGCGAACGACAGGGTGCCGGACGTCGTCTCGTGCCCGGCGATGAGGAAGGTGATGATCTGGTTGCGGATGTTGGCGAGGTCCAGCGTGGTGCCGTCGGCGGGGTGCGCCGCGCCGAGCATGAGCCCCAGGAGGTCGTCGGCCGACGTTTCGCCCGCGGCCGTGCGGGCGCCGATGACGTCGTCGACCACGGACGCCAGGTACGCCGCGTCGGCCCGGAACGCCGCGTCGCGCCCGGCGTGATCGGCGCCGGGCGGCATGGTCAGCCGCGACATGCTCCAGTCGAGGCAGCGCACCATGGAGCCGACGAACGGGTGCGGCTCGTCGCGGTCGAACGAGCCGAAGTCGAAACCGAAACCGGCCAGCCCGATGGTGTCCAGCGTCATCCGCGTCATGTCGTCGGGCACGTCCACCGGCACGCCGGCGGCGGCCCGGCGGTCCCAGGACCCGAGGAGGCGGCGGGCCACCCGCAGCATGACCGGGTGGTAGGTGCGCATCGAGCCGAGGGCGAAGGCGGGCATCAGGATGTCGTGCGCCTTGCCCCAGTTGGGTTCCTCGTTGTAGGCGGTGAACAGGCCGTCCCCGGCGAACTCGCGGACGTTCTGCAGCGCGGGTCCGACCGCCTTGGCGAACCGCTGCTCGTCCGCCAGCTCGGTGACCAGGCCCAGGTCGCCGACCAGGAGGGTCTCGCGGTCGTGGAAGCGGCGCCGGAACACCGGGCCGTGCCGCCGGGCGAGCGCCATCGCCTGCTGGGTCGGCCGGTTCGTGAGGCCGGTGTCCGAAACGTCGATGACGGGAACGCCGTCGTCGACTCGCGGGTGGATCAGGGTGGCGTCGGTCATTCGGGGCGCGTCCTCTGCTCGGGAGTGGTTGCTGCCTCCACGTTCGCGGCAGCCGCGGGCGTCTCGGGGCACCGGCACTACACGAATGCGTAGTAGTCTCTGCGGCATCGGACTTGCATCCTGATCTTCGAGATGGCAGTGGCATGGGACAGGAGTGGCGGGGCGGACCGCCGGGGCGCGCGTACCGGGATGATGCGGTGGCGTGGCGCAACCGGGCGGTGATCCTGCTGGACCACCTGCCGATGCCGGTCGCGGTGTGCGACACCGGAGGCGCGATCCTGCTGGCCAATCCCCTGATGGCCGCGGAGTGGGGCACGCTGCCCAGCCAGTTGCGCGGCCGCAACGCGCTCGACTTCTTCCGCCCGCGCTCCAGCGATCAGCTGCACCCGGTCGTCGAGGCGCTGCGGCGCCGCCGCCGGTCCCGCTACCCGGTCGAGGTGCGCTGGTCCGCGCCGGGCGGGGCGGAGCGGCACGGCGATATGACCGTCGACGTGGTCAGCGAGGCCCCGGATGCCGAGACCGCGTTGCTGTTGCTGCTGAACGTCCTCGGCGACGTCACCGAGCCCGCCGAACAACCCGCCACCGCCCTGGTCAGCCCGGTGGAGGCGCGGATCCTCGCGCTCGCGGCCGGCGGCGTGACCACCGCGCAGATCGCCAAGTCGGTCGGCCTGACCGCGGACGGGGTCAACTACCACTTGCAGCGCATGTCCCGCCGCTGGCGCGTGCCGAACCGGACCGCGCTGGTGGCCCGCGCCTACGTGCTGGGCGTGCTGAAACCCGGGTCCTGGCCGCCAGAACCCGCCTGACACTGTCCGCCACTAGCGCTTTCCGATGGACGGGTGCACTTGGCTGTGCTCTCCAAGACGGTCCGCGTTGTAGACGTTGCCGCTGTGGTAGACGACCAGGTTGCTCTTGCCGCGCAACGCGGTCAGGTCGAGGCGACGGCCGGATCTGGACACGTCCAGCATCTGTAGCGCGGGCACGTCAGCGAGCGGACTCAGGTCATCAAGCCACTCGCAGTCGACGACCGAGAGTCTGACGAGTGAGCCGAGACCCGCCAACGGCGAAAGATCGTGAACGTTCAGCCCGAACAGATTGAGCTCCGTCAACCCGCGCAGCGACGCGACTTCGTCGAGCGACCGGATGTCGGGACACCACCGCAGTGACAACGACTCCAGCGAAGTCGACTCGAGATGGCGTCCCAGGCTCCGGAGTTGAGGGCAGTCGATGAGCTCCAAGCGACGCAAAGCCGGAAACCGGTCCGCGCCTGCCAGGCTTTCCAGGGTTCTGCTCGCATCGAGGGACAGCTCGCGCAACGATGCACTGGAACCCAACTCCGACAACTCGCGGATGTGCTGACATCTTCTGATGGCCAGCCGGCCGACGCTTGGGCGCGTTCGCAGCAACCGCGCGGCATCTGAAGCTGAGACGCCTTCGATGCCGACGCCCACCAACCTCTCGCAGCCGATGATCGTCTCGATGTCAGGCGTACCCCCGCAGCCTTTCAGGGACACCGACAGCAGTTCGGGCAGCTCCCGCAACGCCGAGAAGTCGGCCAGCAGCGGACAGTCGGACAACTCCAGCAGTGACAGGTTCGGGTGGCCGCGGAGGAAGCCCAAGTCGCGGAGCCGGTCGTTGCCCGACATCCGCAACGACCGCAGGCGGGGTGTGTTCTTCAACAGCTGCAGATCGCTGGGCCGAGTCGCGCCGTCCAGCCGGCAGTCCACGTCGGTGATCTGCGGAACGTGCGGTAGACCCACGAGGACGCTCACATCGTTGATCAGCATCGACCGACCGGACAGCGGTGCGTCCGCCAGCACCTCGCGGGCGAAGTGGACCGGATCGAAGTAGCTCCACGCGTTCACGACTTCCTGGAACACGAGATCGCGCCGGTCCTCGGCAAGCGCCGCCAGGATCGGGAGCGCCTCCGCCCCACCGACCAGGCCCGCGGTGAGCGCGGTCGCGGCGGCCTCGTGAGGCTTCATCGCGTCCGAGATCCGGAGCAGCGGAAGAACGTCCTTTCCCATGGCAGCGAGGCTTCGCGCTTCCGTCGCGGACTTGGGCGGAACGAGTTGCCGCAGGCAGTCGGTTATGCGCCGGTGCAGCGACGGTTCGAGCTGCGTCGCCGTTTCCAGACAGGAGACCGCGAGGAGTTGCAGCCGCGCGCGACGATCGCGATCGGCCCCCACGGCTTCCTCGCTCGCGTCGAGCAGGCCGTCCAACAACTTCTCGCGCTCCCCTGGCCGCGCGTGGCCGACCGCCATCACGATCACTTCGCCATAGGTGTCGTTGTCCGCCTGCCTGATCAACATCTCGATCGAGTCGGTGTCCACGATCCTCTTCGCCGCCAGGTACTCCTGAAACGTCTTGTGCAGGAAGTCGACCTGTCCAGCGCTGTGTTCCCGGAGCAGGCCACTGCGCAACAGCAGGTGCTGGAAAACCTGCTCGGCGTCCAGTTCCCGGCTGCGCGTGGAACGCAGGCATTCCCCCAGCCGGCGCACCAGCCGCACGGAGTCGGCGACGGTGAGCTCGTTGATCGTGAACCAGTGAGCCAGGTCCTCCAACAGCAGCATCTTCTCGGACAGGCTCAGCGACACCGCCGACTCTGCGTCCGGTACCCGGCGTTCGATATCGCGGCGGCTCAGCAACATCTCCAACGCCGTCCTGTACAGCTCCATGCGTTCGCGCGGCAGTTGGGTGCGCCGATCGTGGTTGAGTGCGCAGACCAGCGCGCACAGCAACGGGTTGGTCGTGAGGTTCCGCAGCGCCTGGCTCGCGTCGATGGCCGCGATCAGCGTCGATTCGTACGCCTCCACCTCGGCGTGCTCGTCGGCCGGATGGTCGGCTGCCACCGCTTCGTGCCAGTGCCTGATGAACGCCCTGGTTCGGGAGCGGCTCATCGGTTGCAGCTCAGCGACGAGGTAGCTCCCGTCGTCCAGCCAGCCCTCGCTGACGGCGGGTGGCCTCGATGTCACCACGTACCGGCAGTTCGGGAAGGCTCCGGCCAAGTCGGACAGCCATTCGCGTACTGCGTCGCGATCCCGTGCCGAAACCTCGTCCAGGCCGTCCACCAGCACCAGTCCGCGTCCGGACTTCAGCACGTCGTACGCCCAGCCGCTGGGCATCCGGTCCTTCAGCTGCCAGGCCACGGTGTTGAGAAGCTCCCCGGGTGACGGCAGTTGCCGGCCAACGAACTTGCGCAGCTGGACGAAGAACGGAACCAGGCCGTTCCACGGCGCCAGCGAAGATTCCAACGTCCCCTGCGCGCATTTGACCGCCAGCCACTGCAGCAGCGTCGTCTTGCCCGACCCGGCTTCACCCCTGATGAGGGTGCGGGAGCTCCCGGAGAGCGCGTCGTCGACGCTGAGTTCCTCTGCCGTGTCGGAATCGACCGACACGGACAGACCGATGTAGGCCACGCTCAGCCTGTGCCGCCGGCTCGGGCCGGACAGCGTCACGCCGAAGAGCTGGGTCCGGTCCAGTTTCCGGGCCAGCTCCCGCTGGTACTCCAGCTCGAACTCGGTAGCGCTGCCCATCGCGGACACCACACCGCGCTGCGGCATCCGGTCCAGCACCTCCCGCAGCAGCTCGATGATCTCCGTGTCGCGTTCGAGCAGTTCTCGCAGGACTCGGCTCTGAAAGCTGGGCAGGGTGGAGATGACCTCGGTGAGGTAGGCGCACGCCTCGTGCAGCACCAGCTCGAAGAACTTGACACCGGGTTCCCCGAGCTGGATCTCGCGGAGCACCTGCGCGGCCGAATGCTTGATCAGGGCCTCGACGGCAGCCGACGACGCGTCGGCGCGGAGCACGCGTTCGTCGGAGAGATCCGCGGCTTCGAAGGCCCGAGCAACACCGTCCAGCGCGGCGAGCCGTTCATGGTCGGCGAGGTCGCGCAACTCGGTGCCGCTCAGCGGTTCGAGGCGCTCGGCGATGATCTCGGCCAGCTGGTCGATCTGGCGGCGAAGCCGCCGTTGCGGCAGCAGTCCGAGTCCCCGCGCCCCCGCGAGTTCCACCAGGGTGAGCCGTCGCTCCGCGGCAGCCTGCCTGCTGCGCAACAGACCTTTCCCGGCGGCGGTCGCGATCACGCCACCGATCTTGAGCAGAGCCGCTTCGAGTGCGCTCAACCGTCAACCCCCGTTGAAATCCCCGCTACGAGCAGATCCAGCAGCATATCCACGGGCGGTACGCGATCGGGCCGCCGAACAGTGCATCGCACAGATGCGGAAGACGCGCACAACGAACCGCCTGGGGCGACCTATCGGACCGTCGACGCCTGGTCGACCTTTTCCAGCAGTTCCAGCAGGGTTTGCCGCTGTCCGGCGGTGAGCGGGGCGAACAGTTCGCCGGCCGCGCGGGCGCGGAGCTCGGCCAGCCGCTTGCACGTCTTGCGGCCTTCCGGGGTCAGCTCCAGCAGGGTGGAGCGGCGGTTGCCGGGATCGACCTCGCGCCGCAGCAGGCCCGCCTCTTCGAGGGCGTCGACGATCGGCGTCACCGCTCGCGGCACCACGTGCAGCCGCTCGGCCAGCTCCGCCATGCGAGGCGGCGTCTCGCACCTGCCCAGCACGGACAGCGCACGCGCTTGCGCGGGCGTCAGCCCGAGATCTCCGGCGCCGCGCCGCTGCAGGACGTGCGCGGACTTGGCGAGCCGCAGGAACAGCGCGCCGAGACGTTCTTCCTCACCACCGGCATCCACCCGCCCAGCTTAACAGAGTGACAGTAATAGTGAACTATGGTAAATATGAAGATGACTCTGAATTTGATCGCACTGGAGCCGCCTATGTCATCGCCTGAGGAATCCACTCCCCCGCCCGCCCGCCTCCGCCGCATCGGCCGCCTGTTCCGCCCCCACCGAGGCACGCTGCTGGTCGTCGCGCTGCTGGTAGTCGTGTCGTCCCTGGTCTCCGTCGCGTCGCCGTTCCTGCTGCGCGAGGTCCTCGACGTCGCCATCCCGCAGCAACGGCTCGGCCTGCTGACCGCACTCGTGCTCGGCATGATCGGCGTGGCCGTCGCGACCAGCGTGTTCAACGTCGCCCAGACATATCTGTCCACCAAGGTCGGGCAGAGCGTGATGCACGGACTGCGCTCGGCGGTCTACGCCCGGCTGCAGCGCATGTCGCTGGCGTTCTTCACCCGCACCCGGACCGGCGAGATCCAGTCCCGCATCGCCAACGACATCGGCGGCATGCAGGCCACCGTCACGTCCACCGCCACCTCGCTGATCTCCAACCTCACCACCGTGGTGGCCACCGTGGTCGCGATGCTCGCGCTGGACTGGCGGCTGACGATCGCGTCGGTGGCCCTGCTGCCGGTGTTCGTGTGGGTCAGCCGCCGGATCGGCCGGGAACGCAAGAAGATCACCGCGAAGCGGCAGCGCCAGCTGGCATCGATGTCCGCCGGCGTGCAGGAATCCCTTTCCGTCAGCGGGATCCTGCTGGGACGCACGATGGGCCGGGCGAGGTCGCTCACCGACTCCTTCGCCGCCGAGTCCGCCGCGTTGGCCCGGCTCGAGGTCAGTTCCAGCATGGCGGGCCGGTGGCGGATGTCGAGCATCCAGATCGTGATGACCGCGCTGCCCGCGCTGATCTACTGGGCGGCCGGCGTCACCAGCACCTTCGGCGTCCCGCTGATCACCCTGGGCACCCTGGTCGCCTTCGTCACCCTGCAGCAGGCCCTGTTCCGGCCGACGCTGTCGCTGCTGTCCACCGGCGTGGACGTGCAGAGCTCGCTGGCGCTGTTCGGCCGCATCTTCGAATACCTCGACCTGCCGATCGACATCGACGAACCGGAGCGACCGGCGCGGCCGGCGCGGATCGAGGGCGAGGTGCGGTTCGCGGACGTGTCGTTCGCCTACTCGCCCGAGGCCGCCGACGGAACCCTCACCGGGATCGACGTGACCGTGCCCGCCGGCACGAGCCTCGCCGTGGTCGGCGAGACCGGATCCGGGAAAACGACGCTCAGCTACCTGGTGCCGCGCCTCTACGACGTCACCGGCGGACAGGTGCGCATCGACGGCGTCGACGTGCGCGAGCTCGGCTTCGACACGCTCGCCGATGCGGTCGGCGTGGTCTCCCAGGAGCCCTACCTGCTGCACGCCTCGGTGGCCGAGAACCTGCGCTTCGCCAAGCCCGACGCCACCGACGAGGAACTGGTCGCCGCGGCGAAGGCGGCGCAGATCCACGACCACGTGGCGGCACTGCCGGACGGCTACGACACAGTGGTCGGCGAGCGCGGGTACCGGTTCTCCGGCGGGGAGAAGCAGCGGCTCGCGATCGCCCGCACGATCCTGCGAGACCCGCCGATCCTGATCCTCGACGAGGCCACCAGCGCATTGGACACCCAGACCGAACGCGCGGTGCAGCAGGCTCTCGAAGCGCTGTCCTCGGGCCGGACCACGCTCACGATCGCGCATCGGTTGTCGACCGTGCGCGACGCGGACCAGATCGTGGTGCTCGACGGCGGACGGATCGCGGAGCGCGGCACGCATGACGAACTGCTGGCCGCCGACGGCCGATACGCAGCCCTGGTCCGGCGCGACGACCAGCTCCCCGCCGCCGCGTGAGCACCGGATTCGAGCCGCCCGCAGGCGCGCGTTCACCGTCCATTCCCGCCTGATTCACCGAATGTTCGAAATTCACCTCTTCTCCGATTCGACGGTTTGTTTCCGGCTTCGCTGGCAGGATGTGGTGATCTTGTTCGGGGGCGACCTGCCGTACCGGTACGGCGGAGAGGAATTTCGTGAGCATTCGCCACACCTGGAGGATCGGCACCAAGGCGGCGTCGGCGGTGCTGGCCACCGCGGTCCTGGGCAGCGCGTGTGCGACCGCGCCCGAACCCGCCGCGCCCGCGGCAGCGCCGTCCGGCCCGGTCTTCGCCCAAAGCGCCGGCGGCGGGCGGGCGTTGGCCGGGACCGAGGTCTACGAGAAGGGCGAAGGCGGCTACCACTGCTTCCGCATCCCCGCCGTCGTGCGCACCAAGGACCGCAGCACGCTGCTCGCCTTCGCCGAAGGCCGCCGCAAGGACTGCGCCGACACCGGCGACATCGACGTGGTCCTCAAGCGCTCCACCGACGACGGCAAGACCTGGGGCGACATCGAACTCGTCGCGGACGGCGGCGGCGACACCCGGGGCAACCCGGTGCCCATCGTGGACGGTGAGTCCGGCCGGATTTCGCTGCTGACAACGCACAACCCGGGCTCGGAGTGCAAATCCGGCGCCAAGTGCACCCGCACGCCGTTCCTGCAGCACAGCGCGGACCCGAAGGGCACGAAGTGGACCGCGCCCGAACCCCAGCCGCAGCTGACGAAGTCCGAGTGGAACACCTGGTACGCGACCGGCCCCGGGCACGGCCTCCAGCTGACGCAGGGCGAGCACCGCAACCGCATGCTCGTCGGTATCACATTCGGCGGCAGCAGCGGGCGCAAGGGCGCCGGGCTGATCTACAGCGACGACGGCGGGACGAGCTGGCAGCTCGGCGTCGTGGACGACCGAACGGGCAAGAAGATCAACCCGCAGGAGCTCAACCTGCTGGAGACCACCGACGGCGCGGTGTACGCCGCCGCGCGGAACCAGGACAACAACGGCACCGAGACCTCGACCGGCAACCGCGCGGACGCCATCAGCGCTGACGCGGGCGCGACGTTCGAGCAGGAATTCGCGGTCGTGCCGGAGCTGAAGGGGCCGGTGGTGCAGGGCTCGGTGGTGCGGCTGCGCGCCAAGACGGCCGGCGACCCGAACGACCTGATCCTGTTCTCCGGGCCGTACAACGATGATCCGAAGATGGCGCACCGGCGGCACACGCTGCGCATCCGCACGTCGGCCGACGAGGGCGCGACGTGGCAGGAGGTCGGCACGGTCGTCGACGCGACCTGGGCGGCCTACTCGGACCTGGTCAACCTCGGCGGCGGCCGGGCGGGAGTCCTCTACGAGGCCGGCCCGCAGGAGTCGAACGACGCCCACGCCTCGATCCGCTACGCCCGGTTCGAGGAAGGCGACCTCGATCGCTGACGGCCTTCGGCGGGTCGGGAGCGCGGAACGGGATCGCTGTCCCGTTCCGCGCTCACGGCATTCGGTTTGCGGATCGTCAGGAGATGGCCTCCATCGGGAGCCGGAGCCCGAGGCGGCCGCCGATCTGCGCGTTCCGCGTCCGGATGGACTCCAGCTCCGCCTGCGTCAGCGCGCGCCGGTAGACGCGCACCTCGTCGATGGCGCCGTGGAAGCGGTTGGCGCCGTCCACGCGCTGTCCGATGTGGATTCCGTCGACCCCGAACTCCTTGCCCTCGGTGACGGAACCCGGTGGCACCTCGGCCGATCCGGCTTCCCGGCCGTCGATGCGCAGCACGAACCGGCCGTCCACCCGCTGGAGCGCCGCATGGTGCCACTGGTCGTCGTTGTACGCGCCGGCGGACTGCACGGTGATGTTGAAGCGGTCCACCATGATCAGCGCCTGGATCCGGTTCGAGCCGGGTTCCGCGCGCAGCCACAGCTGCGGCGTGGTGCCGCTACCGGTCCGGTACGCCCACAGCAGGGCGTGCGAGCCGGTGGTGTCCGCGTAGCGGAACCACGTCGTCAGGGTGAAGTCGCCGCCGCCGAGGTCGATCGACTTGCCGAACGGCACCTCGACGCGGTCGTCCACGCCGTCCAGGGCCAACGCGTTCCCGAACCGCCCGGGCACCAGCGCCGCGTCGCCGCGGACGAAGGCGGGGTTGCCGCGGCCGGAGTCATCGGGCGTCGTCGGACCGGGTTCGGGCGGTCCCGGAATGCCCGGCGGCGTGCCGTTCGGCGTCGCCAGGTACGCCTCGTTGAAGCGCGTCCACCGGATCGACTCGTACGGCGTGGCGACGCCGGCCTCGTAGTACAGCCCGATCTCGTCGCCGTCGAGCTTCACCATGTCCGAGTACGCCGACGGCCCCCACCAGAAGACCTTGCCCTGCTCCCAGGGCTGCCAGCTCCGTCCCTCGTCGTAGGAGGAACGCACCGACATCGCCTCGCGCGCCACCGGATGCGCCGGCGCGGACAGCAGGATCCGGTCCTCGGCGTCGCCCTGGTCCCGCGCGTGCAGTCGCAGCGTCGACGCCTGCACGTCGGGCATGGCCAGGTCGATGGGCCGGAACGGCGCGTCGAACGTCGCTCCCCCGTCGCCGCTGATCGCGACCGACCGATGGCCCGGATCGGTGCCGCGATCCCTGGCCAGCGCGTAGACCCGCCCGTCGGCGAGCTCGACGACGGTCACCTCCTGGGCGATGACCGTCCCGTCGTCGACGGCCGCGGACGCACCGATGTGCCAGGTCTGGCCGCTGTCGTCGCTGTAGAGCAGGTGCGTGCCGTAGACGTGCGGGCGCACGCCGTCGTTGATCTCGTGGCTCGCGCCGACCACCAGCCGCCCCGCGTGCGGTCCGCGGGTGAGCTGGATGCCGTGCATCGGACCGGTGGCGTACCAGAAGTTCCACTCCGGGCGCTTGCCCTCGGTCATCTCGCGCGGCGCCGACCACGTGGCCCCGTCGTCGTCGCTGACCTGGACGAACGGATCGCGATCGCAGCCGTTCGGGCAAGGATCGGGCCCGTTGTGGTTGCTGACCAGCACGATGCGGCCGGTGCGCTGGTCGACGATCGGCACCGGGTTGCCGTGCGTCGACCCGTTGCCGTCGGAGACCACCTGCAGCGGGCCCCAGGTGCGGCCGCCGTCGGTGGAGCGCCGCAGCACGATGTCGATGTCGCCGTCGTCACCGCAGTCCGCGACCCGGCCCTCCGCGAAGGCGAGGACGTCGCCGTTCCCGGCCCGGACGACGGCCGGGATGCGGAAGCACGCGTAGCCGAAGTCCTGCTTCGCGAACAGGACCTGCTCGTCGACGAACGGTGCTGCCGGGTCCGGTTCGGCCGCCGCGCCGGCCGGCGATCCCGACAGCATCGCGGCCGACAGCAGGACGCTCAACGCCGCGGCTCTCCACCGCCGCCGCGGCGGCCCTCCAGGTGCTATGCGCATGTCATGCCCTTCCAGCAGAGCGAACGAGGGAAGACATACTACGTCCTACGTGGAACCTCTGGAAGGCTCGGCGGACGGCTTCGCGAAACCGGCCGGAAACCTCTCGATCAACTGTTCTTGACCGCCGAACGCAGGCGACCGTAGCCTGCACTCCCAGACTTGACGTAGGACGTCCCATGTCCCGTCGCTCAACCCGCCAGGAGGCAACGTGAGCCCCCACGTTTCCCGCACCTTCGTCAGTCGCCGCGACTTTCTGCGCTACAGCGGGATCCTGAGCGCGGCGGCGGCCGTCTCCGCCACCGTCGGCGCCTGCGGCGGCCCCGCGTCGACGACCTCGACCGGCGGCGACGACAAGGGCCTGATCACCGCCGTGATCGGCTACGGCAACGACCAGACCTGGGACCCGACCATGACCGCGTCGGCGTTCGCGATGGCCGGCAACAACCACGTCTACGAAGGACTGATCGACACCGACCCGGTCACCCGCGACCCCTACCCCGCGCTGGCGGTGGCCGCGCCCGCCGACCCCAACGCCACCACCTGGCGCTTCGCGCTGCGCCCGGGCGCGAAGTGGCACGACGGGCAGCCGGTCACCGCGGACGACGTGGTGTTCACCTTCGAGCGCGTCCTCGACCCGAGCACCCTGGCGTACTCGTTCTTCGCCGCGTGGCTGCAGGAAGCCCGCAAGGTCGACGACGCCACAGTGGAACTCGTGCTGAAGTTCCCGTTCCCGGACGGGATCCAGCGCCTCACGATCGCGAAGATCATGCCGAAGCACGTCTACGGCGCCCCGGGCGGCTGGGACGCGGCCAAGGGCGGCAAGGCCATCGGCTCCGGCCCGTACAAGCTGGTCGAGCACAACCCCAAGGCCAACACCAGGTTCGAGGCGTTCGCGGACTACAACGGCCCGCGCAAGCCCGCGGTGCAGAAGATGAACTGGCTGTCCATCGTGGACGCCTCTGCCCGGGTCGCGAAGATCTCCGGCGGCGGCGCCGAGGCGCAGGTCGCCGAGAACATCCCCTACGCCAACATCGACCAGCTGCGCCAGAGCGGGCTGCGGGTCAACGGCGGCAAGGGCATGAACCACCTGTTCCTGATGTTCAACACCGGTCAGAAGCCGTTCGACGACAAGCGGGTCCGGCAAGCCCTGTTCCACGCCATCGACACCCGCAAGATGATCGACGTCGCGCTCAAGGGCCACGGCACCCCGGCCACCAGCTTCCTCAACGAGCAGAACCCGGCCTACGCCAAGGCGAAGACCGTCTACGACTACGACCCCGACCGGGCGCGGGCGCTGCTCGCCGAGGCCGGGGTCAGCGGGCTGACCATCACGCTGATGGCGGTGAACGTCAGCTGGCTCGCCGACTGCCTGCCCACCATCGCCAACTCCTGGGAGGCGATCGGCGTCAAGACCGAGCTGCAGCCGCAGGACACCAGCGCGCTGTTCACCAAGATGGACCAGTCGCAGTCCTACCAGGTCGTCGCGGCGGCGTCGAACCCGAACCAGTTCGGCCTCGACCCGGACCTGATCCTGCGCTACAACTACACCGCCGGCGGCACCTGGATGAAGTACACCAAGTGGGACTCCAGCCCCGAGGCCAAGGCGCTGTTCGCGGCGATGGACCAGGCGATCCGCGAGCCCGACCCGACCCGGCGGCGGCAACTCGTCCACGACTACCTCGACGTCGTGGCCGACCAGGCGGTCCTCTACCCGGTGGTGCACAACGAGCTCGTGACGGCCTGGAACCCGGCGAAGCTCGACGGCGTCGAGCCGCAGCCCTACCCCGGCATGAACCTGTTGCAAGCCAAGCGAATCTGAAACAGTCGAACGCACAGGTGGGCTAAGCGGCTTCGCCGCTTCAGAGACGAGAACTGAGCGGAGTTCCACGTGGTCGTGATCGCGAGGATGCTGTTGCGGCGCATCCTCATCCTGATCCCGCTGCTGCTGGGCGTGATCCTGTTCGTCTTCATCATCATGCGCTTCTCCAACAACAAGCCGGAGTACGCGTACTTCCAGGGCGCCAACCCGACGCCCGAGCAGATCCACCGGTTCCAGCTGGAGAACGGCCTGCTCGACCCGCTGCCCGTGCGCTACCTGCGGTTCGTCGCCGACCTGGCGCAGGGCGACATGGGCACCAGCGTGCTGACCAAGGCACCGGTGCTGGAGCAGGTGGCCACCGCGCTGCCGCTGACGATGCAGCTGACCTTCCTGGGGCTGTTCATCGCGGTCGTGCTGGCGCTGGTGTTCGGCGTCGTCGCCGCGCTGTTCCGGGACCGCTGGCCCGACCAGCTGATCCGGATCGTCTCGCTGGTCGGCGTCGCGGCCCCGGCGTTCTGGATCGCGCTGCTGTCGATCCAGTGGCTCGCCGTCGACCGCGGCTGGTTCCCGACCGGCGGCTACGTCAACCCGGGCGATTCGTTCACCGGCTGGCTGGTGTCCATGACGCTGCCGGCGATCTCGCTGTCGCTGCCGGTGGCCGCGCAGCTGACCCGGATCATCCGCACGGCCGTCGTGGAGGAGCTGGACAAGGACTACGTCCGCACCGCGATCGGCAACGGCCTGCCGCCGATCGTCGTGGTCGGCCGCAACGTCCTGCGCAACGCGCTGATCAACCCGCTGACCGTGCTCGGCCTGCGGGTCGGCTACCTGCTCGGCGGCGCGGTGGTCATCGAGACCATCTACTCGCTGCCCGGCATGGGCCAGCTGATGATCAACGCGGTGCTCAACGGCGATCCCGCCGTCGTGCAAGGCGCGGTGCTCACCATCGCGGTCGGCTTCGTCGTGGTGAACCTCGTCGTGGACGTGCTGTACCTGCTGGTCAACCCCCGTCTCAGGAGCGCCGCGTGATCCGCACCGGACTTGCCAGACGACTCGCCCGGCCGGGCATCCGGTTCCGGCGGCTCAACACGATCTCCTGGATCGCCGTCGGCCTGCTCGTCGTCATCTGCCTGGCCGCGATCTTCGCGCCGGTGCTGGCCCCGCATTCGCCGTATGCGCAGGAAGCGGCCGCGGGCGGCCCCAGCGCAACGCATTGGATGGGGCTGGACAGCGCGAACCGCGACATCTTCACGCGCGTGCTCTACGGGGCGCGCTGGTCACTGCTGATCGGGCTGGGCGCCACCGGTTGCGCGCTGCTCGCGGGCGCGGTGGTCGGCGCGGTCGCCGCCACCTCCCGCGCCGCCATCGGCGAAACGATCATGCGGGTGCTCGACGTGATCATGGCGTTCCCGGGCATCGCGCTGGCCGCCGTGCTGGTGGCGGTCTTCGGCGGCAGCATCCCAGTGCTGGTGCTGGCGATCGCCTTCGTCAACGTCCCGCCGATCGCCCGCGTGGTGCGCGCCAACGTCCTCGCCCAGTACGGCGAGGACTACGTGGCGGCGGAGCGCGTCATCGGCGCCCGCACCCCGCACATCCTCGTCCGGCACGTCGCGATCAACTGCGCGGCGCCCGTCCTGGTCTTCTGCACGGTGATGGTCGCCGACGCGATCGTCTTCGAGGCGTCGCTGTCGTTCATCGGCGCGGGCGTGCGCCCGCCCGACCCGTCGTGGGGCAGCGTCATCGCCGACGGCCGCAACATGGTCCTGACCGGCGGCTGGTGGGCGACGGTCTTCCCCGGCCTGGTGATCCTGCTGACGGTGCTCGCGCTCAACGTGCTCGCCGAAGGGGTTTCGGACGCCTGGGCGGCGCCGGCCACCCGGCAGGCCACCTCGGAACCCAGGCGGCGCACGCGGGCGGCCACCGGCGAGCGCACCGAGCTGCCCGGCCTCGCCGAGGCGGCGCAGCGGATCGCGGAGCGGGCGCGCCCGCTGCCCGACGGCGAGCCGATCCTGCAGGTCCGCAACCTCGCCATCGGCTTCGACGGCCGCCACGACGGCGTGGACATCGTCGACGGCATCTCCTTCGACGTCCGTCCCGGCGAAGTCCTCGGCCTGGTCGGGGAATCCGGCTGCGGCAAGACGATCACGGCGCTGACGGTGATGGGCCTGCAACCCCGGGAAGCCCGCATCGGCGGCGAAATCCTCTTCCGCCGCGAGGACGGGGTCACCGACCTGCTGACCCTCCCCCGCCAGTCCCGGCGCCACCTGCTCGGCCACGAGATGGCGATGGTCTACCAGGACGCGCTGTCGTCGCTGAACCCCGCCATGACCATCCGGGCCCAGCTCAAGCAGCTGGTCCGGCGCGGCGGCCGGCACACGCCCGCGGAGCTGCTGGAGATGGTCGGGCTCGATCCCGAGCGCACCCTCACCGCCTACCCGCACGAGCTCTCCGGCGGCCAGCGGCAGCGCGTGCTGATCGCGATGGCGCTCTCCCGCGACCCGAAGCTGATCGTGGCCGACGAGCCGACCACCGCGCTGGACGTCACCGTGCAGGCGCAGGTGATCCAGCTGCTGCTGCGGCTGCGCGCGGAACTCGGCTTCGCCCTGATCCTGGTCTCCCACGACCTGGCCCTGGTCTCCGACGTCACCGACCGCATCGTGGTGATGTACGGCGGGCAGATCGTGGAATCCGGGGTGACCTCGGCGCTCGTCGAGGCGCCCGCGCACCACTACGCCCGCGGGCTGTTCGGCGCGGTGCTGTCGCTGGAGTCCGGCGCCGAGCAGCTGACCCAGATCCCCGGCGTGGTGCCGTCCCCGTCCGAATTCGCGGCCGGCTGCCGGTTCGCCGACCGCTGCCCGATGGCCACCGCGATCTGCGAGGAGCGGGCACCGGTGCTCGGCGGGCAGGGCAGGTTCCACGCGGTGGCCTGCCACCACCCGGCGATCGACCTCACCGCCGACCGGGACCACGCTACGGCGGCAGCACAGGAGCGGCCATGACCTCCCCAGAACGCGAAACCCTCGTCGAGCTCGCCGACGTCCACGTCGTCCACAAGGCGCGCTCCGGCGGGCTGTTCCGCCGCGACCGGGTGCACGCCGTCACCGGCGTCGACCTGGCGGTGGTGGCCGGCGAAACCGTCGGCATCGTCGGCGAATCCGGCTGCGGCAAGTCCACCCTGGCCAAGGTGGTGGTGGGCCTGCAGCGGCCGACCAGCGGCACGATCTCCTTCCGCGGCAAGGACATCTGGTCGCTGCCGGCCGCCGGGCGCCGGGCCGCGATCGGCGCGGAGGTCGGCATGGTCTTCCAGGACCCGGCCACGGCGCTCAACCGGCGACTGCCGGTCCGCCAGGTCCTGCGCGACCCGCTGGACGTGCACGGGCACGGCAGCCGCCAGGAACGCGAGGCGCGGGTGCGCGAGCTGCTGGACCTCGTCGGCCTGCCGGCGAGCGTGGCGAACCTGCTGCCGGGCCAGATCTCCGGCGGCCAGCGGCAGCGCGTCGCCATCGCCCGGGCCCTCGCGCTGCGCCCCCGGCTGCTCGTGGCCGACGAACCCACCAGCGCCCTCGACGTCTCGGTGCGCTCGCAGATTCTCAACCTGCTGCTCGAACTGAAGGAACAGCTGGGCTTGGCGCTGGTGTTCGTCTCGCACGACATCCAGACCGTGCGGCGGATGAGCGACCGGGTGGTGACGATGTACCTCGGGCGGACCGTCGAGCAGATCCCGGCCGGCGCGGTCGCCGCCGCCCGCCACCCCTACACCCGGGCGCTGTTCTCGGCGACGCCCGGCCTGCTGTCGCCGATCGAGCCGATCCCGCTCACCGGCCCGGTGCCGTCGGCGACGAGGCCGCCGAGCGGCTGCCCGTTCCGCACCAGGTGCTGGCGCGCCGACGAGACCTGCGCGGCGGAGATGCCGGACCCGCAGCGCGACGCGACCGGCCACGCGTTCCGCTGCCACCACCCCGTTCCGGCGGGCACCACCGACCTCGAACTCGCCACCGAAGCCCGGTCCGGATCCGGCACGGAAGATCGGGATCCTGCCCCCGGGCGGGATGCGGCGTGATCGAATGCGGTCGACGTGGAAGCGCCGACCGGTTCACGCCGTCGCCGCCGCGTGCACGGCCTTGAGCAGGCGGTCGTTCTCCGGGGCCGCGCCGCCCGGGAAGGCGAAGCGGCGCCGGTTGTAGCCGTAGGCGAGGCCGCTTCGCGGGTCGGCGATGGCCTGCGAACCCGCCGCTCCGCCGTGCCCGAACGCGCCCTGTCCGAGGAACGGGTAGACGTCGACCGACGCGGAGAAGCCGAGCCCGAAAGCCTTGTGCTGGCGGGAAACGAGGTCGTAGCCGATCGAGTGGATCTGCGCGAAGGCCGCGGCCGTGTCCGGCTTCAGCAGCGGCGCCTTCCCGCCGATGCCGGTGGTCGCGGCCGCGTACATCCCGGCGAGCCCGCGCGCGGAAGCGACGCCGCCGGCCGACGCCTGCCCCTTCGCCCGCACCACCCGGTGGTTCGGGAAGTCCCACAGTTCCACCGCGTCCGGGTGGTTGCGGTTCATCGCGATGCCGTTCAGGCTCTCCGGGCCGGTCTCGCCCGCCGCCAGCTCGGCCTGCTGCTCCTCGGTGGGCGCCATCGGCAGGGTGGTCAGGAAGCGCGGCTCCTGCTCTGCCGGCAGCCCCAGGTAGAAGTCCAGGGCGTGCGGGGCGCGGATGCGCGCCTCGAAGTGCTGCTGCAGTGTCTCGCCGGTGGCGCGGCGGACCACCTCTCCGACGAGCGCCCCGATGACCAGCGCGTGGTACCCGAACGCGGTGCCCGGGCGCCAGTACGGCCGCTGCGCGGCGAGCCGCTCCGCGATGACCCGGTCGTCGGCGACCTCCTCCAGCGACAGCCCCGCGTCCGCGCCCACGAGCCCCACGCGGTGCGACAGCAGGTCGCGCAGGACGACGTCCTGCTTGCCCTCGGCGCCGAACTCCGGCCAGTAGTGGCTCACCCGCTGGTCCAGGTCGAGCACGCCGTCCTGCACCAGCAGCGCCGCGACCAGGTACGCCGCGCCCTTCGTGGAGGAGAACACGCCGGTCAGCGAATCCCCGGTGATCTCGGGGCCGACCCACAGGTCGACGACCCGCTCACCCGCGAGGTGGGCCACCAGCTGGGCCGCGTAGTCACCGCCCTCGGCCGCCGCCACGGCGGCGAACTCCTCGCGCACTGATTCGAATCCGGCGACAACGGTGCCCTGCGGCGTGCTCTCCTGCGACATCGGAGCTCCATTCGCTCGACCTGGTCCTGATCGGATCAAGTCGCCGCACCGCGGGGAAAATTCCCGGCAGATCGGACCGTTCCGCGGGCGGCACCACCGGTGCGGCGCCGCCCGCGGGCCCGGCGTCAGCGCAGTTCGGCCGCCGCCGCGACGAGGTTCTGCAACGCCGCCTCGACCTCGGCGTAGCCGCGGGTCTTCAGCCCGCAGTCCGGGTTGACCCACAACCGTTCCGCGGGCACGGCCGCCAGCGCGGCCCGCAGCAGGTCGACGACCTCGGCGGTGTCCGGCACGCGCGGCGAGTGGATGTCGTACACGCCGGGCCCGACGCCGTGGCCGAAGCCGACCGCGTTGAGGTCGTCGAGCACCTCCATGCGCGAGCGGGCGGCCTCGATGCTGGTGACGTCCGCGCCCAGCGCCACGATCGCGTTGATCACGTCGCCGAACTCCGAGTAGCACAGGTGGGTGTGGATCTGCGTCGAATCGGCGACTCCGCAGGTGGCGAGCCGGAAGGACGTCACCGCCCAGTCCAGGTACTCCCCGTGCTCCGCACGGCGCAGCGGGAGCAGCTCGCGCAGCGCGGGCTCGTCGACCTGGATGACCCGGATGCCGGCCGCCTCCAGGTCGGCGACCTCGTCCCGGATGGCCAGCGCGACCTGCTTCGCGGTGTCGGCCTGCGGCTGGTCGTCGCGGACGAACGACCACGCCAGGATCGTCACCGGGCCGGTGAGCATGCCCTTGACCGGCTTCTCGGTCAGCCGCTGCGCATAGCTCGCCCACTCGACGGTGATCGGCGCCGGGCGGGAGACGTCGCCGTAGAGGATCGGCGGGCGCACGCACCGCGAACCGTAGGACTGCACCCAAGCGTTGTCGGTGCTGGCGAAGCCGTCCAGGTGCTCGGCGAAGTACTGCACCATGTCATTGCGCTCCGGCTCGCCGTGCACCAGGACATCGAGCCCGAGCCCTTCCTGCAGGCGGATCACGCGCTCGATCTCGTCCTGCATCCGCCGCCGGTACGTCGCCTGGTCGATGCGGCCCGCGCGCACCGCGGCGCGCGCCTTGCGGACGTCCGTGGTCTGCGGGAACGATCCGATCGTCGTGGTCGGCAACGGCGGCAGGTTCAACGCCTTCTGCTGCGCCGCGCGCCGCGTGTCGTACTCGCCGCGCTGCGTGTATTCCGGCCGCAGCGCCTGCAACCGAGCGCGCACGCGATTGTTCCGGACCCGGTCCGCGCCGGCGCGGTCGGCGATCGCGGCGCGCGCCTCGGCCAGCTCGTCGGCCACCGCGTCGCGGCCCTCGCGCAACGCGCGGCCCAGCACGACCACCTCGCGGACCTTCTGCGCGGCGAACGCCAGCCAGGACTTCACCTGCGGGTCGATGCCGGTCTCCGCATCGACGTCGTAGGGCACGTGCAGCAGGGAGCACGACGTGCTGACCGCGACCTCGTTCGCCGAGCCGAGCAGCGTGGCGGCGGTCGCGAGCGCCTTGTCGAGATCGGTGCGCCAGACGTTGCGCCCGTCGACGAGCCCGGCCACCAGGGTCTTGCCGCTCAGCCCGCGAACCGACGACAGGACGTCCACTGTGGACTTACCGGCGACGAGGTCGGCGCCGATCGCTTCGACCGGGCTGGACGCCAGCACCTCCAGTGCCTCGCCGAGATCGCCGAAGTATCCCGCGACCAGCAGTCGCGGCCGCTCCGCCAGATCGCCGAGACGCTGGTAGGCGGCGCGCAGGGCGGCGAGTTCGGCCGGCGAGCGGTCGGCGGCGAAGGCGGGCTCGTCCAGCTGCACCCACTCGACGCCCGCGCGGTGCAGCTCGCCGAGCAGCTCCGCGTAGGCGTCCAGCAGCGCGTCCAGCCGGTCCAGTGGCCGGAACGACTCCGGTGCGTCGTCCGCGGACTTGGCCAGCAGCAGGAACGTGAGCGGACCGACCAGCACCGGGCGGGTGGTCACGCCCAGCTCGGCGGCCTCCCGGTACTGCTCCACGGGAGCCCTGTCGGCCAGCGAGAACTGCGTGTCCGGGCCGATCTCGGGCACCAGGTAGTGGTAGTTCGTGTCGAACCACTTCGTCATCTCCAGCGGCGGCTCGGACGCCACGCCGCGCGCCATCGCGAAGTAGGTGTCCAGCGGGCCCAGCCCGAGCTTCGCGAAACGCGGCGGGATCGCGCCGAAGGTGACCGCGGTGTCCAGCACCTGGTCGTAGTACGAGAACGTGTTGCCCGGCACCGAATCCAGGCCCGCGTCCCACAGCGAGCGCCAGGTCTGGACGCGGAGTTCGCGCGCCACCGCGCGCAGCTCCGCCTCGCCGATGCGGGACGACCAGTAGCGCTCCAGCGCGCGCTTGAGTTCCCGGTCGGGGCCGATCCGGGGGTATCCGAGTACGGTAGATCCGATCTTGCTGGTCAACGCCCTCTCCTCGCGAGCTCGACGGCAGATGCCCCGAGGTCCGGGAAGGCGCAGGCGGACCGGCGCGCACCACACGGCGCGAGCCGGTCGTCCGCCGGGTCCTCCCGCGAGACCTCGGACCGCGCGCACCGTCCGGTGCGCGCACCGGTGGCAGGTCTTCGGACTCGCGGGCGCGTCCCGGCCGGAGCCGGGCTTCCTAGTGGCCGTCGCTTCCCAGGCACGCGTGCCCAGTGCTGTGCCCGGTCTGGGACCGGGGACGGCGTTCGTTCCCACTCACCGCTGCGGGGCAGTCCCGGATTCCCACCGGGTTCCCTCTTGCCTCGTCCACCCCGCTTCAAGGGAGCGGACGAACCACCAGCACAACGGAGGCTACCGATCGGGGGGCCGTTGGCAAGGGCCGGTGCCGCGCCCGACCCGCGCCGGGCGCCCCCTCGCGGCCGTCGATCCCCGGGCTGAACATGATCTTCCGGCCCATCGCCGCACCTCCGGTGAGACGCTCGTCACGCGGCACCGCCGCCGGCGGCCCGTTCCCGAAACGCGGGATCGCCACGTCCGGGTGACGATCGCGGAAACGGGCCGATCCGCATCTCACGTTTCCGCGACGCGGGGCGTCTACGGGGAGTGAAAGTGAGACCGTTCGAGCAGATCGTTGACGAGTACGGCCCCATGGTGCTGCGAGTGTGCCGGGCCGTGCTCGGGCCGGCCGACGCCGAGGACGCGTGGTCCGAGACGTTCCTGGCCGCACTGCGCGCCTACCCGGAGCTGGCCGAGGACACCAACGTGGAGGCGTGGCTGGTCACGATCGCCCACCGCAAGGCGGTCGACGTCACCAGGGCGACGGCCCGCCGGCCGGTGGTGGTCGAGCGCCTGCCCGAGCGGCCCAGCACGACCGGCCGCCCGGAGGACTGGGACGGCGACCTGTGGGCCGCGCTGAGCGCGCTGCCGACCAAGCAGCGCATGGCGGTGGCCTACCACTACCTGGCCGGCCTGCCCTACGCCGAGATCGCCGCGATCCTCGGCGGCAGCACCGACGCCGCCCGGCGGGCCGCCGCGGACGGCATCAAGGCCCTGCGCACGACCTATAAGCCCACCACGAGAGTGGGGAGGGAAGCGTGATGATGACGATCCACGAATCCGACGACGGACACCTGTTCGACGCGCTCCCGGCGATCGACTTCAACACCAGCGAGCGGCTGCACATCGACCTGGTGAACGCGGCCCAGCGGGAAGGGCTGCTCGACGTCGCGTACCGCACCGTCGGCACCCCGGTCGGCGAGCTGCTGCTGGCGGCCACCGAACGCGGCCTGGTGCGGGTCGCCTTCGACCGCCAGGGGCACAGCTCGGTCCTGGAGTCGCTGGCCGAGCTGATCAGCCCCCGCATCCTGCGGGCGCCGGCCCGGCTCGACGAAGCGGCCCGCCAGATCGACGAGTACTTCGCCGGGCGGCGGCGGACCTTCGACCTGCCACTGGACTGGCGGCTCTCGCGCGGGTTCCGGCTCAACGTGCTGGAGCACCTGCCCGACATCACCTACGGCCACACCGCGAGCTACGCCGAGGTCGCCGCCGCGGCGGGCAGCCCGCGGGCGGTTCGCGCGGTGGGCACCGCGTGCGCGACCAACCCGCTGCCGGTGGTGGTGCCGTGCCACCGGGTCGTGCGCTCGGACGGCACCTCGGGCGGGTACGTCGGCGGTGCGGAAGCCAAGGAAACCCTGCTGAACCTGGAGGCGGCATGACCACGTCGAAGACGGACCGGTACGCGAAGCGGGTCGCGGCGGCGGACTGGGCGGGGGTCGCCGCCGAGGTCAACGACTACGGTTGCGCGCTGCTGCCGCAGTTGCTGACCGTCGCCGAGTGCGAGCGGATCGCGGCCCTGTGGGACGAGCCCGAGCACTTCCGGGCCACGATCAACCTGCGCCGCCATCGCTTCGGGGACAACGGCGACTACCACTACTTCGCCGCGCCTTTCCCGGAACCGGTGGAGAAGCTGCGGCAGGCCCTCTACCCGCAGCTGCTGCCGGTCGCCCGGGACTGGGCCGAGAAGCTCGGCCGGGAAGCGGAATGGCCGGACACCCTCGACGAGTGGCTGGACATCTGCCATCGGGCCGGGCAGGCCCGTCCCACGCCGATCCTGCTGCGCTACGAGCCGGGCGGCTGGAACGCGCTGCACCGGGACCTGTACGGCGACAAGGTGTTCCCGCTGCAGGTGGTGATCAACCTCAACGATCCGGGGACCGATCACACCGGAGGCGAGTTCCTGCTGGTGGAGCAGCGCCCGCGCGCCCAATCCCGGGGCACCGCGACGCTGATCCCGCAGGGGCACGGCCTGGTGTTCACCACGCGCGACCGACCGGTCCGCTCGGCACGCGGCTGGTCCGCTTCCCCGGTGCGGCACGGGGTTTCGCCGGTGCGTTCCGGGCGACGCCACACGCTGGGGCTCGTCTTCCACGACGCGGCCTAATGGCGTACACGCTGATCGGGGCCGACGGGCGCCCGTACGAAAGCGCCGTGCCGGGTCGCTTCGGCGGCTACCGGCGCGGCCGGATCTACGGGCGACTGGACTGCCCTTCGGCGTTGCGCGCCATCGCAGACGGCGGCTACGTGGCGCACCGGGTGTTCTTCGCCGACGAAGCCACGGCGCGCGCGGCCGGCTATCGGCCCTGCGCGGTGTGCCTGCCGAAGCGGTACCAGGAGTGGAAGGACGGTGAGGAACCGTTGACGATGCGTCGGAACCGGTCGCCGCTGGCGAGCGAGTCCAAGGGGGCGGCCGGGATTCCATTGCCGCACGACGAAGTCGAGCTGGCGACGGTGATGGGCCTGCTCGCCGGGCTGCGGCCACGGGTGACCTCGATCGTCATCGGCTGCTCGCGCGACGCCCCGTCCCGGGCGACCGCCGATGCCGTCGAGCGGGCGTGGAGCGAGCGGGGCGGGCACGTGCTCGACGTCGTCGACTGGCCGGAGCGGGCCGCGTCGTGGCTGCGGCAGGCGCGGCGCTTCACCGAGCCTGGCCCGGACGCGTGGGTGGTGACCGGGCAGGTCACCGGCTGGGTGCAGATGGGCCGTCGGCTTCTGCACTCCACCGGCTGGGACCCGGCCCGTACGATCGGCACCGCATCACTCGCCAGCGACGACCTGATCGCCATGGGCGGCGTGGGAACCTTCGACGGGCTGCGCGGCGCGGCCCGCGACGGCGGCACCTGGGAAGTGGTCCGCACCATCCTCGTGCATCGCCCCGCATGACGACCGAGAACGCCGAGAAACCGAGGAGAACGAGACAGTGAGTCCCGCAGCGGCAGACACCACGACGACCGACACCGGGGTCGTGATCGGCGAGGACGGGTTGGCGCGGCCGGCGTGGGCTGCCCGCGATCCCCTGCTGCGCGAGTACTACGACACCGAGTGGGGCATGCCCGTGCACGGCGAGCAGGCCCTGTTCGAGCGGATCAGCCTGGAGGGCTTCCAGGCGGGGCTCTCCTGGGCGACGATCCTGCGCAAGCGCCCGGCCTTCCGCGAGGCGTTCGACGACTTCGCCCCGGACGCCGTCGCGGCCTACACCGAAGAGGACGAGGCACGACTGCTCGGCAACGCTGGGATCGTGCGCAACAAAGCCAAGATCCGCGCGGCCATCACCAACGCCCGCGCGACCATCGAACTCCGCGCCGAGGACGGGCTGGAAGCATTCGTCTGGTCGTTCAAGCCAGAGACCACGCCGCGTCCGCGTACGATGGCCGAGGTCCCCACGACGTCGCCGGAATCCGTTGCGTTGTCGAAGGCGTTGCGCCGCAAGGGTTTCGCGTTCGTCGGCCCGACGACGATGTTCGCGCTGATGGAAGCGATCGGCATCGTCGACACGCATCTCGTCGACAGCCACCGCCGCGGTACCTCCGGCATCTGGCCGCACCCGGACGGTGATGCCGCGGCGAGCTGACAGGTCCTCCAGGAGTGCGCCGACGGCCGAGGCGTGTCACATCGGCCGCGTCCGGCGGGTCACTCCTTCGACACGACGTGACGGAGGAATGCGGCCGATGGACGAGAAGGACTTTCTGGCGGATCGCTTCGAGGCCCACCGCGGGCACCTGCGGGCGGTGGCCTACCGGATGCTGGGCTCGCTGAGCGAGGCCGACGATGCGGTCCAGGAGGCCTGGCTGCGGCTCAGCCGCTCCGACTCCGCGGAGATCGAGAACCTCGGCGGCTGGCTGACGACGGTCGTCGGCCGGGTGTGCCTGAACATGCTCCGCGCGCGAACGGCGCGCCGCGAGGAGCCGCTGGAGGTGCACGTGCCCGATCCGATCATCAGCGGCCCGGACGTCATCACCCCGGAGCACGAGGCGCTGCTGGCCGACTCCGTCGGTCTCGCGCTGCTGGTGGTCCTCGAGACGCTCACGCCCGCCGAACGGCTCGCCTTCGTGCTGCACGACCTGTTCGCGGTGCCGTTCGACGAGATCGCGCCCATCGTCGGGCGCACCTCCACGGCGACCCGCAAGCTCGCCAGCCGGGCCCGCGGCCGGGTGCAGGGCGCGGCCCCGGCACCCGACGCGGATCTGGCCCAGCAGCGCGAAGTCGTCGACGCCTTCCTCGCGGCCGCGCGCGCCGGGGACTTCGATGCGCTGCTCGCGGTCCTCGACCCGGATGTCGTGGTGCGCACCGACGGGGGCTCGCTGCGCCCGAGCGTCATGCGGCGCGGTGCGAAGGAGGTGGCGGGAGGCGCGGTCGTCTTCGCACAGCTCGCCGAGGCGACCCGGCCCGCGCTCGTCAACGGCGTGCCCGGGGCGGTGGCGATCTCCGACGGCCGGCCGATCTCGCTCGCGGCGTTCACGGTCGCCCGCGGCAAGGTCGTGGAGCTCAACATCCTCGCCGACCCGGATCGCCTCCGCCGCCTCGACCTCGCGTTCCTCGACGACTGACCGGAACGGGCCCCGGGGTCAGTGCGCGAACGCCGTGCCGGCGGCCGGGGCCCGGTCGACCTCCGGCCGGTACACCATCAGCACCGACGCCGCGCCGATCCACAGCGCGAACACGATCCCGGTCACCAGGCCGGCGACCGAGACGAAAACGCTGGGCATGTAGAAGGAGGTGACGCCGGCGATCAGCCCGATCAGGCCCACGCCGAAGCCGAACCAGCCCAGCCACGGCGCCAGTAGCTCGCCGCGCACCACGGCCGCCCCGGCGGCGGCCGCGAACAGGGCGACCAACAGGCCGAGCCCGCCGAGCGACAGCCGGTGCAGTTCGGCGAGCACGAACACCATCGCCTGACTCGCGGTCTCCACGTTGCGGCTCAGCGAAACCAGCGCCGTGACCGGCAGCATGCTCAGCATCGTCATCGTCGCGAGGCTGACTCCGGCGCCGAACACCACCGGCGAGAACGCCTCCGCACCACCTTCAGCGCGTTGCAACAGGTGGCGCAGGTGTCCCACGAACCACAGGAAGACCACCGCCGCCACCGTCGAAAGCAAGGCGGCCAGCAGCACGGTCGGGCGGTTCTCGGTCACGTAGAAGAAGGTGCGCACCGGCTCGTCGCTGGGCGGCGACAAGGGGTTGAGCAGCAGGCTGACCAGTAACAACACGGCGGCGACCAGGCCGCTTGCCGCGCCCGCCCGCTCCCATGAGCGCTCGTTCATCACAGCCCCCTCTGCAGTAGCGGCACCGGAAGCACCGGTCGACACGCCCCGGGTACCCAGAGTCGGGCCGGATCGAGCACCCGCGATCCGCTCCATTGTGGACGCGGCGGCCGGGGTCAGCCGAGGCCGAAGCGGCGCGCCCAGGCGGCGACGTCGGCGGTCGTGGCGTTCCCGCCGCACAGCACCAGGCCGAGCCTGGCGCCGGGGCCGACCCGGTCGAGGACCTGGCGCGCGGCCGGGAGGAGGCATCCCGCGGCGGGCTCGGCCCAGACCTTCGCGTGGTCGGCCAGGTCCAGGACTCCGCGCACCGCCTCGGCGTCGGGCACCACGAGGACTTCGGTGACCAATGTGGACACGTGATCGTAGGTCAGCTGGGAGACCGAAGGGGCGCTGAGCGTGGACACGATCGAAGACAGTTCGACGGGCACCGGTCCGCCCGCCGCCAGCGCCTCGGACATGGCCTGCGCTCCCCCGGTCTCCACTCCCCAGATCCGCACATCGGGGCGTCGCGCGCGCAGCGCCGCGGCGACCCCGGCGATCAGCCCGCCGCCACCGATGCTGACCAGCACGTCGGTGAGTTCGTCGGCGTCGTCGGAGAACTCCAGGCCGACCGTGCCCTGACCTGCGATGACGACGGGGTCGTCGAACGGGTGGACCAGGGTGAGCCCGCTCGCCCGCAGCTCGGCGGTCAGCGCGAACGCGCCGGCCATGTCGTCGGTGACGCGGACGACTGCCCCGGCCGCCTCCGCGATCTCGACGGCACGAGCGGGCGCCGAGCTCGGCATGACGACGGTCGCCTTGACGTCCAGCGCGCCGGCCATGACGGCGAGGGCGATCCCGTGGTTCCCGCCGCTGACCGCGACGACACCGGCGGCCCGCTCCGCCTCGCTCAGCGACAGCAGCTTCGCCGTTGCCCCGCGCACCTTGAAGGATCCGGTGCGCTGCAACAACTCCAGCTTCGCGGAGACCGGTGCCCCGAGCAGCTCGGTGAGCCCCGGGCTGGGCACCGTCGGCGTTCGCACGACGTGCCCGGCGATGCTGTCGGCCGCGGCCTCGACGTCTTCGATGCTGATCAAGCCGCTCGGCTCCGTAGCAGTCACATCTGCACGTTAACCGACGTCCCGCAGGCACCGGATCGGGCGGTGCGGGAAAATCGCTCGTTCCCCGGACCGTTGGTGATCTACGGTCGCGCGCATGGAATCCGACCCCAGGCGCGTGGCGGAACCGGCGCCCGAAGATGACTATCACACATGTGATAGTTTCATTTCGTGACAGCCCGTGATGCCGCGACCGCGGCCGCCAAGAACCGCATCGTCGACGCCGTTTTCCGGCTCGTCGCGCACGGCGGGGTCGGCGCTGCCTCGCTGCGGAAGGTCGCCGACGAGTCGGGCATCAACATCGGTTCCGTGCGGCACCACTTCGGCAGCCACGAGGGGCTGATGGTCGCCGCGGCCGAAGAGGTGGGCGCCCGCATGGCGCGGAGGCTCGAACGGGCGATGCCGGCGACGGGTTCCCCGCTCGACGTGCCGGGCCGCCGCGCGCTGGTCGAGGCCGTGTGCCACGCCGTGCTGCCCGTCGCGGACGACGACCGGGCCGAGCTGATCGTGCTGGCCGAGCTGATCACCGCCGCGCGGCTGCGGCCGGAGTTCCGGCCGCTGGCGACCCGGATGGGCACCGATCTTCGGGCCGTCTTCCGGGAAGCGCTGCAGGCGGCGGGCGTCCGCGAGGCCGAGCTGGAGGCGGAGCGCCTGACCGCGGTCGTCGGGGGCTTGACCTTCGAGCTGGTCTACCCGCACGGGTCGACCGATGCCTCGCTCGTCGCCGACGTGCTGCGCCGCCACATCGCAGACCTGATCCCGGCGTAGCCCACGCCGAATCCGGCGGCGCGGCAACGAAAACTTCTGAGCACTGTGAGGAGCCGACAACCGTGGGGCATGTCGAGTTGCAGAAAGCGCACTACGTCCTGCCGGACGGCCGGGTGCTGCTCGATGACGTGTCGTTCCGGGTGGGAGACGGGGTCAAGGCCGCGCTGGTGGGCCCGAACGGCGCCGGGAAGACGACGCTGCTCCGGTTGATCGCGGGCGATCTCGCGCCGCACGAGGGCAGCGTGACCCGTTCCGGCGGCCTCGGCGTGATGCGCCAGTTCATCGGCCACGCCCGCGACGACTCGACGGTGCGGGACCTGCTGATCTCCCTGACCCCGCCCCGGCTGCGCGCCGCGGCGAAAGCGCTCGACCGGGCCGAGGAGCGGCTGATCGAGCACGACGACGATGCCGCGCAGATCGCTTACGCCGAGGCGATTTCCGAGTACACCGATGCCGGCGGGTACGACGCCGAGGTGCACTGGGACCGGTGCTGCACGGCCGCGATCGGCCAGCCGTTCGACCGGATCCGGTACCGGGAGCTGCGCAAGCTCTCGGGCGGCCAGCAGAAGCGGCTCGCCCTCGAATCGCTGCTGCGCGGGCCGGACGAGGTGCTGCTGCTCGACGAGCCGGACAACTACCTCGACGTGCCCGGCAAGCAGTGGCTGGAGGAGCAGATCCGGGAGACACCGAAGTCCGTCCTGTTCGTCACGCACGACCGCGAGCTGCTGCACCGCACCGCCAACCGCATCGTGACGGTGGAGCTCGGCGCGGCGGGCAACCGCATCTGGGTGCACGGCGGCGGGTTCGCCGGCTACGACGAGGCCCGCGAGGAGCGGATGTCCCGGCTGGACGAGCTCCGCCGCAGGTGGGACGAGGACCGGGCCAAGCTCGTGCGGCTGGTGAACGACCTGAAGCAGAAGGCGAGCTACAACGACGGCATGGCGACGCGCTACCAGGCGGCGCAGACCCGGCTGCGCAAGTTCGAGGAGGCCGGGCCGCCGGAGGCGGTTCCGCGCGAGCAGCGGGTGCAGGTTCGCCTGCCCGGCGGGCGCACCGGCAAACGCGCGGTCATCTGCGAGGACCTCGCCCTGGACGGGCTCACCAAGCCGTTCGACGCGGAGTTCCGCTACGGCGAGCGGATCGCGGTGCTGGGCGCCAACGGGAGCGGCAAGTCGCACTTCCTGCGGCTGCTCGCCCGGGGCGGCAGCGACGACCACGTGTCCGACCTGGACCAGGAGGCGCTGACCCCGGTCCGGCACACCGGCCTCGCGCGCCTAGGTGCGCGGGTGGTGCCGGGGATGTTCGCGCAGACGCACGAGCATCCCGAGTTCGCCGGGCGGACACTGCTGGAGTTGCTCATGGGCGGCGGCAAGCGCCGGTCGGGCATGACACGCGAGGAAGCCAGCCGCGCGCTGGCGCGCTACGACATCGTGCAGGGCGCGCAGCGGCCGTTCGACACGCTCTCCGGTGGGCAGCAGGCGAGGTTCCAGATCCTGCTGCTGGAGCTGGAAGGCGCCAACCTGCTGCTGCTCGACGAGCCCACGGACAACCTGGACCTGGTCTCGGCGGACGCGCTGCAGTCCGGTTTGGACGACTTCGAGGGCACCGTCGTCGCGGTCACCCACGACCGCTGGTTCGCCAGGTCCTTCGACCGGTTCCTGGTGTTCCGGTCCGACGGGCAGGTCCGCGAGTCACCGCACCCGGTCTGGAACGAGTCCCGCTAGGGGCGGCCGTCCGGTGGCGAGTTCCGAATGCCGCCGAGTTGCATCGGGAACGCGGTGGCGCACCCTGGAACCGTCCGGACGCAGCGCGGCAGACCAGATCGGGGAAGGTGATCGGACATGGGGAACGAACTGCGCGGCCGCCGGGTGGCGATCCTCGCCGCGGACGGTGTCGAGCAGGTCGAGCTCGAACAGCCGCGCCAGGCCGTGGAGCAGGCCGGGGCCGAGGCGGAGCTGGTCTCGGTGCACTCCGGTCAGATCCAGGCGATGAATCACGACATCAACCCGGGCGACCGGTTCACCGTGGACCGCGAGATCTCCGATGCGTCGGCCGACGACTACGACGCGTTGATCCTGCCCGGCGGCACGATCAACCCGGACAACCTCCGGCGCGACGCGCGTGCGGTGGAGTTCGTCCGGAGCTTCGTGGACTCGGGCAAGCCGGTCGGGGCGATCTGCCACGGGCCCTGGACGCTCGTGGAGGCGGACGTGGTGCGGGACCGCAAGCTGACCTCGTTCCACAGCATCCGCACCGACATCCGCAACGCCGGCGGCGAGGTCGTCGACGAGGAAGTGGTGGTCGATCGCGGGCTCGTCACCAGTCGCAGCCCCCGCGATCTGCCCGCTTTCAACGCCAAGATCGTCGAGACCTTCGCCTAGGGCTAGCCCGGAAACTCCGGGGTGCGGTGGCACCCCGGAGCTACCGGCTCGCGGATCAGTCGTACACGATGACGCCGCGGATGTTCTTGCCGTCACGCAGGTCCTGGTAGCCCTGGTTGACCTCCTCCAGGCTGTAGCGCGTCGTCACCAGCTCGTCGAGCTTGAGCTTGCCCGCGTCATAGAGGCGCAGCAGCCGCACGATGTCGTACTGCGGGTTGGACGAGCCGAACAGCGTGCCCTTGATGGTCTTCTCGTTGAGCGTCAGGTCCGCGCCGGAGACGTGCACGGTGAGCTTCGCCGGGTCGGCGAGCCCGGTGATCACCACGGTGCCGCCCTTGCCGATCGCCGCGGTCGCCTTGGACACCACGGTCTCGTCGACGGTCCCGACCAGGATCAGCGCGGCGTCCGCGCCCTGGCCCCAGGTCAGCTCCGTGACCTTCGCCTGGGCCTCGTCGGCGTCGGCGAAAGCGTGCGTGGCGCCGAACTTCAGCGCCGTTTCCCGCTTGAACTCGAGCGGATCGACGACGACCACGTACTTGGCGCCCGCCTGCAGCGCGCCCTGCACGGCGTTGATGCCGAGGCCGCCGATGCCGTAGATGATCACGGTGTCGCCGGCCCGGACGTTGCCGGCGTTGACCGCCGTGCCCCACCCGCTGGGCACCCCGCAGCCGACGACGACCGCGGTCTCCAGCGGCAGCCAGTCGTCGACCTTGACCACCGAGTGCTGCGAGATCGTCGCCCGCTCGGAGAAGGTGCCCAGCATGCACATGGCACCGATGTCTTCGCCCCCGCCGTGGAACCGGAACGTCCCGTCGGGCATGGAGCCGGCCAGGATGGTGGCGCCCATGTCGCACAGGTTCTGCCTGCCGGTCGAGCAGTAGCGGCAGGTCCCGCAGTTGGGGATGAAGCTGCACACCACGTGGTCGCCGGGCTTGACCTTGGTGACGCCTGGCCCGACCTCCTCGATGATCCCGGCGCCCTCGTGTCCGCCGACGATCGGGAAGCGCGGCGGCAGGTCGCCGTCGGTGAGGTGCAGGTCCGAGTGGCACAGCCCGGCCGCGGCGTACTTGATGAGGACTTCTCCCGGGCCCGGGCCGTCCAGGTCGAGTTCGACGATCTCGAACGGCTTGCCCACTTCGCGCAGAACTGCTGCCTTGGTCTTCACGTGCGAATACCTCCGAATCACAGGGCGACGTTGACTGCCTTGGTCTGGGTGTAGAGATCGATCGCGTCCGCGCCCAGCTCCCGTCCCCAGCCCGACTGCTTGTAACCGCCGAAGGGAAGCGCGGTGTCGAAACCGTTGTACTGGGTCCACCTCGTCGTGCGCGGCGATCGCCGCACCGGCGTCGCCGTAACCGGTGATGATGTTGACCATGCCGGGCGGGAAGCCGGCTTCCTGGAAGACCTCGCCGAGCAGCAACGCGGTCAGCGGCGTCTGCTCATCCACCGCAGTCACTCGGCCTCCTCACGTCGTTGTGACGGGGACCATGTTCGCGGCCGCGCGCGGCGGTAACTGTTCAAGAACTGAACACCTCAACGGGACACCCCGAGCGCGCGCATCCTGCTGTACAGCGTGGTGCGGCTGATGCCCAGGCGCTGCGCGGCCTGCACCTTGTTGCCGCCGGTGTCTCGCAAGGCCTCGGTGATGGCGTCGCGTTCGGCCCGTTCCCTCCTGCTCAGCCTGGCGGTGCGGCCGGCGTCGCGGTAGCCGGCCGGGAGGTCCGCGACGGTGATGTCACCGGCCGTGCGCCGCTCGGTGATGCCGCGGAGCACCCCGGCCAGTTCCCGGAGGTTCCCGGGCCACTGCTGGGCGATCAGCGCCTCGAATGCGCTCGGCGCGATGCGCAGGTCGGCCCGGAGCTCGGCGAGCATGGTGCGCGCGATCGCCACGAACTCGTCGGTCCGGTTGCGCAGCGGCGGCAGTTCCACGCGGGACGGGCAGGTCGCCGCGAGGCTCAGCACCCGCGGCGGCAGCTCGGATCGCGGCGCCGAGATGAGCACGAGGCGCGCGCCCGGATCGTCCGCGAGCATTCGCGCCAGACCCGCGCACAGCGCGTCGGACAGCAGCTCGATCCCTTCGACGACGAGGACTTCCGCGCCCGGGTTCGGCGAGCGGAGCCGCTTGGCCCACTCCTGTTCGCCGACGACGACCACGTCCGCGGCGTCGAGCACCTGCACGGTCCGCGGGCCGGCGATGGCGCGTGCCGCGGAGGTGCGCCCGGAGCCGGGTTCGCCGGCGACGAGCACCGGCTCCGCTCCCCTGCGCAGCTCGGCCAGCTGCTGGTCCAGCCCGGTTCGCCGGTTCTCGGCGACCCGGCCGCGCGGCACCGGGACCCGCGTGCGGGCGCGGGGCGTCAGCTCGACCAGGAAGCCGTCGGCCGTGCCGGTGACCTTCTCGGCCCGCAGATGCACGGCCGCGCCCGAACCCAGCACCAGGTCGCGGGAGGCGGATCCTGTCACGCCGGAGACGAGGTCGCGGAGCCGGCGCTGCGTTAACGAAGGTTAACCTCGGATTATCTGTGACCCCCGACACCGAAGCAAGCAGCCGTGCGTGTGCAATGCCTCCGAACGCACGCACCGCCAGTAGTACGAGGTGGTCAACGGGCCGCCGGGCGGCGGAAGAGCGCGGCCAGCAGGAAGGGGACACCGTAGTGCTGGGCACCCGGCGGCTGCTCCACCATGGGCCGCAGCTCGATCTCGCTGTAGTCCGAGAAGATCCAGCGCAGCGAGTCCGGGTCGAAGGGCATCCCGCGTCAGAGGCTGCGGAGTTTTTCCAGTGCGTACGCGTCGGTCGCGCGGGCGCGGATGTGGAAGTCCGCCCACTCCCCGGCTTCCGGGAACGTCGATCCCCCGGTCACGGCCGCGCACGCTTCGTCGAGGTCGAACATGGTGCGGCGCAACGAAATCACCCCATCGGCCAGCAGCGCCCAGTGCGCACCTGGGCGGCCGTACGGCATGCCGACGCTTCCGGCGTTCACGATCTGGCGCCCGTGGGCGAGACGCACGAACTGCATGTGGGTGTGCCCGCACACGACCGTCGAGACGGCGTCCGGCACGGTTGCGAGCACCTCGGCCCAGCGGTCCATCGGCGAGTCGACGAGGACCATTTCGTCGTCATCGCGCGGAGTCGCGTGGCAGAACAGGACGTCGCCGAATCCGTTGACGCGCAGCGTCACGGGATGCGGCAGGGCGTCGAGGAGCGCGACCTGGTCGGAGCGCAACTGCGCCGCGGCCCACTCCGCGATCGATCCGCGAACGTCGAGGCCGTCGCCGCGGGCGAGCGCCACCAAGGCGCGGTCGGCGTTGCCCCGCCCCCAGATCGCGCGTTCGCCGAGCTCGGCGAGGCGGTCCAGCACCTCGACGGGCTGCGGTCCCGCGGCGATGTCGCCGGTGAGCACCACCCGTTCGGCCGCGGCAACGTCGGGTTCGGTCAGGACGGCTTCCAGGGCGGGCAGGACACCGTGGATGTCGGACAGCACTGCAACGGAGGCGACCATGCGATCAGCGTCCATGGTCGACTCCGCCCCCGGCAACCGATCCAGCTGACAGCGAAACCGCGCCGCCGGTGGACGGCGGCCTCGGCCGACCGCCCACCGGTGGCGCGGCTACTCGGTCGCGTCGGCGCCTGCCAGGCCTGGCAGACCCCGAGCCCGCAGCCGTACTTCGGTCCGCGCACGCCGAGGACGTCGCGCAGCACCCACAGCAAACGCACCTCGCCGGGGACGTCCACGGTGACCTGTTCGCCGTTGAGCTTGAAAGTGTGCTTTGGCATGAGGGCTCCTCAGAACGCCTTGTCCAGGCCGTCGGTGGGCGACTGCGGGATGGACGGTTCGCGCGGCAGCGGCTCGAAGCGCAGCGGGTCGTGGTGGTTGATGGGGAAGGCGAACGTGAATTCGGCGTCGACCGCGGTCGTCAGCGGCAGCGCCGGCTTGACCGGCGGTGTCGCGGCCTTGAGCTTGCGCAGCAACGTCTCGTCCGATTCACCGTCCACAGTGCCCGGTAACCAGGTCACGTCGAGGGCGCGGACGGCGTCGATGCACTGGCCGAAGGTCTCGCCGCGCACCGCGACGCCGGTGGAGATGATCGCGACGTCGGTGATGCCCGGCATGGTCAGCACCTGGTCGACGTTGCGGATCGAGCGCGCCGTGCCGTTGATCGTCGGCGCCCGGTGAGCCCGGGGCCGGGTTCGTCCGGTGGCCGCGTGGTGGCGCGGGGCGCGCGGTGCGAAGTCATCGTCGCCCTCTCGGCACCGGGTGTGGCGACGATCACCTTAGGTTCGGCGTGCCCGCGCAACTGTTCAGAAATTGAACACCGGCCGCACCGCGCGAGCCGCCCGGGACCGGCGGTTCTCGCTGGTCCCGGGCGGCGCCGTCAGAGGACGACGACTTGGCGGATGGCGGTGCCGTCGGCCAGGCGGTCGAACCCCTCGTTGATCTCGTCGAGGGTGAGGCGGTGGGACAGCAGCGCGTCGACGGGGAGCGCGCCCGACCGGTACAGCTCGATGAAGCGCGGCACGTCCCGCCTCGGCACGCACGATCCGAGGTAGCTGCCCCGCAGCGTCTTCTCCTCCGCGACCAGGCTCAGCGCGGGCAGGGAGAGCTGCGCCTCGGGGTCCGGGAGGCCGACGGTGACCGTGGTGCCGCCGCTGCGGGTCGCGTCGTAGGCCTGCCGCAGGACGGGCGCGACGCCGGTCGTGTCGATCACCTTCTCGGCGCCACCGCCGGTGATCTCGAGGATCCGCTCGACGGCCCCCGGGCCGCCGGCCACGGTGTGGGTCGCGCCGAGCCGGGCGGCCAGCTCCCGCTTGTGCTCGACGACGTCGACGGCGACCAATGTGGACGCTCCGGACGCCTTCGCCATCAGCAGCGCCGCGAGGCCGACGCCGCCGAGGCCGAACACCGCGACGCTCTCCCCCGCGTGGATCTGCGCCGAGTGCAGGGCCGCGCCCGCACCGGTCAGGACTGCGCAGCCGAACAGGGCGGCGATCTCGAAGGGGAGGTCGGCGTCGACCTTCACCGCCGAGCGGGCCGACACGACGATGTGCTCGGCGAACGCCGACACGCCGAGGTGGTGGTACGGCCGCGAGCCGTCGTCGGCCCGCCACCGCATGCCGCCGCCGAGCAGGGCGCCCTGCCCGTTCGCCGCGGCGCCCGGGCCGCACAGGGCCGGGCGGCCGGCCACGCAGCGCTCGCAGTCGCCGCAGGACGGCACGAAGGCGAGAACCACGTGGTCGCCGGGCTCGAAACCGCTGCCCGCGCCGGCCTCGACGACCTCGCCGGCCGCCTCGTGCCCGAGCGCCATCGGCAGCGGCCTGCGCCGCGAGCCGTTGATCACCGACAAGTCGGAGTGGCACAGCCCGGCGGCCCGGACCCGCACCAGCAGTTCCCCGGGCCCCGGCGGGTCGAGCTCCAGCGTCGTGACGTCGATGGGCCGCGACGCCGCGTAGGGCGCTTCGCGACCGGATTCCCGCAGGACTGCCGCGCGGACCCGCATCACGCGCCCGCCCCGGCGACCGGCACGCAGCGGGTGACCACGCGCTCGGCCAGCAGCGGCACGACCTGGCCGAGCACGATCCGCTTGAAGTGCTCGGATTCGCAGTGCGCGGCGAAGTCCGCCTCGGTGTCGTACTCCTCGACGATGGCGACGACGTCGTCGTCGGTGCCGGCGTGCAGGCCGTAGCGGCGGCAGCCCGGCTCGGCCAGCGACGCCGCGGCCATCGGCGCCAGCAGGTCCAGCACCTCGTCCCGCTTGCCGGGGTTGGTGACGTACCGTGCGATCACGACGAAACTCATGGCTCTCCGTTGTTGAAAGTGTTGTGCGCGGGTCATTTCCCGTCCCGCAGCCGATCGCGGGTCAGCGACCAGAGCCCGGGATCCGAGGTGGCCGCCGCGACCGCGCCCATCGCCAGCGAGTGCGCCACCCCGGCCACGTCGGTGACGAAGCCCGCCGCGACGAACGGCGACAGCACGCGGCGGGCCTCCTCGGGCATCCACGGGATGATCGGGGCGGGCATCACCTCGACCAGGTCCGGGTTGCTCCGGCCGACGCCTTCCAGGCTCCGGTTGAGGTTCGACCGGTCGGTGACGAAGACCTTCTGCATCGTCAGCATGTCCAGCGCCCCGGCGCGGTCGATCAGCGCGGCCCGGGTGCTGACCACGCCCTGCGCGCCGATCTCGGTCAGGAAGTCGATCGCGCCGCGGTCCTGGGCGAGGCCGGGGCAGGCGTCGATGTTGACGAACACGGTCTTCTTCAGGTGCACCAGCACCCGGACGACCTTCGGCAGCTCGCCCACCGGGATCGACGCCAGGACGCCGACCGCGGCCGGCGCGGCGGCGAAGTCCTTGACCCGCGCCGCGCCGACCACCGAGGCGCACACCGGGACGTCCGCGAAAGCCGCCTCGATCAGCGGGTTCAGCGGTCGGCGCGGACGCGTGGAAGGTTCACTCATGCCCGTTACTCTTACCCACCCGGTGGTTCAGTCGAGCGGCCCGGTGCCGAACGACGTGGGCAGGCCCAGCTTGCCCGGGTTGAGCACGCCGCGCGGGTCGAGCGCGTTCTTCACCGCCTCGAACGCCGGGAACCCGGAGCCGAGCGCGTCGGTCAGGTACGGGCCGCGCAGCAGCCCGGACCCGTGGTGGTGGCTCAGCGCCGCGCCGTGCCGGATCAGCACCGCGTTGGCCGCGTCCCACGCCGCGCGGTACCACTGCCGCCGCTGCTCCGGCTCGACCTCGCCGCGCAGCGAGAAGTACAGGCAGGCGCCGTCGGTGTAGGCGTGCGACTGGTGCGCCGAGGACGCCAGCGTGCCGGGCACCGCGCAGATCGCGGCCACCACCTCGTCGTAGATGGCGGGCAGCTTCGCCCACGGCCCGGCCATCTCGAGGGTGTCGGCGACGAACCCGGGGCCTGGGGTGAAGCCGTCCGCGGACTTGCCGACCAGCATCCGCTCGTCCAGCCAGCGCTCGAACACCGCCTGGCCGTCGAGCTCGATCCCCTGCTCCGCGCACACCTCGGCGCTGACCGCGATGCTCGCGTCCACGATCACCGGGTCGCCTTCGTCGGCGATCAGCAGCAGGTTCGTGTCGGGGTGCCCGAAGTGGGTGCCGCTCTCCAGCTTGTCGTAGAGGCGCATCGCGGCCGGGGTCGCGCCGCGCTGCATGATCAGCCGGCACGCCTCCAGCCCCTCGGCGAAGGTGTCGAAGCCGTAGGCGATGGCCTTGGCGTACTCGGGCAGCGGGTGGGTGCGCAGCCGGACCGAAGTGATGATGCCCAGGGTGCCTTCCGAGCCGACGAACAGCTGCCGCAGGTCGGGGCCGGTGGCGGCGCGCGGGTAGTCGCCGAAGGTCGCCAGCGTGCCGTCGGCGAGGACCACGTCGAGCCCGACGACCATGTCCTCGATCTTGCCGTAGCGGGTGGACAGCTGGCCGGCGCCGCGGCAGGCGACCCAGCCGCCGACGGTGGAGATCGCGAACGCCGACGGCCAGTGCCCGGTGGTGGCGCCGTGGACCTCCTGCAGCTCCTGCTCGAAGACGTCGCCGAACATGCCGGCCCGGACCTCGACGACCTGCGATTCCGCGTCGAAGGAGACGATGCCGGTGAGGCCGCAGACGTCGAGCACGACGCCGCCGAAGACCGGCAGGGCCGCGCCGGTGACGTTGCTGCGGCCGGCGGAGACGGTCAGCGGCAGGGTGTGCTCGTTGCACAGCCCGGTCACGGCCTGGATCTGCTCGACGGTGCTGACCTCGACGATCACCGCGTCCGGGGTGGCCGGGCTGTCGGCGGTCTCGCCGATCATCGAACCCGCCCACCAGTCGCGGGTGCGCAGCACGACCTCGTCGCGGTCGGTGTGCACGGCGTCGGCGATGCCGCGCAGCGATTCCACGACCGCGCCCGGGACCTCGACCGCGGTGGTCTGCAGCGACGCCGCGCCCTTGCCGACCGGGGTGCCCGCGCCGTAGCGGGGCGGGGTCGGGGCTCCGACGACGTACTTGCCGCGGTTGAACGGGTGGGTGATGGTCTGGCGGCTGATCATGCCTTCTCTCCCAACAGGATCGACTTCTCGCGGGCGATGTCCGCCCGGTAGCTGCTTACTTGTCCGGCGATGGTGTCGGCGCTGAGCCCGAGCTCGGTGCCGAGGAGCTCACCGACGACCGGCGCGGCTGCCGCGGAGGCGTCACGGGCGAACAGCCGCAGGCGGGTGCGGCGGGAGAGCACGTCGTCGACCGAGCGCGCCATCTCGGACCGCGCCGCGTAGACGACCTCGGCCTTCAGGTGCGGCTGGCCGGCCACCAGCGGCTCGGCGAGCGCGGGGTCCTCGGCGATCAGCGCGCTCACGAAGCGCGACTCGGTGCCGTAGCGCCCGCCGAGGTGGGCGGCCGTGCCGCCGGAGGCGGCGACCGCCTCGGGGTCGTAGCCGGCGCCGCCGAGCAGCGGGAGCTTCGTGGTGCGGCTGCGGGTCTTCCGCCCGAGCAGCCCGGCGACCTTGTCCACCACGAGCTCGCCCATGTGGCGGCTGGTGGTGAGCTTGCCGCCGGTCACCGTGACCATGCCGCCGCCGCCCACGCTGATGTGGTGGTCGCGCCGCATGTCGAGGGTGGCGCCTTCCTTGCCGCCGACCAGCGGGCGCAGCCCGCCGAAGCTGCCGAGCACGTCGTCGGCGGTGATGCCGCTGTTGAAGGCGACGTTGGCGCCGTCGAGGAGGAACTCCATCTCCTCGCGCGTGCAGTGCACGTCGTCGACGGAGCCCTCGTAGTCGGTGTCGGTGGTGCCGAGGACGACGACATCGCCCCAGCGGGTGCAGGTCGCGCGGCGGGCGCGGCCCGGGATCGGCACCGTGACCGTGCAGTCGTTGCGGATCTTCGACCAGGGCACCACGATGTGCACGCCCTTGGCCGGGCGGACCTGCGGGCGGTGCGCGTCGTCGGCCAGCACGTCGAGTTCGTCGGTCCACACGCCGGTCGCGTTCACCACGACTCGGGCGCGCACGTCGATGTCCTCGCCGTCGGCGTGGACGACGGCGCCGCGCACCCGGCCGCCGTCCTTGAGCAGCCGCTCGACCTTCGCCCCGTTGGCGACGACCGCGCCGAGGTGGGCGGCGGTGCGAATGACGGTGAGGGTGAGGCGGGCGTCGTCGGTGCGGCTGTCGTAGTACATCAAGCCGCCCTTGAGCTGTTCCGCGCGCAGCGTCGGCGCGTGGGAGAGCACCTCGTTGGGGGTGAGCCGCTGGTGCAGGCGCCCGATCCGCCAGCCGCCGACCAGGTCGTAGGTCCACAGCAGACCCTCGAAGGCCTTCGCGATGCGGGGGTCGAAAACGCCTTCCTGCTCCAGGATCGGGAACAGGAACGGCAGGCGCTGCACCAGGTGCGGCGCGTTGCGGCGGAACCGGTGCCGCTCCAGCAGCGAGTGCCGGACCAGGTTCACGTTGCCCTGCTCGATGTAGCGCAGCCCACCGTGCACCATCTTCGAGGACTTCGACGACGTGCCGGAGGCGAAGTCGTCGCGTTCCACCAGCGCCACGGAGAATCCGCGGGAGACCGCGTCGAGCGCGGTGTAGGCGCCGGTGATCCCGCCGCCGATCACCAGCACGTCGAATTCCGCGTCGGCGAGTCGCCGCAGCGCCCGCCGGCGGTCCAGGATCACCGGAGCGCCGGGGGTGGCCTTCGCCGCGGCCGAGTTGGGCCGTCGGGACGGCAGTTTCATCATGATGTTCCTTCTTCGTTCAGGGCAGTGACTTCCGGAGCTCCCGCTGCCATTCGGCGCGCAGCTCCTGCCGTTCGTGGTCGGTGGTCGCGGGTTCGAAGGTGCGGCCGACGGGGCGCGCGCCGACGACCTCGTCGAGCGAGCCCCACAGGCCGAGCCGGACGCCGGCGAGGTACGCGACGCCGCGCAGGCTCGCGGTGGCGGAGTCGGCCACCCGCTCGATGGGGATGCCGGAGAGGTCGGCCTGGCTCTGCATCAGCGCGTCGCTGGCCGCCAGCCCACCGCCGACGCGCAGCCGGGTCAGCGGTCCGTCCATCGTGGACCGGAGTCCGTCGGCGGTGTCGCACACGGAGTGCGCGATGCCTTCCAGGACGGCGCGGGCGATGGCGGCGCGGGTGGTGGCCAGGCTCAGGCCGGTCAGGCACGCCCGGGCGCCGGGCACCGCCAGCGGCGTCCGCAGCCCGGCGAGCGTGGGCACGAACCACGTGTCCCGGTCGCGCGGGTGCGTGGCGGCGAGTTCGCTGATCCGCTCTGCGGAGTCGAACAGCTGCAGGTCCTCGACCAGCCAGCGCAGCGCCGAACCCGTCGTCGACGTGTAGGCCTCCAGGCTGAAGCGGCTGTGGCCGCCGGAGCGCCAGCCGACCAGCGCGAGCACGCCGTCGACGGCGTTGGCGGCGTCGGCCGGCTCGTCGCCGGTGAGTGCGCCGACGAAGGTGCCGGTGCCGTGCATGCACATGCCCTGGCCGGGTTCCAGCGCGCCCAGGGCGATCAGCGACGCGTGCTGGTCCCCCATCGCCGCGGCGATGGGCACCCGGATGCCGAGCACCTCGGGGTCGGTGCACCCGAAGTCGCCGTCGTCGTCGGACAGCGGCGGCGCCAGTTCCTGCGGGTAGCCGACCGCGGCGAGCCAGTCCGGATCCCACGCGTGCTCGCGCAGCACGTAGCCGCCGAGCGCCGCCGCGTTGCTGGCGGAGACGGCGTGCGTGGTGCCTCCGTTGAGGTTCCAGCTCAGCCAGGTGTCGATCGAGCCGAACAGCAGCCGTCCGGCGTCCGCGGCCGCCCGCGCCTCCGGGTTCTCCGCGATCTGCCTGGCGGCCCACAGGAACGGCGACCGGCTGCCGACCGGCCGGCCGGTGCGCGGCAGCAGGACCGGATCCCACTGCTGCGCCAGCACTTCGAGTTCCGCCGCGTACCGGCGGTCCTGCCAGACCACGGCGGGGGCCAGCGGCTGCCCGGTGACGCGGTCCCACAGGACCGCGGTCGCGCGCTGCGTGCACAGCGCCACCCCGACGATCTCGACGCCGCTGTCCGCGGCCCACGCCACGGCCTGCCGCGCCACCTCCAGGGTGTGCCGCCAGAGCTCGCCGGCGTCCTGCTCGACCCGCAGCGGGTCGGGGTGGACCACGGCGATCGGCCGGTAGTACGACGGTCCGCTCGATCCGTCCGCCGTGACCACGGCCGCGCGCGTGCCGGTCGAGCCTTCGTCGATCGACAGCACGCCTCGTTGCGAACTGCTCATGCTGGTGCCTTTCTGCGCCGTCAGCGGGTGGCCGGCACCGGTGCCGGCAGCAGGTCGATGACCTCGTCGTCGGGGTCGATGCCGCTGCGCGTCGGGTCCCACTTGATGGCAACGCAGGTGATGAGCCCGAGCAGCGGGACGACGGCCAGCGCCGCGATCGTCGGGCCGAGGCCCATCGACTCCTTGATCAGCGGGAACACGTAGAGCCCGACGACGCTGCCGAAGCTGCCGAGCATGCCCGTGATGCCGGTGCCGAGGGTGCGGATGTCGCTGCGGTAGGACAGGGCCGCGATCGACTTGCCGTTGGCGCCGGGGCCCGCGGAGTGGAAGAAGATGAACAGGAACGGCACGGTGAAGGCCAGCACGGTCGGCAGGCTGCCGAACCCGAGTCCCAGCACCAGCAGCAGCACGAACGCCATCGCGTAGCCGACCGCCGAGCTCATCCGCAGGCCCATCCGACGGCCCGCGTAGGCGGAGACGGCGCCGCCGATGATGCCGGCCGCGTTGAAGATCATCGATCCGACGGTGGCCTTCTCGAACTGCTCGCCGAAGATCGCGAGGCTGATCACCGGCAGGTACCAGCCGATCGCGAAGTACTGCATCGACTGGGTCAGCGAGATGAGCGTCGACAGCATCGTCCGCGGCAGGTAGGGCTTGCGGAACAGCACGCCCGACTGGCGGAAGCCGATCGACTGCTGCACCTCGGCGGGTGCCTCGGCCCGGTCGCCCGGGACGGCGTCGAACCCGTAGATCCGGCGGAGGCTTTGCGCGGCGTCCGCGAGCCGCCCGCGGGATGCCAGCCACGACGGGCTCTCCACCAGGAACACCAGCTGCAGCACGAACAGCGCCCCGGCGATGACCGCGGCCGAGCCGACCGACCAGCGCCAGATCTCCGCGCCGATGCCGAGCTTGTAGCAGATCAGCGTCAGCGCGAGGTTGGAGGTGGTGGCGATGTACCAGACGCACTGCCACAGGTTCAGCCGGCCCTTGAGGCTGGCGGGTGTGTACTCGGCGAGCATCGCCATCGCCACCGCGAAGTCGATGCCGTAGGCGACGCCGACCAGCGCGCGGCCGGCCCACACGGTCTCGAAGCTGCCCGCGTACGCGGTGAGCAGCGCGCCCGCGACGCCGATGAGCTTGGCCAGCAGCAGCGGCTTGACCCGCCCGATCCGGGCGGCCAGCCAACCGCTGGCCGGGTTGAACAGGATCGCCACGGCCGGCGCCGTGGCGGTGAGCAGCCCGACCTGTCCGGGCGTCAGCGTCAGTTCCTTCACCATCGGCGAAAGCCCGGCGCTCAGCGCGGCGTTGGAGTAGGCGTCGAGGAACAGCCCGCCGAGGATGAGGTACCAGATCAGGCTGGCCTTCTTCGGCAGCCGTTCCAGCTTGTTGATCAACGCCACCACGTCGGAGGGGCCGGACACCGTCCCCGCCACCGTGTTCGAAGGTGAGGCCACAGATCGCCACCTTTTCAAGGGAAGGCACTGGCAGCGATCCGGCGAAACGAAAAAAGGCACGACGAAGACCGCTGACAGTGGCTCTTCGTCTATGCCTGTCGTGGCGGAGACATTAACCGCGGCGCAACGTGGGCGTCAAGCGAAACGGGAGCACTCAGGGGAATTCGCGCACCGGACCGCCCTATGTGGACCGGCGCCCTGACCTGCATCGATCCAGCGTGACCCAGCCGGTTGACGAGGCCGGGCCCGGGCCCTATCGTCTGCTGCCATCAGACATCTGACGTCTGATCTAGAGGAGGATCCGCAGCAATGTCGCTGTCCGACCAACTCGCCGAGCGGCTGCTCAGCGCGATCATCGACGGCACGCACGCCCCCGGCAGCGCACTGCCGCCGGAAGGCGAGCTCGCCGAGCAGTACGCGGTCAGCCGCCTCACCGTCCGCGAATCGATCAAGGCGCTGCGCGTGCAGAACATCGTGCGCATCCAGCGCGGCCGCGGCACCTACGTCAACCCGCCCGCGCAGTGGACCGCGCTGGACCCGCTGATCCGGGCCGCCGCGGCCACTCCCCGGTCGAGCGCGGCGATCTCGGAGAGCCTCATCGAGGCCCGGCGGCTGATCGAGGTCGGCGCCGTCGAGCTGGCCGCGGGCAAGCGCACCGACGACGACCTGGCGCAACTGCGGAGCCTGCTGCAGGACATGCGCGACGCCGTCGACACCGACGACGTCGAGCTGTTCGTGGAGGCCGACATCGCCTTCCACGACGCGATCATGCGCGCCAGCGGCAACGCGTTCATCCCGCTGATGTTCGAGCCCTTCGGCCGGTTGCTGGTCGAAGGCCGCCGCGAGACCTCCGCGGTGCCCGAGATCCGGGCCAACGCCGTCGCGCACCACACCAAGATCCTGCGAGCGCTCGAAGCGGCCGACCCGGCGCTCGCGCGCCAGGCGATGGCGGACCACATGGCCCAGACCGCCGACGACCTCCGCACCCACGTGCTCGCCGACAGCTGACCCCGCTCCCACGCGCCGCGTGGGCACCTCCGCACGCCTACAGGAAGCAGCGCCATGCCCGATCTGCCCCAGGACCGCCCGATCTCCGCGGAAGAACTCCTCGCCGGACTGCCCGCCGTCCGCCCCGTCGCCCCGGCCGAGATCGCCGAGCGCATGGCCGGCGGGCCGCGCCTGGTCGTGCTCGACGACGACCCCACCGGCACCCAGACCGTCGCCGGCGTCCCGGTGCTGACCACCTGGGGCGTCGACGACCTGCGCTGGGCGCTGACCCAGCCCAGCAGGACCTTCTTCGTGCTCACCAACACCCGCAGCCTGTCGGCCGCCGACGCCGACGCCCGCAACCGCGAGGTGATCGACGCGCTCGCCCGCGCCGCGGCCGCCGAAGGCGCCGACTTCGTGGTGGCCAGCCGGAGCGACTCGACGCTGCGCGGCCACTACCCGCGCGAAACCGATCTGCTGGCCGAAGAACTGGCGCAGCGCGGCAAACCGATCGACGGCGTCATCATCGTCCCCGCCTTCCCCGACGCGGGCCGGTTCACGATCGATTCGGTGCACTGGACCCGCACCGCCGACGGCATGCTCCCGGCCGGGCGCACGGAGTTCGCCGAGGACGCCACCTTCGGCTACCGCAGCTCGGACCTGCGGGACTGGGTGGCCGAGAAGACCAGTGGCCGGGTGCCGGCGGACCGCGTCCTGGCCATCACCGCCGCCGATCTCCGGGAAGGCGGCCCGGAGCGGGTCGCGCAGCTCCTCGACACCGTGCAGGACCAGCAGCCGGTGGTCGTGGACGCGGCCTGCGACGACGACATCCGCGTGCTGGCGCTCGCGCTGCTGCACGCCGAGTCCCGGGGCAAGCGGCTGCTCTACCGGGTCGGCCCGGCCTTCGTCCGCTCCCGCGCCGGTCAGGCGGGCGCGCCGCCGCTGGACGGCGAGGTGCTGCGCGGCATGGGCACCGGCGACGGGCACGGCCTGATCGCCGTCGGCTCGCACGTCGGCCTGACCACCAGCCAGCTCGACGGGCTGCGCGAACTCGGCGGCATCACCGAGCTGGAGCTCGACGTGCCGGCGCTGCTCGATCCGGCCACCCGCGACGCCCACGTCGATGCGGTCGCGCAGGCCGCCGCGCGGGCGATGTCCGACGCCGACGTGGTGATCCGCACCAGCCGCACGCTGGTCACCGGCACCGACCCGGACGCCAGCCTGGCCATCGCCCGCGCCGTGTCCGCCGGCCTGGTCGACACCGTGCGTGCGGCCGTCCGCGCGCACCGCCCGGCGTTCGTCGTGGCCAAGGGCGGCATCACCTCCAGCGACATCGCCACCGCCGGCCTCGACATCCGCCGCGCGATGGTGCGGGGCACGATGCTGCCGGGCATCGTCTCGCTGTGGGAGCCCGTCTCCGGCGAGTTCGCGGGCACCCCGTACGTCGTGTTCCCGGGCAACGTCGGCGACCGGCGAGCGCTCGCCGACGTCGTCGCCTCGCTGCGGGGCAGGTGATGCCGCTCCGCGTCCAGCCGAGCGCACATCGGTGATGTTCACCAGGTCTCATCCGTCCACTTCGGACTTCACCGCACCGCTCCGGACGGCCGCGCAACGCTCCTGCGCCGTCCGCACGATCAACCTGCTCACCGCAGAACGGGGAAAGACGAATGCCTGAAACCTCCGCCACCCGCATCGCCGTGATCGGCCTCGGAGCCATGGGCCTGCCGATGGCCACCCACCTCGCGCCCGCCTTCCCGGTGACCGTGTTCGACATCGACGCCGGGCGCCGCGCCCAGCTCGCCGCCGCGGGCGCGGCGGAAGCGACCACTCCCGCGCAAGCCGCCGGGGACGCCGACGTCGTGCTGCTCGCGGTCCGCGACCAGCAGCAGGTCGAAGCCGCGCTGTTCGGCGAGAACGGCGCCGCCGAAGCGCTGAACCCCGGCGCCGTCGTGGTGCTCACCAGCACCGTCGGGCCCGACGCGGCCCGCGAAACCGCCGCCAGGCTCGCCGAATCGGGTGCCCGCCTGGTCGACGCCCCGGTCAGCGGCGGCCCCACCCGCGCGGGCACCGGCGACCTGCTGATCGTCATCAGCGGCGACGAGGACAGCCTCGACGCGGCCCGCCCGGTGCTCGACCGCCTCGCCTCCACCCTCACCGAGATCGGCCGGGAGCCCGGCGACGCACAGGCGCTCAAGGCGATCAACCAGCTGCTCGCCGGCGTGCACATCGCCGCGGCCGCCGAAGCCGTGGCGATGGCCCGGGCGCTCGGCCTGGACCCGGCCACCGTCATCGACTCGCTGAGCAAGGGCGCCGCCGGATCGTTCATGCTCGCCGACCGCGGGCCCCGCATGATCGAGGCCTACGGCGACGGCGCGGAAGTCCGGTCCCGGCTGGACATCTTCGTCAAGGACATGGGGATCGTCGCCGGCATCGCCAAGCAGGCGCACGTCCCGACCCCGCTGGCCTCGGCCGCCCAGCAGCTCTACCTGCTGGGCGAGCGCGCCGGGCTGGGCGGCTCCGACGACTCCAGCGTCGTCACGCTCCTCTCGCCGAAGGAGGCGCAACGATGAGCCCTGCCGTGTTGCTGGGCATCGGCGCGGTGGGGATGGCGCTGCTGCTCTTCCTGGTGCTGAAGGCGAAGGTGCAGCCCTTCGTCGCCCTGCTGGTGGTCAGCACCGGAGTCGCACTCGCCGGCGGCGTGCCGCCCGCGGAGCTCGTCAACACCATCGAGAAGGGCATGGGCTCCACGCTCGGCCACGTCGCGATCATCATCGCGCTCGGCGCGATGGTCGGCCGCATCATCGAGCTATCCGGCGGCGCGAACGCGCTGGCGCACACGCTGATCCGGCGCTTCGGCGAACGCCGCACGCCCCTCGCGCTCGCCGTGGCCGGGTTCATCCTGGGCATCCCCGTGTTCTTCGAGGTCGGCCTGATCATCCTGATGCCGCTGGCCTACGGCGTGGCGCGCAGCGCGAAGAAGCCGCTGCTGGTCTACGCGCTGCCGATGGGCGCGGCGATGCTGACCGTGCACGCGTTCCTGCCCCCGCACCCCGGCGCGGTGGCCGCGGCGAAGCAGATCGGCTCGGACCTGGGCTGGATCCTGCTGCTCGGGCTGCCGATCACGGCGGTCGTCGTCGCGATCGGCTACCTCGTGTCGAATCGCTTGACGCGCAAGGAATATCCGATGTCTCCGGACGTGCGCGCCGAGGTCTACGGCTCCCCCGACCTCCCGCCGCACGGCTCCGGCGGAGGTGCGGCCGCGGTCGCCACGGCACCCGCCGAGGCGAAGACCGAGCAGGCGCCGTCGTTCGGCGTGATCGTGGCGCTCATCCTGACCCCGATCCTGCTGATCCTCGCGGGCACCGTCGGCCAGCTCGCGCTGCCCGAGGGCGCCGTGCTGCGGGAGGCGCTGACCGTCATCGGCGCGCCGATGGTCGCGCTGCTCATCGCGCTCGTGCTGGCCGCCTGGCTGCTGGGCATCCGGCGCGGCTGGTCGCACGCCCACGTCGCGGAGGTGATGGGGTCGGCGCTGCCGCCGGTGGCCGTGGTCATCCTCGTCGCCGGCGCCGGCGGGGTGTTCGGCAAGGTCCTGGTGACGACCGGCATCGGCGACGCGGTCGCCGACCTGCTGCAATCCACCGGGCTGCCGCTGCTGGTCCTGGCCTTCGCGATGACGCTCCTGCTGCGCGGGGCGCAGGGTTCGGCGACCGTCGCGCTGGTGACGACGGCCGGGCTGATCACGCCGCTGATGCAGGGGCTCGACCTGTCGCCGGGGCGGCTGGCGCTGGTCTCGCTGGCCATGGGAGCCGGCGCGCTCGGCCTCTCGCACGTCAACGACGCCGGGTACTGGATGTTCGCGAAGCTCGTCGGCCTGGAGGTCGGCAGCGCGCTGCGCACCTGGACGGTCCTGACAACGGTCATGGGCGTGACGGGATTCGCGCTGACCGCGGCGGTCTGGCCGTTCGTCTGAGGCCCGTGAGCGTTTTGGGGCGCTTTGACGCCCCAAAACGCTCACGGCCCGGGAATTCGCCGCCCGAGCGTGCGATGAGTTTTCACCGGCCCCCGCGTCTAACCGGGAAGCACCGCAGGCGAACAGCGAGGAGGACCGTCCGGTGGACGAGCGAACCGCGATCGAACCGGAGCTCTTCGGCGATGCCGCAACGCTGTTGGAGCGCGCCACCTGCTACGTCCTCGGCGCCGCGGCCGATGTCACCACCGCGACGCTGGCCAACGCGACTCCGTGCGCCGGCTGGGACCTCCGGTCGCTCGTCGCCCACGTCAACGATTCGCTGGCCGTTGTCGCCGACACGCTCGCGTCCCGCGTTCCGGACGACGCCGAGGATTCCGCCGACCCGGTCGCAACCTTGCGCAACCGCGCCAGGGTGCTGCTGGAAACCTGCCTCGCGCACCCGGACGACGTCCACGTCGGCGGATTGCCCCTGGACGGCCGGATCGCCGCCGCGACCGGTGCGCTGGAGATCGCCGTGCACGGCTGGGACATCGCCCGGGCGTGCGGCCAGGACTCCCCCATCCCGGACGGCCTCGCGACGGCGCTGGTCCGGCTGGCACCGATGGTCGTCATCGAGGCCACCCGTCCGTTCCTGTTCGGGCCGCCCGTCGCGTGGTCCCCGCAGGCCGCGCCGGGCGAACGCCTCGTCGCCCACCTCGGGCGCGATCCGGTCGCGAGACCGGGCGGCGGCCTCACTCCTCGCGGCTGAGCGCGTTCCAGTGCAGCTTTTCCCGTTCGCGCTTGGGCAAAGCGGCGACGATGAGGTCGTAGGAGTCCTCGATCATGTCCAGCACGAGCGGATCGGGCACGGAGCCGTCCAGGACGATCGTGTTCCAGTGCCGCTTGTTGAGGTGGTAGCCGGGCGTGATGGCCGGGTACGTCGCGCGCAGCTGAACCGCCAGCTCCGGCTCGCACTTGAGGCTGACCCGCAGCGGGTCACCGCCCAGCCTGCTGATGGCGAAGATCTTGCCGGTGACCTTGAAAACGCTGTTCGTGTCGTCGAAGGGGAACTCTTCGCGCGCACCGGTGAGCGCGAGGCATGCGTTCTTGAGCTCCTGCGGCGTCATGCGAGCAGCGTAACGACTGCCGCCTCCTGGCCGGTGCAGATCCGTGCCGTGACGATTAATTTCATTCATCACTGAAGCGATAGTGACTGCAATCTTCGATGAGCGCGCAAAAGGGCTGGAGCCCGCCGCGGGCGCGTCGCGGCGGGCTCCAGGTCTGGTTCGATCAGTAGCGGTAGTGGTCGGGCTTGTACGGGCCGTTGACGTCGACACCGATGTAAGCCGCCTGCTCCTTCGTCAGCTTGGTCAGCTTCACACCCAACGCGTCCAGGTGCAGCCGCGCGACCTTCTCGTCCAGGTGCTTCGGCAGCACATACACCTGCTTGTCGTACTCACCCGG